>NZ_JBAFWT010000045.1:0-30897 GCF_043195195.1 Roseixanthobacter psychrophilus
CCGGCTCGCCGGACCAGCGGCCCGGCGGGCCGCACACTGGCCCCGTCCCCCCGCCGCCTTGATTCCGCGCAAGGCGCCGCGGCGCCGACGCCCTATAGGTGGCAGAAGATGAGGAGAAGGCCATGGCAGCAGGCCTCGAACGCCGCCATTCCCGCGAGATTTTCATCGGCCCGGTGCATCTGGCCGGCGATCTCTGGCTGCCGGAGGCGGTCAGGTCTCTTGTGGTGTTCGCCCATGGCAGCGGATCGAGCCGCCTCAGCTCTCGTAACCGGGCGGTCGCCGAGGCGCTGAACCGGCGGGGCATGGCTACGCTGCTGTTCGATCTCCTGACCGCCGACGAGGAAGCCGACCGCGCCAATGTTTTCGACATTTCCCTGCTCGCCGGGCGGCTGGCGGATGCGGTGCACTGGATCGATGTCCGGCCGGACCTTTCAGCGTTGCCGCTCGGCCTGTTCGGGGCGAGCACGGGGGCGGCTGCCGCGCTCGTGGCCGCAGCGCAGCTCCGCACGCGGATCGGCGCCATCGTCTCGCGCGGCGGGCGGCCCGATCTCGCCGGTCCGCTGCTGCCGCAGGTGCGCGCGCCCACCCTACTCATCGTCGGCGGCGCGGACCGCGAGGTGCTGGAGCTGAACCGGCAGGCCCTTGCTCAGCTCGCGGGGCCGAAGGCGCTGCGGATCGTGCCGGGCGCCACGCATCTCTTTCCCGAAACCGGTGCCATGGACACGGTGATCGCGCTCGCCGCAGACTGGTTTGGGACATATCTCGCCGCGCCCGCGCCGGACGCGGCCTAGCCCGGATACCGCCATGCCCTTCATCGACCGCATCGACGCCGGCCGGCAGCTCGCCGGGGCTCTGGCGCCCTACAAGGCGGAAAAGCCGGTGGTGCTCGCCCTGCCGCGCGGCGGCGTGCCGGTCGCCGCGGAGGTGGCCAAGGCGCTCGACGCCCCGCTCGATCTCATTCTGGTGCGCAAGATCGGTGTCCCGTTCGAGCCGGAATACGCCATGGGCGCCGTGGTGGACGGCCCATCGCCCCTGACGGTACGCAATGCGGACGTGATCGCGGTCACCGGCGTGAGCGAAGCGGAGTTCGCCAGGGTGCGCGACCGCGAGCTGGCGGAGATCGAGCGCCGGCGCGCGCGCTATCTGGGCGCCCGCGCCCATCCCGAGCTCGCCGGCCGCACGGTCATCGTCGTGGACGACGGCATCGCCACCGGCGCCACCACCCGCGCCGCGTTGCAGGCCGTGCGCGCGCGCAGGCCCGGCCGGCTCGTGCTGGCGGTCCCGGTGGCGCCGACCGACACGCTGAGGCAGCTGCGCGGCGATGCCGATGCGATCGTCTGCCTGGAGGACCACGAGGATTTCGGCGCCATCGGCTATTTCTATTCCGACTTCCGGCAGGTGAGCGACGAGGAGGTCGTCGCGCTGCTGGCGCAGCATCCGGTGGCGTCGCCCTCGGCCTCCGGGTGAGATAGGCTCGCCCATCCGGCGGCGGCTCCGGCGCATCGCCGCGTCCGCCCGCCCCTAGCGAGGAGATCGTCCCCTGAGCGAAGCCTTCACCGTGGATGGGCGCGACGTGCTCCTGGTTGTGGACATCCAGAATGATTTCTGCTCCGGCGGACACCTCGCCGTGCCGCACGGCGACGAGGTCGTCCCGCTCATCAACCGCCTTGCGGGCGCGTTCCCCCATGTGGTGCTGACGCAGGACTGGCATCCGCCCGGCCATATGTCGTTCGCATCGTCCCATACCGGCGCGCAGCCGTTCCAGACCATGGAGGCGCTGTATGGCACGCAGGTCCTGTGGCCGGATCACTGCGTGCAGGGAACGGACGGGGCCGCCTTTCACGCCGGCCTGAATATTCCCCACGCCCAGCTCATCCTGCGCAAGGGATATCACCACGCGATCGACTCCTATTCCGCCTTCTTCGAGAACGACCGCACCACGGCGACGGGGCTTGCGGGCTATCTGCGCGAGCGCGGGCTCGCCCGCCTCTTCGTTGCGGGCCTCGCCTTCGATTTCTGCGTGCGCTACTCGGCGGAGGACGCCCGGCGCGCGGGCTTCGAGGTGATCGTCATCGACGATGCCTGCCGCAGCATCGACGTGGACGGCTCGGCAGCGGCGACGCGAAAGCTGTTCAAGGCGCTGGAAATCCCCTGCCTTCCGGTGGACGCGATCCAGCGGTCGCACGCGCGGCGATGAGCGCGTTGACCGGCATCAAGGATGAATCCGCCTCCAGACCCGGGACGAGAGAACGTTTGCCGACTGGACTGCTATGCAACCCCATCGGAACGTGCTCTAGCACCTGTTCTGCCTTGAGACATGGGGCCGCCGCACATGGAGCACGAACCGGAGGTCCTGCCGGCTCCCATCAGCCTCGATGAGAAGGTGCGCTGGCTCGGCCGGCCCGAGTCCTACCCGGTCCCCGCCGGGCACGTGGAACCGCAGGAAACCCATATGTCCTGGGTCTTCCTGACCGACGACCGCGTCTACAAGCTGAAGAAACCCGTGCGCTTCCCCTATCTGGACTTCTCCACGCTGGAACGGCGCGAAACGGCGTGCCGACAGGAATATCTCCTGAACCGCCGCCTCGCGCCGGATGTGTATCTGGGCGTTGCGCCGCTGACGGCCTCGGCGGCGGGCCTCGGCATCGGCGGCCCCGGCGCCGTGGTGGACTGGATCGTCCTTATGCGGCGCCTGAAGGCGGACGGCAGCCTGGAAGCGGCGCTGCAGGCCGGCGGTCCCGATGCCCGGGCGCTCGATCGGATCACCGCGACGCTCAAGGCGTTCTACCGCCATGCGCCCCGCGTTCACGTTCCGCCCGCGCGCCATCTGGCGGACTGGCGGCGGGCGGTGGAGCATGAGCGAAGCCTGCTCGCGAACCGCAGGTTCGCCCTTCCGCAGGGCCGCATCGCTCGGATCGCGAGCGTGCAGCGCCGGTTCCTCGCAACGCGGGCGGATCTGCTGGCGTGCCGCGCCCGCGAGAACCGGATCGTCGATGCGCACGGAGACCTGAGGCCGGAGCACATCTGGCTATGCCCGCGCGTGACCATCATCGATCGCCTCGAGTTCGATGCGCACCTGCGCGCCCTCGATCCGCTGGACGAGGTGGCCTATCTCGACATGGAGTGCGAGCGCCTCGGCGCCCGGTGGGTCGGGGCGCGGCTCCGGCACCGGCTTGGGGCATCGCTCGGCGATGATCCGTCGAGCGGGCTCTACCTCTTTTATCGCTGCCACCGGGCCATGCTGCGTGCGCGCCTCTCCATCGCCCACCTGCTCGACGCCAAGCCGCGCACGCCGGAGAAGTGGCCGCGCCGCGCCCGCGCCTACCTGCGCCTCGCCGCAGCTGATGCGGCAGCGCTGGAGCCCCTGCTCAGAACACCAGAAGGTCGCTGAGCGGCAGGTTGCGGCTGAGCCGGCGGATCGCGTCGGCGACGAGCGGGCCGACCGGCACGATGTCGAGCTTGTCGCGCACCGGCCCGGCGCCGAGGCGGAACGGGGGCACCGTGTCCGTGACCAGGATGCGCTCGATCACCGGATCGGCGAGCACCGTCTCGGCCCCCGGCATGAACAGGCCGTGGGTGACGCAGGCGAGCACCCGGCGCGCACCTGCCTTGCGGGCGGCATGGGCAGCGCGGGCGAGCGTCACGCCCGTGCTGATGAGATCGTCCACGATGATGCAGGTGGCATCCTCGACATCGCCGACAAAGAGATCGCCGGACACCACCCCGGCGCTGCGGTGCTTCTCGGCGAAGGCCTTGCCCACCGGCCGGCCCACCGCGCCCTCCAGCGCCTCGCGCAGCAGGTCCGCCCGCTTGCCGCCGCCGAGGTCCGGCGAGATCACGCACAGCCGTTCCCCGCCCACCAGCTCCATGATCCTGCGCACCAACACCGGCGTCGCCGTAAGCGCGACGGACCGGCGGCGGAAGGCGTTCTCGAAGGCGGTTTCGTTGTGCACCTCCACCGCCACCAGGACGTCCGTCCCCACCGCCTCGAACACCGATGCCACATAGCGCGTGGTCACCGGATCGTTCGGCTTGGTGCGGCGGTCCTTGCGCGCGTAGCACAGGTAAGGGGTGACGGCCGTCACCCGCGCCGCCCCGGCATCCTTCAGCGCGCCGATGAAGAACAGGAGGCGGCACAATTTGTCGTTGGCGCTCCGCCCGGGCTCGCCGTGGAGCGAATGCAGCACGTAGACATCTGCACCACCCACGGCATCGATCGGGCGCGCCTTGTGCTCACCGTCCTCGAAATCGCGCTCCTCGTGGGCCGCGAGCGCGACGCCCAGGCCATGCGCCACCACCGTGCCCAGCTCGCGGCTCCCCTCCAGGGCGAACAGGCACAGGCCGGCGCCCGCGACGGCGGCTGTCGAGGCCGGTGCTGCATCGGACATAACGGCGCTCACCTGTAGACCAGCACTGGAGTGTGGGAATAGGCTAGCACCTTGGCCGTCACGCTCCCAAGGAGGATGGCCGCGACGCCCCGCCTGCCGTGCGAGGCCATGGCGATGAGGTCGCAGGCATTGCGCTCGGCGGTATCGATGATCACCCGGTGCGGCTCGTCGCCCTCCACCTGGAGCACCGCGCACGGAACCCCGAGCGCCCTGGCCTTGAGCTCCGCGTCGGTGAGGCAGGCGGCCGCCTGCTCCCTGGCGTGCCGCTCATATTCGCTGCGCGTCGGCTCCAGCTGGTCCGGGGCCGCGGAAAAGACGTGGAACGGCTCGACCACCATCACCACCGTGACCTTGGCGCCCGCGTCCCGCGCGAAGGCGAGACTCTTTTCCAACGCGACGGTGGAGAGGGGCGACCCGTCGGTGGGGAGGAGGAGATGATTGTACATGGTCCGCTTCCGATCCTCGTTCCGCCGGCCCGATTGCCGGAGCCTCAGGGCCGCGCCGCGAGCGGCCACAGGCGCCGCAGCGGCTCCGGCAGCAGCCCGATGATCTTCGCCGTCTCGCCGGGGTCGAGCTCCCGCCACAGGAGATCGAAGACCGCCACCGCGGTGCCGAGCGGATCCCGCGGAAATTGCGGCGGCAGCTCCCCCGCGATGGCATCGAGGAAGTCCTCGATCCGGCGGCCCGCATGGGGCTCGCGTCCCATGCGCCAGCCCTCATAATAGATGTCGCGCGCCAGAATTGGCAGCTGCGCGCCGAGCTGCACCGCATTTTCCGGCGGCAGGCGGTCCCGCAGGGCGTGCAACACCGCCCGCAGCGCGCCGTAGGCGTGCTGCTTCTCGCCGAGCACATGGTCCACCATCAGCGTCTTGAGCCAGACATTGGTCTGCTGGATGGTGTGGTCGAGCACCGCAAGATGGGTCTTGCTCATCGGCGCCTCCCTGCTCCGCGCATCGTACGTAGTGTACAATACACAATATATATACGTCCCACGTCTTCGCGGGGGTAGACATCTTGCCGGCGCATATTCGCGATCTTACGCACAGTAATACCACAACTGCATTTTGAAGTTTAGGTGGCAGGTGAATAATGATCCATGATGCAAATTAACAACACTGCGCCGTTCTCGCCTGATGATGAGCATTGAGGGCAGAGTCCGGCCCGAAGCGAAGGAGGGAGCGTCATGCCTGCACGAGCACCCGTTTCGGAGCCGAAACGCCCGTCCCCGAGGCGCAAGCGCGGCTATTCCTATTCGGAGGATGCCAACGAGTCTGCGGCCACGCTCGATCACGAGCCGGCCGAGGTGGAGCGCGAGACGCCTGCGGCAGCGGAGGACAACCCTTCCATCGAGCGCCTGGAGCCGCACGCCCCGCCGCCGCCTCCGCTGTTCGAGGAGGCATAGCGCGCGGCGATCAAACCTGCCGCCGCCGTGACGCTTTCGAGTGCAATGCGCCGTCACTCATGGCATTCGACCGGACGAGACGGATTCTCTTCCGGCACAGCACGGCGTTTACGTCATGAGAGATTTCAGCTGCCTGTATCGTCACGACTTCCTGCGGATCGCCGCCTACGTTCCCCGCGCCGCGGTGGCCAATCCCGGCTTCGCCACGGCGCGCACTCTCGAGCTCGCCGAAAAGGGCCATGAGGATGGCACCGCCGTCATGCTCTTCCCCGAGCTCGGCCTGTCCTCCTACGCCATCGAAGGATTATGCGGCGAAGCAAAATTGGGATTTCGGCGAAGGGTTCATCGCCGGACTCAGTGGTGAGTCAGCGCCTGCCGACCATGTTGTCGGCAAGCCGTTGCTCCCGACCAGTGCTCTCTCTGAGGACGGCCTCGATGTTCAGTTCCTTGAGACCGTTCCCGATCGCCCCATCAAGCGTCCTTAGATGTTTGATCCCGGGCTTTGATGGTGCAGTCTTTTCGCAGGAATGGAAGGATGCGCTATGGGCCAGGTTCTCCATGGATGCGCCACGACGACAGAGGCAGTGCTGTCCGCCGTCTTTGCGTGAATACGTATTACAGCATATAGTTAGAAACGTTACTACGTCTTTAAGTTAGTGCGGCCATTCCTCGGCCGGCCAATCCCGCGACGTGTGGATGACGCGCACGATCACGACGCTTTCCCGGCCCGCAACGTCCCGCAGCTCATAGGCGATGATGTAGGGATGACGGGCGAGGGACTTTTCATAGGTTCCGCTCACCCGCCCCGGCCTCCCGGTCGCCATCTCGCCTAGCGTGTTCCCGGCGTCCTCGATCACGTCCACGACCCGTTCGGCGGCGAATGGGTTGTCCTCTGCGATATAGCGCAGGATTTCGAGGTTATCCCGCTGCGCTTCAATCGACCAGACAACCGGCCTCATCCGCGCGCGGCTTTCCGGCGCTTCGCATCCTCGATAACCTCACGCATTTCCGCGACGGCCTGCGCATGGGGGATCACTCGGCCGGCCGCCGCATCGGCCATGCCGCGTTTGATGCCGTCGATGATTTCAAGCTCGCGATCGACATAGGCGGCGACGGCTTCGCCCGCGAGGAAGGATTTGCTCCGCTGCGTGTCGGTCGCGATCCGGTCGAGCTTTTCTTTCACATCGGGCCGAACCCGAATCGTCATGGTGGTGCTAGCGGTCATGGAACAGCCTCCGTGTGTTGAATTGTGTACAACCTAGCACGTTTCGCCGGTCGCTGCCATCACCTTTTAATGAACGGATACGGCCGCAGTATGCCTGCTTTTATGGCGAGGGCCGCACGGTGACGGCATCGCTGAAATACAAGTGGTGACGCGCAGGCGGATCGGTCTTCGAGGTTGCCTGCCGGATCATTCCACCTTCTCCAGGAAGGGGCGTGATCGCCTCAGGAGGGGCGAGCCGCTGTGGCACCTGTTCGAGGCTTCGCGACAGCGGGGAGGGGATCCCTGCTGCGTCGACACCTGCTGCGCCGACACAAGCCAACCCGCTCACTTCAAGACGTGAGAGGGGAGTTCATCGAACATGTGGAACCACGAGATGATCCCATATGTTCGGATCTTGCTCTATCGGAGCCGGCCTGGCTCGTCGGCGGCGAGATAGTCTTCCTCGGCCTTGGTCAGAGCGACCATGTCATAGCCGGTAATCATCGGCATCACATGCTCGCGGAACGAATGACCGGTGGTGAGCAAGTAGACGTGGATGATGATGAAGGCCAGAATGGCGAAGGCGGTGAGGACATGCAGTCCCGCCACCACCTGAAGCACGAGCGTCGCATCGGGCCGCGTCGCCCACAGGTTGAAGGTGAGATAGACGATCCCGGAGATCCAGATGGCCGGGAACAGCACCAGCTTGAGCGCGAGATAGGAGAGCGCCTGCAAAGGGTTGTGCTTGCGCCAATAGGCCTTGCGAAAAGGGTGGTGCTCGCCTTTGAAGATGCCCCACGCATAAAAGCGCGCGACCTTCCAAAGGCCTTCCGTGGTGGGCACATAATGCACCCAGGTGCCCGTGGTCAGGTGCCAGAAGATGGCGAAGATCCACAGCACCACGAGCGCCAGCGCGCCGAATGTGTGGAGCGTCACAGCCTCCTTGAAGCCGATGAGGTGGTGCAGCCCGCGGATGGCGAAGCCCGTGAACAAGAGCAGGAAGATCAAGGCCGCCTGGGACCAGTGCCAGAAGCGCTCGAACAGCGGGTAGATCCGGACGAGACGCTCAGTCATGGCCCTTTCCTCCTTCATCGTGCGTGTCCGACGCCGCGCCGCCGTGCGGCGGCCGGCCCGATCGGGCAAGGGTGCGCAGGCCCGCATGGGCGACGACACCGAAGAAGGCCGCCGCGACCATTCCAAAGCCCAGCCAGTCGATCAGGCCGGGTGGACGCGTGCCCGGCATGTAGACGGTGGACGTCAGCGATGCGAGGCGTCTGTTCTTCTGGTGGCAATCGTTGCAGGAGAGCGCCTGATCCTTGGGCGCGACCATGTGGGTGATGGGCCAGTACATCCGCGTATCGACGAAGCCGAAATGCCCCGAATAGGGCGCGCCGATGTAATCCATGGCCGCCTTGATGGATTTGGACCAGTCGAAATTGGTCCAGAACGCCGTCGTGGTCGTGGGGCCATAGACCTGATTGTGCACCAGATGCAAAAGCTCGGTGTCATAGGCTTGGCGCCCCACCATCTTCTTGAATGGCCAGATGCGTGCATTGGGGTCGTTGGGATTGCCCTCGATGTGGTTGATCTCCACGGGCTTTGAAGGATCGATCTTGTCGTCACCTGTCGTGTAGCGCACCTGCCCGTCGAACCAGGCGTAATAAGGCGTGACATTCTCGCCCCATTGGAAATCGCCTTTGGTCGACAGATAGGTGTGCAGATGCTTGCCGTCGCTCTGGACGAAGTCGTCCTTGTGGAAGGGCTTGCCGTCCTTGAGCTGGCCGGCGGTTGACCAGTCCCATTTGGTCTTGGTGGCCACCCCGCCCCGGGCGAAGCTCGGAATATGGCAGGTCTGGCAGGCCACGCGGTTGGTGTGGTCGTTCAGCGTCAGCGCCTCAAGCGTCAGACCCTTATGGGGGCGCGTGCCGTGGCAGGACTGGCAGGTGGCCACATCGCGCCGCTCGCCCGGCTTGCCGGTCCCGATGGTGTCGGCGGCGGTCACGGCGTAGCGGCTGCCGGCCGACTTGTGGGCCTTGGTGACGTGGCAGTCGGCGCAGGTGAGATTGGCGCCGTCCTTGGACATGTGCACGTCGACGGAGCGGGAGGGGTTGAACAGCACCGAGGACAGGTCGCCATGCTTCACGTTGTCGCCGCCGCCGCCATAGAAATGGCATTGCCCGCAATTCTCGCGGGTGGGCAGTCCCACGCTCATGGCCGCCTTCGACAAATCGACGGGCGTCGCATCGGCTCCTGTGATGGTCTTGGCCTTGGGCGGCAGCGGCGCCAAGGGGGGAAGGCCGGCCTCATTGTCGAGCTTGGCATAGCGCCCCGGCGCGGCGTGGCAGACGAGGCAGTCGACGGCGGTCTCCTGCTTTGGCGGGCCGTCGGCCATCTTCTCCCACCCATAGCCGGCATGGCAGCTCGTGCAGCGTGGCTCGTTGGCGGCGACGTTGCCGCAGAAGGAGTTGATGACCTTGCTCTTGCCGAGCTCCTGGCCGGTCTTCGGATGGGTGAAGTGCCAGGTCCAGTGGAGGGAGCCCATCACCTGCTTGGCCGCCTCGGTGTGGCAGGTCAGGCAGGCGGCGGTCACGTCCTGGGCGGATTTGAAGTCCTGCTGGAGAATCTTGAACTTCGAGTGGTCGGCCGTGACGCCTGCCCGCGGGCTTGGCCTTTGTGCGAGGCCGGCGGGCTCGGGCTTTGCCTGCGGTGTCTCGGCCCGGACGGGAAACACGGCAATCGCGGCCAAGCCGGCCGCAAGGCGTGCTGAGCGCCATATGCGGAAGCCAATCGTTCGCATTTTGCTCCTCCCTGGCGTCACGACACGAAAGTGGTCGATCTGTCCGACTTTTGAGAACGGATAGAGAATATACACCGGTTGGGTGTTCTTCAGGATTATTTCGCTTCCTGGGTCGCTTTGTCGACGTTTGAACGAACATCGCGTTGAGATGCTTCAAGGCGATCCATGAACACCTTGAGACGGGATTTCATGTCTTGATGGCGCACTTTCAGCAGGTCGAGAACGCTGCGCATGGATGGCTCACGCTCACCACGATTTGCGCGGGTGGAAAGATCGTCGCTGACCCTTACGCTTTCACTGCTGATGATCTTGCTGATGCAGACACTGGCATAAGCGATGGCTTTGGATGTATTGACAGCATTAGAGCTGATCGCATCGCTGGCGCGTACAGCATTGCCTGCTTGCCGGA
The DNA here is from genome assembly GCF_043195195.1 of Roseixanthobacter psychrophilus. Classification (NCBI taxonomy): domain Bacteria; kingdom Pseudomonadati; phylum Pseudomonadota; class Alphaproteobacteria; order Hyphomicrobiales; family Xanthobacteraceae; genus Roseixanthobacter; species Roseixanthobacter psychrophilus. The sequence continues at coordinate 10,201 of NZ_JBAFWT010000045.1, forward strand.
TAGACTCATGAACCTTGGCCATGGTTTGGTCGAAGGTTTGCTTCGTCTTGATATCGACAAAGGTCCCGCCCCCGGCGCTGGCCACCGCCCGCAGACTCGCCGCTTCGTTTTCTGGCAGCCCGAAGCCTATGATATCGACGATAGCGCGTGCTTGACCCTGATTGATCTGGCGCGCGGTCGCGACGGGATCGCCGCCACATGTCTCCTCACCGTCTGAAACCACATAGATGATCTGCTCTCCAGAAATTGAAGACTGGGCAAGACTTGCCTCCGCCTCAGTCATTGCCTGAGCGAGCGGGGTCCAACCAACCGCCTTCGTGCGGTAAAGGGCTGCCGCCAGCGCGCCATGGTCGGCCGTCATCGGCATCAACGTATCGATCGCGGCGCAGGACCGCGTCTTGCCAGCCTTGGTGTTGTTACCCTGCTGGCCGAAGGCAACCAGAGACGCCTCCACGTCGGGAGGCAGCGTATCTATGAAAGCCTTTGCGGCTTGCCGGGCTAGATCAAGCTTGCGATGCCCGTCGAGTCGGCCATTCATGGAGCGTGACCCGTCAATTAGGATTACCGCCCGGCGCAACGGTTGGGAACCTGTGGTTTCGTTTTTCTGTTCCATTTGGGCGGTCATCAAATCCGCCTCACCAATACAGGTTGCCGGGTCATCCTTGATGAAACGATCCAGATAGGCCTGTGGCGATGGCGCGGGATCGCCGCCGGGCACGGCATCTTCAGCCGCGCCTTGGGAGCAACTGGCGGCTAGAGCGCACAATGCCAGCATTGAGATCGAGCAGATACGGGGCAGGAGCTGGGTCATACATGTAACCTCACGTTTGACGATGGTCAGCAGCGTGTTTGAGCGCTTCGTAGAGCGCAGTCTTGCCGATCTTCACGCGGGCTGCGGCTTCCCTGACGTTGAGGCCGGCCGCCAGATGCTGACGGGCTTTGGCGAGTTTATCCGGTGTCACGACTGCCTGACGACCGCCGCGTCGACCCCGTTCCTCCGCGGCCTGCAGACCGGCGCGAGTCCGTTCCCTGATGAGATCACGCTCGAACTGCGCTAGAGCCCCGAATACGTGGAAGACCAGGCGGCCGCCGGATGTCGTGGTGCTGATGTTCTCGGTGATAGAGCGAAAGCCGACACCCTTGGCGTCAAGTTCGGTGACGATCTCGATCAGATGTTTCATCGATCGGCCGAGACGGTCGAGTTTCCAGACCGTCAGCGTGTCGCCGTCACGCGCATAACGAATAGCCTCAGCCAAGCCGGGCCGATCGGTCTTCATACCCGATGCCTTGTCCTCGAACAGCTTCTCGCAGCCCGCTTTGCGCAAGGCGTCGAGTTGCAACGCTGTATCCTGGTCCCCCGTCGAGACCCTCGCATAGCCGATAGCGGTCATGAGGCGTGATTTGTCCGTTTTCTCGTTCAACGCGGACAATGTCCGATTTGCCGTTAAATGGCAATGTTTGCGGACAAAACCTGTGGACGCCGCCAAACGACCGTTTGTCGGACAACGCCGAAGCCCGGCCCAGCGAGAGCCTGCCCACCGTCAAGTACCGCGCCACCCTCAGCCTAGTGGATCAACCGAAACGGATGGTACCCATACGTTTCGAAAAGTTGATCCACCAGATCAAAGACTTGTGGCTCGACCCGCTCGCGACAGATGGGTTCCATCTGTCGCGGTCGAACCACTAGCCTATGGCTGCGGCCTGCGGGTGTCGGAGGTGGCCCACCTCAAGGTCGCCGATATCGACAGCGCCCGCATGCTGATCCGCGTGGAGCAGGGCAAGGGGCGCAAGGATCGATACGTGATGCTCGCGCCAGACCTGCTCGATCTGCTGCGCCGCTGGTGGAAGGAGCGGCGGCCGCAGGGCTGGCTGTTTCCGGGCCGCGATCCCGGCCAGCCCATCACCACCCGCCAGCTCGACCGGGCGTGCAGGACGGCGGCCTCCGCCGCCCGGGCTCGACAAGCGCGTCTCCATGCACACCCTGCGGCACAGCTTCGCCACCCACCTCCTAGAGCGCAAGACCGATATCCGCGTCATCCAGGTGCTGCTCGGGCACCGGAAGCTCGACACCACGGCCGTCTACACCCGCGTCGCCCTGAAGACGCTGCGCGAAGTGGAGAGCCCGCTCTCGCTGCTGACACCGCCGCCCTTGTAGGCCGTGCCGGTCCGTGGCGCGGCCTCCGCTCGAGGTCGCGGATATCCTGAACGCCCATGGGGATGCCTATGAGAAGGCCCATGCCGGGCATCTCAGCCGCGGCCAGTTGAAGGTGATGTGGGCGATCCGCTCCTGCCGCACGGCGGTGCTCGGCGGGCATGTAGCGCGCTGTGCCGACTGCGCCCATGTGGAGATCGCCTACAACTCATGCCGCAACCGGCATTGCCCCAAGTGCCAGGGGTCAACAGCCCGGGACTGGCTCACCGCCCGCCAGTCCGAGCTTTTGCCCGTGCCCTATTATCATCTCGTCTTCACCCTGCCGGCAGTCCTCGGCACTGTGGCCTACCAGAACAAGGCGGCGGTCTACGACCTGCTGTTCAAGGCATCAGCCGAGACGCTGGCGACCATCGCCGCCGACCCCAGTCATCTCGGCGCCCGCATCGGCGTCACTGCCGTGCTCCACACCTGGGGATCGGCGCTCACCCATCATCCCCATATCCATGCCGTGGTGCCCGGCGGGGGCCTGTCTCCCGATGGCACACGCTGGATCAACTGTCGGACCCGGTTCTTCCTGCCGGTGCGGGTGCTGTTCCGCCTGTTCCGGCGGCTCTTCCTCGACGGGCTGCGGACGCTCCATGCCGCCGGCCGGCTCTCGAAGCAGAGGCGGATGGCACGCAGCATACCGCGCCACCGCCTTCCTCGGCCGGGCCCTGGACCAGGCCGAGCCCGAGGACCTGCAGCGCTACCAGCTGCATCTCGCGAGCCTCGGCGCCAGCTATGCCCGCATGAACAGGCAGGCGCCCTGGCCGTCATGCCAGATCACCTTCAAAAGATCGCCACGGCGCCCCCGAAAGCAGAACAGATGCCCGCTCAGCGGATCCCGGCGAAGCACTTCCTGCACCTGCAGGGACAGGCCCGGCGCATATCCGTATAGCCGGTCGCAAGCCAGACCCGCACGCCAGTCGGGACCGGGATCACGCAAGCCGCTCCAGCGCCTGCACGACCCGGATCAGAGCCTCGACGTCGACATCTCGGTCCACGATCACCCGCCGCCCGTTCGCCATCACGATCTCGATCCGGCCACGGTCCGAACCCGGACTCGTCGTTGGCCGCTCAGCGACAATCACCGCCGGCACCAACCCACCGACGTCGCCGAGGCACCCTTCGCGGTAGGCCTTGCGCCACGCAAACAGCTGCTGGTTCGAAAGCCCGTGACGCCGCGCCGTTGCCGACGACAGCCGGGGACCGGAAAAACTCTCCTCAACAATCCGCAGCTTCTCGGCATCAGACCATCGCCGACGCCGACCCGTATCGACGATCTCGAGGCGGCTCACAGGATGACTGTCAGTAAGGATATCCATACTGACAATCAGCTACAGCCTACCAATCATCGCAAGGCGGCCCTTCTCGGAGGCGTACTTTCAAACGACAATTTCAGCAATTCGGAATCTGGTCGGTTTCAACGACTATCGCTAGACGGTCCAACTTTTTTTGTGATCATCACCATTGTCCCTGGCTCGGCGCCCTCGAAAAAGAACCGTCACACACATGGCGCAAGGACCGTGCCGCGGCCACTCCTGCCGATCGTCAAGGCTGCGTTCTAGGCGATCCTGAAACGGGCAAATACGAGAACCTTCACCACGGCCAACACGGCTGCGAAGACGGCCGCCGCGGCAAAGGCGCCGGCGACCACCGGGGTCGGCAATGGCGTCATGAAGATTCCAGCGACGGCAAAGGTCGAGGCGAACGTGACATCGGCCACAGACGACACGACGACCCAGAGGCCCGGACGAGGCCCCCACAGATGTCGCCGTCCGCGAATCGCGTAGATCGTCGCCTGACTGCTGAAAACCAGGGCTGCGAAGGCCAACGTTCTCAGGGCGTCGGTTCCCAGCTTCAATCCGAAATGACCGACGGCCAGGACGCCGGTGCAGAAGGCCAACTGGCAAACGCCCATGGTGACGCCCGCCGTTGTGAGGCTGCCGATACGCCACGCATTCGGCATCGGCGACGGCCGCACATTGTCGGTCGTCAACGACATGGCGAGAAAATCTCCCGCGATCATCACGATGACCATCAGCAATGGCGTCAGTATCGCCTGTCCCGTCATAAAAAGGCCGACGATCAGGAACAGCACCGTCACGATCTTCTTGATGACGGAATTCAGTGTATAGGTCAGGATGCGCTGGAACGTCACCCGGCCTTCCTTGACCGCGGCGACGACGCCCGCGAGCCCTGGTTTGGTGAGCACCATGCCGGCGGCTGATTTGGCGACATCGGTGGCTGTCGATACCGCAATTCCCATCTGGGCCTGACGCAGCGCCGGCGCGTCGTTGGCGCCATCGCCGCACATGCCGACGGTGTGGCCGCCCTTCTGGAACGCCTTGACCAGCTTGTACTTGCCCTCCGGCAGGACACCGGCGAAGACCGCGAATTGTTCCGGGTCGACGCTGTCGGGGATCGGCCCCGGTGGGCAGACCGCGCCGTCAAGCCCCACCGCATGAGCCACGATGGCCGCTGTCGCCGGCGCGTCACCCGTCACCATCACGGTGCGAACGCCCAAATCGCGCAGTTCGGTGACGAGCGCCGCCGAGTCCGCGCGGGGCGGGTCGCTGAGCGCGATCAGTCCCGCGAGCTTCATCGCGTTCGGTGGCCCGGACGCGACCGCCAGAACCCTGAAGCCCTTTCTCCCGAGTTCCTCGCACGCGGCTGTTGCGGTCGATGAAGGCTCGGTGAGACCGATGATCGCCGCGAAAGCGCCTTTCACGACACGTTGCGTTCTCCCGTCCGGATCCTGGACCGTCGCCTCGGACATCTTTGTCGCCGGATCGAACGGTATGAACTGGATCATCTTCGGCGCGTCGGAAACAGCCTTGCCCGAGGCGGCGGACCGAATGGCGCCGTCAACCGGATCCTGTCCGCCATCCGAGCTGGCCAGCGCGGCCAGCGCCAGGACGTGCGCCTCATCGAAATCGGGCATGGCATGGACGGTCGTGACCGTCAGCGCGTTCCGGGTCAGCGTACCTGTCTTGTCGGCGCACAAGACGGTCATCGTCGCCGCTTCATCCACCGCCGAAAGGCGCGTCGGAAGGACGCCAAGCTTCGCCAGCGCCCGCGCCCCGAGCGCAGACGCCAGTGTGAAGGTGGCCGGCAGCGCGACCGGGATCGATGCGAGAACCGCCGTCAGGACGAGAGGGATGATCTCGGCGAGCGGCATCTTGAGCAAGCAGGCGTAGGTCACAAGGAGGACGATGACGACGCCATTGAAGGCGGCGAGATTGCGCACCACGCGCAGCACCGCTTTCTGCTGGGAGCTTACGACATGGGCGGTGCGCACGAGTTCCGCGGTGCGGCCGAACTTGGTGTGCGCCCCGGTTGCTATCACCTCCGCCACCGCCTCGCCGCGTCGCACCAATGCCCCGGCATAGGTTTGCACGCCCGCACCCGCCTCGATGGGTACCGATTCCCCGGTCAGCATGGACTGGTCGAGCAGGACTTCACCCGCGACAAGATGCACATCCGCAGCGACCACGGCACCGAGCGAAAGCTTCACTATGTCGCCCGGCACCAGTTCGACGGCGGGCAGGATCTTCCACGCGCCGTCGCGTCGGACGGACGCGTTCAGTGCCAACCGCGATCTCAGTGCCGCAAGGGTCGCCTGGGCGCGGCTCTCCTGGAACAGTCCGAGCGCGGCGTTGAACACCAGAAGGGCGGCGATAATCGCGGCCTCGACATGTTTGCCAAGCGCCAATTCGAGCGCGACCGCTGCCTCGAGCATCCATGGAACGGGCGCCCAGAACTTTTCGAGCGCCATGCGAAGCGGGCGCGCGCTCGTATCGGGCATTGCATTGGGGCCGAACTTCTCCAGCCGGCTGCGAGCCTCTTCGCCGGTCAGGCCCGTCTGCCCGCCGGCATCGGTGACGCCGGTCGATTTGGCTGGAGAGCCGGTTACCGAAGACAGCGGGGTCGCCATGGTCATTGCCTCCGTCGCTGGCCACACGCTGCAAACACACCGCGCTGAGCGACCCTGCTTAGCAGGGCACTTCGAAGCCCAACATCCCGGAACAATAGGTCCGTCTCAGCGCGACCCGATAGGTCTCCCAAAAAGACCGTCACATGCCCGCTTTTGCCCGACGGTCTTTTCTCAAACCCGACAAGGGTCTTTGAGAAATACCGTCAGAAGCGCCGTCAAATGTTTCGGCAACTTCGAACTGGTGCACAGTGGATCGGATGCAAATCAAAAACGTAATGAGATAAGAGCCTCCATTGACAATGGGGTACTGATTATCAACGAAACCGCCCATAGCCCTCTATTTTTCCTACGCGATTTCCCGCCAGAGCCATCCACAGTATCCCGCACCCGTCACTCCCACTCGAATCTGCATGTCGCGGCGGTCGTCGACGATCATGATCGCGTGCTGGGGACCCGCTCGTTCGCGACCACCCGGCAGGGCTACCGGCAGATGTTGGCATGGATGCGCTCGTTTGGCACTCTCCAGCGCGTCGGCGTCGAGTCGACCGGCAGCTACGGAGCTGGCCTCCTGCGCTTCCTGCAACAGGCGGGCGTGACCGTACTGGAGGTGACGGCGCCCAACAGGCAGGATCGCCGCAAACGCGGCAAGAACGACGACCTCGACGCGCAGAATGCCGCACACGCTGCCTTCACTGGCAAGCGCACGGTCACACCGCGCAGCCGCGATGGCATGATCGAGGCGCTGCGCGTGCTCGTCACCTGCCGCAAGACGGCAGTGACAGCGCGGTGTGTCGCTTTGCAGATGGTCCACAACACAATCGTTGGACGCCATCGGCCGGGGGCTGACGAAGGTTCCCACAGTCAGCATCGAGTATTGTGAGCTGCGCTCCCTTTGTCCTGATCGGCCGCGGCCGGAGCCTTGCCGATTCTCGGGGGAGCCAAGGGGGACTTTCCCCTTGCTCCCCGCAAATGCCGCCTGTTACAGAGCAGGGCCGCCGCCGCGCAAGGCGGTCATGACGATCATCCTTCCCTTCATCGGCACCCACCTCGCTCGGCCGGGCAGCCCGGCTCCGCGCGCCGGCATGTGCCCCCTCTATCCCCGCGCGCTCACGCGCCCCCGGAAGGCATGTCGGGGGCCATCCGCGGGCGAACGTGCTCGCTTATACCCTCCCGGGCTTTGCCACCTCGGACGAGACGAAGGCCAATGCATGGGCGCTGATGCGCGCGCTCGGGGTGAGCGCAGCAGAGATCGACATCCGCCCGGCGGCGCGGCAGATGCTGGCGGATCTCGGCCACCCCTTCGCCCGCGGCGAAGCGGTCTACGACGTGACCTTCGAGAACGTGCAGGCGGGGCTGCGCACCGATTACCTGTTCCGCCTCGCCAACCACCATCGCGGCCTGGTGGTGGGCACCGGCGACCTCTCCGAGCTGGCGCTCGGCTGGTGCACCTACGGCGTCGGCGACCACATGTCCCACTATAATGTCAACGCCTCGGTGCCGAAGACGCTGATCCAGCATCTCATCCGCTTCGTCGCCGCATCGGGCGACGTGAGCGCGGAGACGGCGCGGGTGCTCGAAGCCACTGACGTGCCCCCCGTTTCTCATCCAGCCATAACGAGAGTCCTGGGTTGATTTGAAGCGCTCCCCGTTTCTAGGCCAACCGGAACTGGAAAATTCCGGGGTTAGGGCTCATTCCGGCGGGGATGCCGGAGAGCCATTCATGAGCGCGATCGGCGGCTTGTTGCCGATCGCGCTGTGCGGCCGAACCTCGTTATAGTCTCTACGCCAAGCCTCCATTTTCGCCCGCGCGTCGTCAAGGCTCATGAACCAGTGCGTGTTCAGGCATTCCGCCCGGAGCTTGCCGTTGAACGACTCGATAAAGCCGTTGTCCGTGGGCTTGCCGGGCCGCGAGAAGTCGAGCACCACGCCTTTCTGATAGGCCCAGAGGTCGAGATCCCGACTGACGAACTCCGATCCCTGATCCACCCGAATGCTCTGCGGATAGCCGGTGCTCGGACAGATCCGCTCGAGCGTCAGCACGACATCCTCGCCCCGATAGCTGAACCGCGGATCCACCGCCGGCGAGAACCGCGTGAAGGTGTCGACGATGGTCAGAACCCGGATCTTGCGGCCCGTGGCGAGCTGGTCGTGGACGAAGTCCATGGCCCAGGTCTCGTTGCTCCGCGTCGCCGGACGACGGTCGTCACGCAGCTTTGCCTTCACGCGGCGCTTGGGCACCTTGTTGCGCAACTGAAGGCCCAAGCCCTTGTAAAGGCGATAGATCCGCTTCGGATTGACCGCCCAACCCTCCCGCCGCAACAGGATGTGCACGCGGCGATAGCCATACCGCACGCGTGTCTCGCAGATCTCCTTGATCCGCTGGTTCAGCTCGGCCTGCGTGCCCCGCTTCGACTTGTAGGCATGGAGCGCACGATCGACCGCCAGGGTGGCACAGGCACGCCTGGCCGACACCTTCCAATCTTCGCGCAGCCTGTCCACAAGCTCGCGCTTGCGCGCAGGCCTCAGAGCTTTTTTGACAGCACGTCCTGCAACATCGCCTTGTCCAGCGACAGATCCGCAACGATCCGCTTCAGCTTGGCGTTCTCGTCTTCCAACTGACGCAGCCGCCGCATCTCCGAAGGCATCAGCCCCGCATATTTCTTGCGCCAGTTGTAGAACGTCGCATCCGATATCCCGGCCTTCCGGCACACCTCTGCCACAGGTGTCCCGTCCTCCGCCTGCTTCAGGACGAACGCGATCTGCGCCTCCGTGAACTTCGACGCCTTCATGGAACTCTCCTCGTCCCCGAACCGGGGATCATAAGTGGAAAATTCCAGCTCAAACTGGCCTAAAAAACGGGGAGCACGTCAACATCCTCGCCACCGAGATCTCGCCGAAGCTGGTGCCGGCGGCGCCGGGCACGGCGATCCAGTCCACGCAGTCCATTGTCGGGCCCTATCCGCTGCAGGACTTCACCCTGTTCTATCTCACGCGCTACGGCTTCGCGCCGTCGAGGATCGCCTTCCTCGCCGCCCACGCCTGGGGCGAGGCGGCGCGCGGCCGCTGGCCCGGCGCGGTGCCGGAGGCCGAGCGGCGCGCCTACGACCTCGCCGAGATCAAGCGCTGGATGAAGGTGTTCCTCACCCGCTTCTTCACCAGCCAGTTCAAGCGCTCCACTTTGCCCAACGGACCGAAAATCTCCTCCGGCGGCTCCCTGTCGCCGCGCGGCGACTGGCGGGCGCCCTCCGACAGCGGGCCTGGCCTCTGGCTCGCAGAGCTCGCGGCGAACGTGCCGGATGCGATGCCGCCGGCCGATCCGCAGGCCCGCTGACGTTCCGGCAGATTCCGATGCACCCCCGTGAAACTATTCTCCGATGTGAAAATATTGGCCTTTCCGGAAGAGCTTTGATCCGCGTCAGGGCGTACAATGATTAGAAAATGCCTCGGAATAGGGCGCCGTTCGAAGGCGCGGTCCGATGGCAAATGCGGAACATGTGCGCCCTGCCGAGATTGTATCGCGACAACCGGCGCCAGTGCGCATCATAACCCATTGAAGAGAGTTCAGATTACGCTTGCCCCAGAGTGCTGCACCGCAAAACTCCCGCGAACGTGATCGCCCATGCTACGGGCGCATTCCGTGGCGGCCGAGGATGCGCACGGTGCTCGCCTGCGGCCCTTTCGCGCCGGGCTCCTCCACGAACGTCACCCGCGTGCCCGCCTTCAGCCTGGAAAATTCGCCGTCGAGCACGCTGTTGCGGTGGAAATAGACCTCATGGCCGTCGCCCGCGACGAGGAACCCGAACGCACCGTCGTGATCGAGCCGCGCCACCGTGCCAGTCGGTGCGCTCTCGTGCGCCTTGACGGCTCCGGTCATGCGGCGGATCTGGTCCTGCAGCCTGCGGCGGGCGCGCCGGAAGGTGTCGTTGAGCGCGAAGTCGAGATCGGTATAGCGCTCGTCTTCCTTCGGCGTGCGCACTACGGCCACCTCTCGCCCCTGCGGCAACGCCAGATGAATGTTCACCTCATAGAGTCCGGTGCGATGATGGTGGCCGGGTCCCTTCACCACCACGCGGCAGGCGGTGATCCGCCCGAAGCGCCGTTCAAGCCACTCCACGTCGGCGCGGATGATGTCCTGCACGGCAGCGCTCGGCTGCAAGCCCTGAAAGTCGATCTCGACGGGCGTCTGCATGATCCGTCCTCCTCATATCGCCTGCCCCGGCCCGCGGCGAGCGGCTCCGATCCCCCGCGATCGACATATGATGCCATACTCGGCCAGCGGGACGGGACGGCGTTGCGATGAGTCAAGTTTCCCGATGTTGTGACCGCGGCCGATCAGGGATCGGCGCCGGAGCGGCGGAGCGCGAATACAGGAGGACGGCTTGGTAATCCTGAGCGCCGGCATTCTCATGTACAGGCGCGATGCCGATGCGCTGCGCGTGCTGCTGGTTCATCCCGGCGGCCCGTTCTGGCGCCGGCGCGATCGCGGGGCCTGGTCCATTCCAAAGGGGGAGGTGAGCGCCGGCGAAGCGGCGGAGGCGGCGGCGCGGCGCGAGTTCAAGGAAGAGCTGGGGCAGTCCGCTCCCGGCCCGCTCGCCGCCCTCGGACGCATCCGGCAAGGGCATGGAAAAGAGGTGGAAGCCTTTGCTGTCGAAGGTGACTTTCCCGTGGAGCGCATGCGCAGCGCCACCTTCGAGCTGGAATGGCCGCCGCGCAGCGGAAAGCGGCAGACGTTTTCGGAAGTGGATCGCGCCGCGTGGTTCACCCTGCCCGCCGCCCGCGAGATGATCCTGCCCGGCCAGCGGCCTCTGCTCGACCGCATCGAGGATCACCTTGCGACAGCCTGAGAGGCCAAAGCCGCTTGATCCAGATCAAGGCGAGAAACGCTGGCCCGCATCATGAATAGTGGGCAGGTTCAAGCATTCGATGATCGTCTGGATGCGCAGGTGCCGGAAAATGGCGCCGCTTTCCTGTAGCCGCATCAAAATGTCTTGTGATCAGCTTTCGACAATCTTGCAATAGAACGGAATTCTGACGCAGGGTCGTCTGTGCGCGGACGGCGGTCGATGCAGGACGGGCGGCAGCCGGATTCCGTTCGGCCGCGGGCCTGATGTTGCCATCCTGCGGGCGCGAAAACGGATGGCCGGCACGGTCCCGACCCAACCGGCCCCCTTGATCGAGCTTCGACTTACTGTGCGCATGGCCTTGCCGCCGCACAAGAGTCGATGAGACACCGGCGCGGTACCCGCCCGCCGGTCGGATTGTTCGCTTGATAGGAGACGATCATGACCGAAACCCAGAAAGTTCCCGTGAAGATCGAGCCGAAGAGCATCCCCGCGACGCCCGTTGCCACGGCGCCGTCGCCCTTTGATCATCTGCGGCGCGAGATGGAGCAGGTGTTCGACAATTTCCGTGCCGGCACGCTCGGTTTCCCCTTCTCCCGCGGCGCTTTGGACCTCGATATTCCGTGGCCGCGCTTCGGCGCCCTCGCCCTCAGCCCCGCAGTGGACGTGGCCGAACGGGAGAGCGAATATGAGATCACCGCCGAGCTGCCGGGCCTCGACGAGAAGGACATCGAGGTCAAGCTCTCAAACGGCAACCTCACCATCAAGGGCGAGAAGAAGGAAGAAAAAGAGGAGAAGGAGAAGGATCATTACCTCTCCGAACGCCGCTACGGCGCCTTCACCCGCACTTTCCGCGTACCCGAGGGGGTGGATGCCGAGAAGGTGGAAGCCCGCTTCGCCAAGGGCGTGCTCACCGTGAAGCTCCCGAAGACGGCGCAGGCGCGCAGCCAGGAAAAGAAGATCGAGGTCAAGGTCGCCTGAGGCGCGACGGACGGTTTCACGGCGGGACGGGCCATGCGACGGCAGCCTGGGCCGTCCATGTGGGGCGGCCGGGCGTTGCCGGTGATTATCGCCGCGCATTCGTTCACACCGAGGGGACGAGGGCCTGTACCGGCGCCGCCAGCCGGGGGGCGGCTACCCGTCTGCGACCGTCGGCTCGATCGCGGCGAAGGCGCGATCGAGCCGACGGGTTCGCGCTGCTTCTCATCGAGAAAGGCGGGGGCGAGCGTCTTCAGCGTCCGGTAGCCGAGCCCGTGATCGCGCGGCGCGGTAATATTTGTTACTCAGGTCGATGCGGGATACGCTGGCGTCGTCCGTGGTCAGCACCACCGGCATGCCGACGGAAGATTAGGTCGTGATCGGGTGCTCCCGGCCGCGCACGCCGAGAATGACGTTGCTGGAGGTGAGGGTGATCTCGACCGTCGCGTTGCGTCGGCGCATCTTCGTGAGCAGGCCGTCCGAATCGCGCTGGAAGCCGATCGCGGTGCCGTGGCCGATGCGACGGGCGCCCGCGGTCTCCACCGCGTCGCCGATGTGGAAGTCGAGATCCCGGGGGCGGCGCCAGCCCCAGCCACACCGCATGGAGGCGATCCATTTCATGTGGGTGCGGTAATTTGTAGTGTGCCCCGGTAGTCCTCCGTGCCCACATAATTGAGGCTGACGATGATCCCCGGCTCGGCGCGCACCAGCGCCGCCGCGTGCGCCGTCTGGGTGAAGGCCTTGGCGAGCGGGCCGTCGCGGTTGACCTGGGCGAGGAAGCGGAAGGTAACGCCGCAGCCGAGCCTGGTTCGCCCGCCGCTGCAGTCGCGCAGCGTCCCGATCTGCGCCACCAGTTCCGTGACCTACCGCGCCCGCGCGGCGACCAACTTGTCGAGGACGCTGCGCTCGAGCGCCGCGAGCATGGCGGCGGGGTCGGTCTCGCTCCCGATCGCCTGCGCCAGCCGCCGTCGGTCCTCGCCCTCGGAGAAGGTGAGCATGAATTCCGCATACTGCACGGAATCGGCGTCGTATGCGGCGCGTCCGCGAGATTTTGCGATATCGGTTCGAGCAGGGCCTTGGTCATAAGGCGATCTCGGTGCGCGTCGGCGCGGCGCCATCGACGGTGCCCGAGACGCTACGGCGTGCGGCTGCCGCAGGGCTGACCGAACCCCACATGTTCTGCGTCGATGTCGGCAGTCCGGCCAACGTCGGCTGGGCCGACAGCCAGAGTGCCATCGGCTCCGCCTTTGACCTTAACAGCGTGGGCGTCGTTGGGCTGGACGAGCGCGGTGCAGTGGTTCTGCGGCGTTGCATGACGCGGAACGGCCTGATGACGCTGCTGACGAAATTGCCTCCGTGCACGGTGGCAATGGAGGCTTGTGGGGGCGCCCATCATATTGGGCGGGCGGCACAAACCTTGGGTCACGTGGTCCGCTTGATGCCGCCGGAGTATGTGCGGCCTTATGTCAAAGCTCAGATCGCCGAGCCGGATGACGGTCCTGAGGTCCGGCAGGTTCTCCAGCCGAGAACATGTCGGCTGCGAGCACAGGTCGACGCCGCTGTCGGGCAGCCGCCCGCAGGCCAACTTGAAGGCCGGGTCGGAGCGCAGCCGGTCGAGATCGTTGGCATCCTCGTAGCCGCAGGCGATCGCAAAGATGCGGGCGCGCAGGATGTCGGCCATGGCATGCCTCACCCGTCGCGCATCACGCGGATCATGGATGGCAGCGGCAAGCCGGTCGGCCAGTTGCAGGCGCCGTTCGGCGGCCGCCAGAAGCATCACGCCGCCATCCGAAGTGATGCGGCCGCCATCAAACCCGGCTGTCACCTTCTTGCGTCCAACGGCTGGAAAACAGAACGGCAGCAACGTATCGTCGGTCATGGCGGGTGTGGTTCGCGAGAGGCGGAAGGATCGGCCTAGGCAACAAAATCCTACGCTAAATCAATCGCTTAAGCTACATCCGCCAACCTCTCCGACCCATCGTCATGCATAAGACCGGCTTGTTCGTCGTCTTGCTCGTCATAGCCCCATCCTCTCAGGAGTTGGGGCCTCCGACAAACCCGGGGCGGTTCAGCCGAACCTCCCGGCAATATAGTCTTGAGTCCGGATGTTTTTCGGCATTGTCAATATTTCTGTTGTCTCTCCTTCTTCAACGAGGACGCCAAGATGGAAGTAAGCCGCCCGATCTGAAATGCGCGCTGCCTGCTGCATGTTATGGGTGACGATCACGATCGTGTATTGTTCACGCAGTTCGTCGATAAGTGCTTCAATCTTGGCCGTGGCGACCGGATCGAGCGCCGAGCACGGCTCGTCCATCAGGATGATTTCCGGTTTGACAGCAATGGCTCGTGCAATGCAAAGCCGCTGCTGTTGGCCTCCCGACAGGCCGGTGCCGCTATCGGCGAGACGGCCCTTGACCTCATTGAGGAGGCCCGCGCGCTCCAGGCTTTCTAGCACAATATGCTCCAAGTCCGTTTTGGACTGTGCAAGACCATGAATCCGCGGCCCGTAGGCGACATTCTCAAAGATCGATTTCGGGAAGGGATTTGGCTTCTGAAACACCATGCCGACGCGCGCCCGTAGCTGCACGATGTCCATTTGCGGGGCGTTGATGTTCTCGCCGTCGATGATGACCTCGCCGGTGACGCGGGCAAATGGAATTGTGTCGTTCATCCGGTTTAGGCAGCGTAGGAAGGTGGTCTTTCCGCAGCCAGAAGGCCCTATCAACGCGGTCACGGCGCGTTCCGCAATATCGATCGACACGTCCTGCAGCGCCCGTTTGCCCCCGTAGAACACGCTCAAATGCCGAGTCCTCACCTTGGCTGTGCTTTGCGCGCGCTTTGTCGCTTCGTCGGGAACGGTGCGGGACGTCGAGTCTGGTGCGGTCATCGGGTCTGCGTCCGTTTACCAGCGCCGTTCCAGCCTGCTGCGCAGAATGATAGCGATGAGGTTCATGCAGGCCAGGAACAGCAGCAGAATGAGCGTGGCGCCGGACGTCCGCTCGACGAAGCCGCGCTGCGCGGCCGTCGCCCACATGTAAATCTGGACCGGCAGCGCCGTTGACGGATCGAGCGGCGTCTGCGGATATGCGACGACGAAAGCCACCATCCCGATCATCAGCAGCGGCGCCGTCTCGCCGAGGGCCTTGGCGAGGCCGATGATCGTGCCGGTGAGAATGCCGGGAAAGGCCAGCGGCAGGACATGGTGCATGAGGATTTGCATGTCCGAGGCACCGACGCCGATGGCGGCTTCACGGATCGAGGGCGGCACGGCGCCGATCGCAGCGCGCGTGGCGATGATGATTGTCGGCAGCGTCATCAGCGTGAGCACGAGCCCGCCGACAAGGGAGGCCGATCGCGGTAGACCGGCCATGTTGATGAAGATCGCCAAGCCGAGAATCCCGAACACGATCGATGGCACCGCCGCCAGATTGTTGATGTTCACCTCGATGACGTCGGTGAGCCGATTCTTAGGGGCGAATTCCTGCAGATAGGCGGCCGCCGCGACCCCGAGCGGAAGGGCGAGCACGATGACGGTCAGCATCATGAAAAGCGAGCCGATGAGAGCAACGCCGATACCGGCGGTCTCAGGCTGACTTGAGGCGCCATAGGTGAAGAAGCCGGTATTGAAACGCAGCCGCAGTAGTCCGGAGGCGTAGGCCTTGTCCACCCAGGCGAGCTGGCGGTTCGAAAGCTTGCGCAGCGATTCGGCGATGCTGCGGTCGAAGCTGCCCTTGATCAACGCGTCGACATTGTCGCTGGCGAGCAGCCACAGGTCGACGCGCTTGCCGATCAGGGCCGGATCGTCGAGCACGGCCTTGCGGATCTGCACGTCGACCCCCTGTGACAGGAGTGCGGCCACCGCTCCCGCGTCCCGTTGATCGCGCTGGTCGACCTCAAGTGCCTTGGCGAGCGCATCGACCGCCAACGCCCTGTAGTCGGCCATCAGCAAAGCGTCCTGGTCGCGCTTGCTGGCAGGATCGACGACCTTGGGATCGAGGAAAACGGAAACGTGAAAGGTCGATTGGACGAAGGATGTATAGCCTTTGGAAATGATGCTTGCGAACAGAACGCTCAAAAAGGCAAGACTGAAGATGATGGCCGCGATGCCGTAGATCTTGAAGCGCCGCTCCGCCGCGTAACGGCGGGGGAGGCCGCGTCTGATCACGTCGCGCGGCGTGGGGGTGGCTGAAGCTTCGGCCTGCGACGACCTGGCATAGGATGGCGAGGCGTCAGTCGTCATTATTCATACTGCTCATGATATCTACGCACCATATAGAGCGCATAGATGTTGAGACCGAGAGTGAAGACGAACAAGGTCAGGCCGAGCGCAAAGGCAACAAGGGTTTGCGGACTGGTGAACTGCAGGTCGCCGGTGAGCTGGCTGACGATCTTCACGGTGATCGTCGTCACCGCGTCGAATGGGTTGAGCGTCAGGTTAGCGGCAATTCCCGCCGCCAGCACTACGATCATGGTCTCGCCGATAGCGCGGGACGCGGCCAATAGCGTGGCCCCGACAATCCCCGGAAGCGCCGCCGGCAGAATGACGCGCTTGATCGTCTCCGATTTGGTGGCGCCGAGCGCATAAGAGCCGTCGCGCAGCGACTGAGGGACCGCGTTGATGATATCGTCGGACAGCGACGACACGAAGGGGATCAGCATCACCCCCATGATGATGCCGGCAGTCAGCACGCTCGATGCGGAGATCGACAAGCCAAGGTGGGCGCCGAAATCGCGCAGGAGCGGGCCGAAGGAAATGAGCGCGAAAAATCCGTAGACGATGGTTGGTATGCCGGACAGCACTTCGAGCAGCGGCTTCGAGGTGGCCCGCACGCGTTGGCCTGCATATTCGGCCATATAGACCGCCGCGAACAGGCCGACCGGGACGGCGACCAGAAGCGCCACGAAGGAAATGTAGAGCGTGCCCCAGAGCAACGGCAGGACGCCGAACTGACCTTCGGAGCCGCCGCGGCCGGGCGCGGAGAAGCGCGGATCCCACACCAGCCCGAAGAAGAAATCGGAGACCGGGACGAGACTGAAGAAATGCAGTGTCTCGAACAGCATTGAGAGGATGATGCCGACCGTGGTGAGAATGGCAACCGTCGATGCCGCCACGAGCCCCAACCGCATCATGCGCTCGACGATATTGCGCGCACGCAATGCTGGCCCTATGCGCATAAGCGCATAGGCGAGGCCGGCCAGTGCCGCAGAGAGACACACGACGGTGGCGATGAGTCGGCTCGCGTTCGTAAGGTGGACGCTGGCGAGCGCGGCGTCGACGACATAACGGGGCGGTGACGACGCGAGCGGAATGCCCTTGCTGCCGAGCAATTCCTTGATATCCACAGCATCCGCTCGAATGGCGGCGAACTCGGCGGGGTCAAGTCGTCGTATTCCGGAGGCAACGGATTCGATGGTGCCGATGATGAAAGATCGCGTGGTGTCAGGCATGGCCACGACATCGGCCGGCAAATTGGACATGACCGTGCGACTGATGGAAAGATACTCAATGGGCGCCCAGAGGAGGGCGATGCACAGCGCCGGAAGGACGGCCCAAAGAAGCGCATAGCCGCCCGAATAGCCTGGACGTGAATGAAGCTTACGGGTGTCGCCGTGGGCGGCGCTAATCGCGCGCATCCAACCGGCTAGCCACGCGAAGGGGCCGAGCGCCAAGATCACTACGATCAACGTGCTTGTTGACACGGGCGTGCTCTCAAAATGTGAGCGCCGATTCGCGATCGGCGTTCACCAGTTCCCTGCGTGATGCGCCGTTGAAGCCGGGCACCGTCGGTTGCAGCCATCACATGGTCCGTCCGTTCTTCACCATTTCCTGGACTTGCGCGCGCTCGTTGTCCGGAAGAGGAACCAGGCCATAGTCGGCGAGTGGCCCCTTTGGACCGATCGTGCGATCGCTGATGAAGAACTCGACATATTCCTTGAGGCCGGGAATAACGCCAAGATGCGCTTTCTTGACATAGAAGAAGAGTGGACGAGAGACTGGATATTTGGCGCTGGCGATCGTTTCCACGGACGGCGCAACTCCGCTCATGGTCGCCACCTTCAGTTTGTCTGTATTGTTCTCGTAGAACGCCAGACCGAACACGCCGAGGCCCTGCTTGTTCGAATTCAAGCGAGCCAGCGTTTCGGTATAGTCACCATCGATATCAACGGCGGCGCTGTCCTTGCGCACGCGAACGCAGGCCTTGTCGGCAGCACCTTGGTCCATGCCGGCCTTTATCATGGCATCACGCGCGCCGACGGCAACGCAGCCTGCATGCAGCACCCGCTCTTCGAATACTTCGCGCGTGCCGTGCTTCTCGCCGGGAATGTAAGCGGCGATGTTCCACTCGGGGAGATCCGGATTGACCTCTTTCCACGTCTTACGCGCGTTCGACACCAGCTTGCCGGCAGCGTCCGGCACCTGGGCCGCGAGGGCAAGGTACCAGTCTTTCGGCGTGAAGGCGAAGCTTGGGCCTCTGACGTCGGAGGCGAACACGATGCCGTCATAGCCGAACTTAACTTCTATGATGTCTTTGACGCCGGCCTTCTCGCAGGCGGCGCGCTCGTCTTTGCGGATCGGCCGCGACGCGTTCGCGATGTCGACAGTCGCTTCGCCGAGACCGATGCAGAACTGCTTGAGTCCGGCGCCCGTGCCGCCGGACTCAACGAGCGGCGTCTTAAATTTGGTGAAGGTCTTGCCGAACTGCTCGGCAACAATGTTGGCGTAGGGCAGGACGGTGGACGAACCCGCCATCCTCACCTGATCACGTGCCATCGCAGTGTTGGCGAAGCCGATGCAGACAGTAAAACTGAGCGCCACCGCCAAATTCCGACATTGATGATGCATTTTTCACTCCTCGCTTTTGAGCCGCCAACATCACGTCGGCTCGCGTCAATCGGATGCGCGCCGCTTGTCCTTCTCGTTTGTAGGCCTCGTCCTTTGGCCAACAAATAAAAATAGCATGCACACGTAACCAATTAATGACAGAAAAATAACGTGCCCCCGAGCTGATTCTTGCGTTATACTAGTATCTAAATGAAGAATAGCGGCGCGAGACAAGCATCGTCGTCACTGGACATTGAGCATGGCGCCCAAACAACCCGTTGAATTCAAGCTGCAGCTTGGCGAGAAGCCAAATCATGATCCAGGCCATTCGGCCAAAATCGAAATTGAGGCAGTCGACTTCTGGTATGGCGACAAACAAGCGCTGCAGGATGTCACCCTCACGCTCTACGAAAACGAGGTGACCGCCTTTATCGGGCCGTCCGGATGCGGCAAGACGACGCTGCTGCGCTGCCTCAACCGCACCAACGATATCGTGCCGGGCGCGCGGCTGATGGGCCGTATCCTGCTCGATGGCAAGGATATCCACGCGGCGGACATCGATCCACCGCTGCTGCGGCGGAGATTTGGCTGGGTTGCGCAGAAGCCGAACCCATTCCCCTGGTCGATCCATTACAACATTGCTTATGGAGCGAAGATCCATGGGCTGGTCAGATTGCGTGCCGAGATCGATGCACTCGTACACGACAGCCTTATGCGCGCCGGTCTTTGGGACGAGGTCAAGGATCGGTTGCATGAACCGGGCACTGATCTTTCCGGTGGCCAGCAGCAGAGGCTATGTATTGCGCGCGCGATTGCAACGCAACCCGAGGTGATTCTCATGGACGAACCGGCCTCAGCCCTCGATCCGATCTCGACAGCCAAGCTCGAAGACCTGATCGATCAATTGCGCGAACAATTCACCATCGTCATCATCACGCACAATATGCAGCAAGCGGCCCGGGTCGCCCAGCGGGTCGCATATTTTCATCTCGGAAAACTGATCGAGCAGGGCGACGCGGAAATGATATTCTTGCATCCAGCGCGACATCTGACGCAGGATTACATTGCGGGGCGGATAGGATAGCGCGCCCTTTGTTAGAAGAGCGAGAACGCGCAGAAAGGGGGTCCAGCACGCTTCGCGCGTCATGCCGGCCTTCGCTTTGATGGCCGCGATCCACTATCTCGCAAACGCCGCCGCACTCCAAGAAACAAAGCGCTGGTCACAAGGCTGACCACCCACCGCAAAGCCTCGACGCCCTTGATCCGCCGAGCACCGCCACGCCACGGCCCACCGCGAAACCGGCGATCGATTCCACGGGCGACATGGTCCGCGCGTGTTTCACGCCGCCTCGCTCTTCCGATGCACCTGCTCGGCCCATATCGCGTCGAATCGGCAGCCGTCGTCATCAAGCACTTTCGTGCCGAAGATCGCAGCAAAGGTAGCCGTCGCCGTTGCGACCGTTGTCAACGCTCACAGAGCGCGGCTGTCTATCTGGGGATCCTGTTCGCCAAGTCATGTCATCCAAAGGCAGCCGCGCTCCGATGCCGGGCGAGGGCGGTGGGGGTGTCATGACACCGATGGTCGCGAAAAATTGACTCTCTCAAATCTCGACGATGAGCATGTGTCGGTTTCGGTCAAAACCTGCCACCATCTGGTCCAGTGTGAAGGCTAGGCGGCCCCTCATCGAGGAGCGGCCGAGGTCCAGCAACGCCACGACGCCCAGAAGCGTCACCATGCGCCAACCGATCGGCGCCGTTGCCAGAGGCGCGGCGGGATCGACCCGCGCCTGTGCCGTCGGCGTCAGACGAAGATCCGGAACGACATCGGCCACGAACGGTGTGCGACGCCCGGTGCGCGGGCGAGGCGGCTTCCACAGCAGCCGGGCGACATGGATCATCCGATCCCGGACCGCCGGCTGATCGTCGA
>NZ_JBAFWT010000046.1:0-30046 GCF_043195195.1 Roseixanthobacter psychrophilus
TTCGTGGTTATGCGGATATGCGCATAACCACGAATACGATCCCTACCAGTTCGGCCCGGCTCATTGAGCCGGGTTCGTCCGGGCGAGCGCCTGCCGCTCGCTAGCGGGCGGCCGCAAGGGAGGCTGCGCCGCGGCTGGCCAAGGCCAGGGTGCTGCGCACCCTGCAGGATTCACCAGTTGCCAGCCGCGCCCTTGCCCCCTTCGCTCTTCGCGGCGCCGGGGGATGGTCCCGCGAGGTGGGGGACGGGAAATCTCAAGCGGGAAAGGTCCGACCCGGAGGCGTGTCGGAAGAGGAAGATGGAAAAGACGGATATCGAGGAGCTGAGGAGCCGTGTGCCCTGTGCAGTCGTCCTCCAAAAAGCGGGGTTCGCGATCGATCTGAAGGAGAGCACGCGCAAGGCGGTCAAGTACCGGCGCGGTGACGACATCATTATCGTCATCCATCACGGCAAGGGCTGGTTCGATGCACGGTCCGAAGCCAAGGGTGACGTGTTCTCGCTTGTCGAGCATCTCGATGGTGTCGGCTTTGTGGAGGTGCTGCAGCGGGTTTCGGACCTGGTTGGCTTCGTGCCGAACGAGCCCGTCTGGACGAGGGAGGCCCGCGAGCACGATCCCGACCTTGGCATTCCCGATCGCTGGCGCGCGCGGCGCAAGCCATGGCCCGGCTCCATGACCTGGCGCTATCTCCGCGGCGAGCGCGCTCTTCCCGAGACGATCATCCGCGCTGCAATCCAGCAGGATCGCCTCCGAGAAGGGCCTCGCGGCAGCATGTGGGCAGCCCATGTCGACGAGACCGGCGCGGTTACGGGCTGGGAGGAGCGCGGCCCCGAATGGCGCGGTTTCGCCCGCGGCGGCGGCAAGGTCCTGTTCCGCCTCGGGCCGGTCGGTGCCCGCCGGCTCTGTGTTACCGAGGCTGCGATCGACGCGATGAGCCTCGCCGCGATTGAAAGCCAGCGCTCCGACAGCCTCTATCTCAGCACTGGCGGCGGATGGGCGCCGGCGACCGAAGCCGCCATCCGGCTGCTCGCATCACGCCATGGCGCCCTGCTTGTGGCGGCTACCGACAACAATGCGCAGGGCGAGGTCTATGCCGAACGAATCGCGACGATCGCCGTGGCGACGACCGCCGACTACAGACGGCAAAAGCCCGAGCATGAGGATTGGAACGAAGATCTGCGCGCCAGAAAGAGGAGGGAAGAAGAGGGAAGGAAACCGGCTGCCGCATGCCCACCGGCCGCGTCAAGGGTGAAGCTTCGCCCGCTGCGCGGCCCTTGACCCGCCCGGACTTCGATGCGGCCGCGGGGAGAGGTCCTGAAGGGCTGAAGATGATGGTGATCCAAGAGGATGCGCCGCGCTCCAGCCCGACGAGGCTGAAGGAGCCCCGACATGACTCTCTCCACCCCTATCCGCAAGGTGTTTCAAGGCGTTCCCGACCGGCGCCAGATGTTCCGGATGTTCGACCGTCACGCGCAGCGACCCTCCCGCTGGGACGGCGATGCGAGCGCGCTCTACGCCGGCGAATGGTTCGAGATCAGCGAACGCGACCACGACTATATGTTCGCGATCCTGCCACCGCTGTGGATGCGCGGCGACATGTTCGCGATGCGCGAATTCCTGACCGGCAGCGTCACCGGCGTCTTCTTCGCGCTGATGATCGATGGTCGGGTCCGTCATTTCCACGGCTATTGCGATCTCGCCGACACGGCTTCGCCAGAGCGGATGCGTGCCGCGATCATCAACCGGGAATCGCGCCCGGTGAAGGCGATGACGCGAACCGAGCGCCTCGAGCACATCTGGAGCGCGACGCATGACGACTATCGCGGCTATGCCGGGGACCGCTGGCCGGAGGCCGATCGCGGCAAGCGCACCGTGCTGTTTTACGGCGGACGGCAAGGCACCAGCCTGGTCCTGCTCGACGGGCTGACCGACGCGCAGGTCTCCGCCAAGCTGCCGGTGCATCTGCGCTACCTGCCCGATGCGATCGCGGCGTGAGGTGGCGATCATGTTCACCTTCCCCGTGCAGGAAGTCCGCGCCGTCATCGCCCGCGGAAAATCCGACGCCGCGACCAATGGCGGCTACCGCAATCCCCATTACGGTCTCGCCCCGGGCAAAGACGAACGGCTCGGCCTATGGCTCGTCGGCGATGAAGGGGTGTACCTCCTCTCAAACGGCAAGCTCGCCGAGGGGCAACGCGCCCTCGTCTGCTACGCCGAGGAGTGCGATCCGAAGACCAATCCCGACTACTGGCACTACAAGCGCCAGCACTTCGGCGGCGATGACGGGATCGAATTCCTCGACGCCGTCGAGCTCGAGAGGCTGATGGCCGCCGTCCCCGGCGCCACGCACCTGACGATCGTGACCACCGACACCAGCCTGTCGCTCGCCCTGATCCGCCGCTGACCCGGCGGGCGGACCTCGCCCACCCTTCCCGACTATCGAACGTGTCACACCCTCGCCGGCCTCCGGCGGGGCCGATGGCGCGCGCCTTCATCACAGGAGACATTCCCCATGGCGCAAGATGACCCCTTCACCCTTGATCTCTTCGGCAACACCGCGCTCTCGTCCGACCTCGGCCTCGGCGTCACCGCATTCTCGGCGAGCTTCACCGAGGGACCGGACGACGACGATCCACCACCCACGACGCCGGCGCCGGCCGCGCCGATGGCTTCGGTTGAAAGGCGATCCGTCGCGTGCCCTGCCGAGACGGGTGAGAACTTTCATCTCACCGGGACGCGCCAGCTTGCCCGCTCGTGGAAGGACCGCGCCCGCGACAATCTCGCCGCCATTCGCCTGGCAGCCGAGATCGAAGCGGCACAGCGACCCGCCACCGCCGACGAGCAGGCCGCACTGATCCGGTTTATCGGCTTCGGCGCGTCCGATCTCGCCAATGGCGTGTTTCGCCGGCCGGGCGAGGACCGGTTCCGGAAGGGCTGGGAGGCGCTCGGCGCCGGACTGGAGGAGGCCGTCAGCAGCACGGACTACGCCTCGCTCGCACGCTGCACGCAGTACGCGCACTTCACACCGGAATATATCGTCCGTGCCATCTGGGCCGGCCTGCTACGTCTCGGCTGGCGCGGTGGGCGGGTGCTGGAGCCCGGCATCGGCACAGGACTCTTCCCCGCGCTGATGCCGGACAACTTGCGATCCGTCTCTCACGTCACCGGCATCGAGATCGATCCTGTCACGGCGCGGATCGCCCGGCTCCTTCAGCCGCGCTCCCGGATCGTCATAGGCGACTTTGCCCGCGTCGACCCGCCGACGGATTTCGATCTGGCGATCGGCAATCCGCCCTTCTCCGATCGCAGCGTGCGCTCGGATCGTGCTTTCCGGTCGCTCAGGTTGCGGCTCCACGATTACTTCATCGCCAAGTCGATCAATCGGCTGAAGCCGGGCGCGCTCGCCGCGTTTGTCACCTCGCACGGCACGATGGACAAGGCGGATGCGACCGCCCGCGAGCACATCGCCACCATGGCCGATCTCATCGGCGCAATCCGCTTGCCCGAGGGCAGCTTTCGCACCGATGCCGGCACCGATGTGGTGGTCGACATCCTGTTCTTCCGCCGGCGCCGGGACGGCGAGCCCGAGGGCGATCAGTCCTGGCTCGACCTTGAGGAGGTGCGCCCTGCGACCGAGGACGAGGCTGCCATCCGTGTCAATAGCTGGTTCGCCCGCCATCCGGGCATGGTGCTCGGAACACATGGGCTGACCTCCGGCCCCTTCGGCGAGACCTATACGTGCAGGCCGCGCGAGGGCGAGGATCTCGACGCGGGCCTTGCCGCGGCGCTTACCTTCCTTCCGGAAGGCATCTATGACGGCGAGCCCGAGCCAATCGAGGCCGAGCTCTCCGATGACCCGAGCCCGACCGCCGACCTGCCCGACGCGTCTCGGGCGCGGGAGGGCAGCTATTTCGTCGACAGCCGTCATGGCCTCATGCAGCTCGTCGACGGAACCCCGGTCGCGATCCGCGTGCGCAACAGGCGCAGCCCCGAGGGCATTCCGGAAAAGCACGTCCGCATTCTCCGCAAGCTGATCCCGATCCGCGACGCGGTCCGCGAGGTGCTGAAGGCCCAGGAGTTCGACAGGCCGTGGAAGCCGGCACAGGTGAAGCTGCGCATCGCCTGGTCGAATTTCGTACGCGACTTCGGTCCCATCAACACCACCGTCGTCTCGACCAGCGAGGATGAGGAGACCGGAGAAGTGCGCGAGACGCACCGCCGCCCGAACATCCAGCCTTTCCTCGACGATCCCGATTGCTGGCTGGTCGCTTCGATCGAGGACTACGACCTCGAGAGCAACACGGCCAAGCCCGGTCCGATCTTCACCGAGCGGGTCATCGCGCCGCCACCGGCGCCGATCATCACGTCGTCGGCCGATGCGCTCGCGGTCGTTCTCAATGAGCGCGGTCATGTCGATCCCGACCACATCGCCGAACTGCTGCACCGTGATGTCGACGACGTCATCACTGAACTCGGCAACGCCATCTTCCGCGATCCCGCCGACGGCTCCTGGCAGACCGCCGACGCCTATCTCTCGGGTGCCGTCCGCTCGAAGCTCGTCACCGCGCAGGCCGTGGCCGCGCTCGATCCAGCCTATCAGCGCAATGTCACCGCGCTGCAGGATGTCCAGCCGGCCGATCTGCGGCCTTCCGACATCACCGCGCGTCTCGGCGCGCCGTGGATCCCGGCCGCCGATATCGTCGCCTTCGTGCGGGAAACCATGGGCGCGGAGATCAAGATCCATCACATGCCGGAACTGGCCTCCTGGACCGTCGAGGCGCGGCAGCTCGGATATATGGCGGCCGGCACGTCGGAATGGGGCACCGACCGGCGTCACGCCGGCCAGCTGCTTTCGGACGCCCTCAATTCTTCCGTGCCGCAGATCTTTGACATCGTGAAGGATGGCGACAGCGAGCGTCGGGTGCTCAACGTCGTCGACACCGAAGCGGCCAAGGAAAAGCTCACCAAGCTCAAGACCGCCTTCCAGACCTGGATCTGGAGCGATCCTGATCGAACTGACCGGCTGGCGCGGGTCTACAATGACCGCTTCAACAATATCGCGCCTCGCGCCTTCAACGGCGATCATCTCCAGCTTCCGGGCGCCTCTGGCGCCTTTTCGCTTTATGGGCACCAGAAGCGGGTCATCTGGCGCATCATCTCCTCCGGCAGCACCTACGTCGCCCACGCTGTCGGCGCCGGCAAAACCATGTCGATCGCCGCCGCCATCATGGAGCAGCGCCGGCTCGGGCTGATCGCCAAGGCCATGCTCGTGGTCCCCGGACACTGTCTGGCCCAGGCCGCACGCGAGTTCCTGGCGCTCTATCCAAACGCCCGCATCCTCGTCGCCGACGAGACCAACTTCACCAAGGACAAGCGTCACCGCTTCCTGTCGCGCGCGGCGACGGCGACCTGGGACGCCATCATCATCACCCACAGCGCCTTTCGCTTCATCGGCGTGCCGTCGGCTTTCGAGCAGAAGATGATCCAGGACGAGCTGGAACTCTACGAGGAGCTGCTGACCAAGGTCGAGAGCGACGACCGCGTCTCGCGCAAGCGGCTGGAGCGACTGAAGGAGGGGTTGAAGGAGCGGCTCGAGGCACTCGCGACGCGCAAGGACAACCTGCTGACCATCTCGGAGATCGGCGTCGATCAGATCATCGTCGATGAAGCGCAGGAGTTCCGTAAGCTCAGCTTCGCCACCAACATGTCGACCCTGAAGGGTGTCGATCCGAACGGCTCGCAGCGCGCCTGGGACCTGTTCGTCAAATCCCGCTTCATCGAGACGAAGAACCCGGGCAGGGCGCTTGTGCTGGCTTCCGGCACGCCGATCACCAACACCCTCGGAGAAATGTTCACCGTGCAGCGGCTGCTCGGGCATGCGGCACTGCGCGAACGTGGTCTGCACGAATTCGATGCGTGGGCGTCGACCTTCGGCGACGCCTCCACCGAGCTCGAGCTGCAGCCTTCGGGCAAATACAAGCCGGTGACGCGCTTCGCGCGGTTCGTGAATGTCCCCGAGCTGATCGCCATGTTCCGCTCGTTTGCCGACGTGGTGATGCCGGCGGACCTTCGCGACTATGTGAAGGTTCCGGAGATCTCCGGCGGCAAGCGCCAGATCATCACCGTGCCGCCGAGTGCGGCGTTCAAGGCCTATCAGCGCCTGCTCGACGCCCGCATCACGGCCATCGAGCAACGCGACCGTCCGCCCGAGCCCGGTGACGACATCCTGCTCTCCGTCATCACCGACGGGCGCCATGCCGCGATCGATCTGCGGCTGGTCGATCCCGACAATGACAATGAGCCCGGAAACAAGCTCAACCAGCTCGTCGCGAACGCCTTCCGCATCTGGCAGGAAACGGCGGAAAACACCTATGTCCGCAGCGATGGAAAGCCCTACGAGCTGCCCGGTGCCGCGCAGATGATCTTCTCGGATCTCGGCACGCTCGGTGTCGAGAAGACCCGCGGCTTCTCGGCCTACCGCTGGATCCGTGACGAACTGGTCCGGCTGGGCGTGCCCGCCGCCGAAATCGCCTTCATCCAGGACTACAAGAAGTCCGACGCGAAGCAGCGCTTGTTCGGCGATGTCCGGGCTGGGAAGGTCCGCTTCCTGCTCGGCAGCTCGGACACGATGGGAACGGGCGTCAACGCGCAGCTCAGGTTGAAGGCGCTGCATCACCTCGATGTGCCATGGCTGCCGTCCCAGATCGAGCAACGTGAAGGCAGGATCGCAAGGCAAGGCAATCAGCATGACGTCATCGACATCTTTGCCTACGCGACGCTCGGTTCGCTCGACGCCAGGATGTGGCAGAACAACGAGCGAAAGGCCCGGTTCATTGCCGCGGCGCTCTCCGGCGACACCTCGATCCGCAGGCTTGAGGACATGGGCGAGGGGCAGGCATCGCAGTTCGCCATGGCGAAGGCCATCGCCAGCGGCGACCAGCGCCTGATGCAGAAGGCGGGGCTGGAAGCCGAGATTGCGCGGCTAGATCGCCTGCGCGCCGCCCATGTCGACGACCAGCATGCCATTCGCCGCCAGATCCGCGATGCCGAGCGCGAGATCGAGATTTCGGCCCGGCGCATCGCCGAGATCGGGCAGGACATCGAACGGCTCGCGCCGACCTTGGGCGATGCCTTCGCCATAACCGTGACCGGGAACCGCCATGCCGAGCGCAAGGGGGCCGGCTGCGCTCTGATGAAGGAGATCCTCACCCTCATCCAACTCCAGCAGGAGGGAGAAGTCGTCATCGCCTCGCTCCGCGGTTTCGATCTCGCATTCCATGGCGAGCGGGTCGGACGCGACGGCTTCCACTACGCCATAATGCTGCTGCGGACCGGCGCGGACTACGAGATCGATCTGCCTGTTACGGTCACGCCGCTCGGCGCCGTCGCCCGGCTCGAGCACGCGCTGTCGGGTTTCGAGGAGGAACAGGAAGGATATGGGCAGCGACTGACCAATGCCCGCCGCCGCCTCGCTTCCTATCAGGTGCGCGAGGGCGGCGCATTCGCCTTCGCCGACGAGCTGGAGACGAAGCGCACGCAGCTCGCCGAGATCGAGGTTGATCTTGCGAACGATACGGAGAGTTCCCGTGATCGGATTGCTGCTTAGAGCGTTTTCGAGCGAAGTCGATACCGGTTCGCGTAAAGAAAACGCGTAAACTCAACAAGCTAGAGCATTTCCCCGATTCAGTGAAACGGGGAAATGGTCTAGAGCCGGATCCGATCAGGTTGAAACAACCTGATCGGTGAATCCGTCTCTAACTCGAAGATAGAGAACGTTTTACCGATCAGATTGGTGATCCAATCTGATCGGAACGTGCTCTAGGACCGCTCTCGCGACAAGCGGTTCTCATCGTCGATCAGAACGAGACGAGATGGGGCACTGTCGCCCCATCTCCAGAGCACGAGGTTCAAATCCTCAGCAGTCGCGCCGGCCGCAAAGCTCCTGACGAGCAGGCCGTTATGGCCGGCGGCAATGAGCCGCCGGGCAAAGGTCTGCGTTCGCGCTTCCCCGCTCGCCTTCATCTGGTCGCGCCATGTGCTGTCGGCGAGTGCCGCAGCGTCCATGCCCTTTGCCTCGAGCGCCTCATCATCCCGGCAATCGAATATGCCATCGATCTCCGCGTCGTGAGAGACGAGCGTGGTCGGCTGGAGGTTGCCGACCTGATTGGCTTCGCGCAGCGCCGTCATCACCGATAATGACGCATAGAGCGCGGCCAGGCCCTTCGGGTTGAACCGTCCACCATAGAGTTCGGCTCCTCGCCCGGACAATGGCTCGCGCGCGTAGACTGGATTCAGCGCTTGATAGAGCTTTCCCCGATACTGCACGTCGTCAGGCGTGCACGCCGGCGTCGACCGCGTCGACATAGTCGAGCACGTCATCCACTCGGCCGTTGCGCACGAGCTGCATGGCTGTCTGGCCGGAGAAGCCGGGCAGGGGCTCCGACCGGTACCAGGCATAGGCCATCAAGGTCGAACCGAAGCGCGGCTCGACCTTGTTGATCACCTCGACCATCTCGCGCAGCCGGCGTTGGGTCTTGTCCGACCGGACGCGATCCTTGCGCTGGACGGCATCCTTGCCCAGCCCCGCCGTGCGGGCGACTTCCTCGCTGGTGGTTCGGAACGCAACCGCGATCTTCCGGGGGGCGAGGAAGCCGTTATCCGCATATTGCTCCAACCCCATGCGAGCCTCCTATTGTCCAAATGACGCTAATTCTGACGGAATATAGCGTCATCATGGCCGGCATTCAAGGCGCGATATGGGGAGGAAAGGAGGGGCATTCAGGAAAGAAAACCGGTTCGCCGATCGGCCGAACCGGCGACGCTGAAGCTCAACCGCGGCCTGCGCGATCCCGGCCGCGGCGTCCTGCGCAGGGCTTGACGCTCTGCTTGGCCGGCCGGGCAGGGATGCTCGGCTGCAGTTGCACCGGCCCGTCCGCTCCGCGGGCCGGGGGAGGTCTTCGAGAAGAAGACGAAGGAGGACCCGCGAAGGGCGGCGTCCGAAATCCCCACAAGGAGCATCCCGATGCATCTCATCAAGGTCGATCCGCGCGCGCTGCGGGAGAATCCTGACAAGACCCGCCTGACCAAGTCCACGGCGCAGGCCGATGCCCTGCTGCTGGCGACGATCAAGGCCGTCGGCATCGTCCAGCCGCCGGTCGTCGCGCCGCAAACTGACGGCGGCAATGGCTTCATCATTGATCGTGGCCACCGTCGCGTGCGCCAGGCCATCGCGGCCGGGCTCGAGGAGATCGAGGTCCTCGTCGACGAAGCCGCCAACGACAATGGCGCGATGCGCTCGATGGTCGAAAACATCGCCCGTGAGCCGCTGAACCCGGTCGACCAGTGGCGCGCCATCGAGCGCCTCGTCGCGCTCGGCTGGACCGAGGAGGCGATCGGCGTCGCGCTTGCCTTGCCGATCCGCCAGATCAAGAAGCTGCGGCTCCTCGCCAACGTGCTTCCCGCCATGCTCGACCACATGGCGAAGGGCGACATGCCGAACGAGAAGCAGCTGCGCACGATCGCCGCCGCCTCGTTGGAGGAGCAGAAGGAGGTCTGGAAGAAGCACAAGCCGTCCAAGGCCGATCCGCAGGTCGCCTGGTACAACGTCGCGAACGGGCTGGAAAGGACCCGGATGTACGCGAAGGACGCCAGCTTCGACGATGAGCTCGCCAAGGCCTACGGCATCGCCTGGGTCGAGGACCTGTTCGCCTCGGCCGACGAGGACAGCCGCTACACCACGGATGTCGAGGCCTTCCTCGGGGCGCAGCAGGAATGGATGGCGAACCACCTGCCCAAGCGCGGCGTCATCGTCGAGGCCGACACCTGGGGCCGCGCGAAGTTGCCCCCCAAAGCCGAGCAGGTCTACGGCCGGCCCGGCAAGTCGGACCACGCGGCCATGTATCTCGATCGCGAGGGCAAGGTACAGACGGTCCACTACCGACTGCCCGAGCCGAAGAAGGCAAAGGGCAAGGACGAGCCGACCAACGGCGCCGCTGGCGACGACGGCATCGTGGCCTCGAAGCCGCGCCCGGACGTGACCCGTAGGGGCATCGAAATGGTTGGCGACTTCCGGACCGATGCGCTGCATGAAGCGCTCGCCCGCGCGCCGATCGAGGATGACACGCTGCTGGCGCTGCTCGTCCTGGCGTTCGCCGGGCGCAACATCTCCATCGCGTCCGGCGCGTCGGGCGACGTCTATGGCTACGCCCGGATGGATCGTCATGCCGCGCGGCTGGTCGGAAATGAGGGCAAGCTCGACTTCGACCGCGAGACGCTGCAGCAGGCGGCCCGCGGCGTCCTCATCGATGTGCTGTCGTGCCGGGAGAACCGTACCGACTCCGGCATCGTCGCGCGCATCGCCGGCGATGCCATCGGCGCCGACGGCTTCCTTCCGAACATGGGCACGGAGGAATTCCTCTCGTGCCTGTCCCGCGCCGCGCTCGAAGCCTCGTGCACGGACACCCCGGTCCTGCCGCGCCAAAAGGTGAAGGACACCCGCGCCGCTCTCGTCGAGCACTTCAAGGACGAGCGGTTCGTTCATCCGTCGGCGCAGTTCGCGCCCGACGCGATGAAGCTCGCGAGCTGGCTGGTGAAGCACGAGGCGAGCGAGGACGACGATCTCGACGAGGGGTCGGCCGAGCCGGACGCCATTGAGCCGGCCGAGGTGCCCGACGACGAGGCCTACAGCGTCGCGGCCGAATAGCCGGCGCACATCATCGCAACGCGAATTCCATCCCGCCGCCGGCTCTGCCGGCGGCGCTTTCGTTTCCACGCATGCGCAATCACGGAGGACACCATGTCCGCGCACACGATCTACGACAACGCGCCGATCGGCTCCATCGTCGCCTGGTCCGACGGAACGCCGCGCCCGCCCGAGCGCTTTACCAGGAAGCTGTCCGCCTGGCAGACCCACAACAGCAAGGGCCGCCTGATCCAGAAGCAAGGGGAGCGCGGGATCGGCAGCGTCGGCCTGTCCGCCAGCTTCACCCTGCACGAGGCGGACTTCGGCGCCGGAGGCGTCATCGCCATCCGCGTCCACCGGACGTTCTCGCTCGACTCGAAGCTGCATTTCACGATCCTCGAGCGCCCGGCCATGGGCGCGGTGCGAATCTTCGACCGGGCCGGCCCCGCCGCCGAGCTCGTCCATCTTGCTGCGCATCGGCAGGCTGCTGAAGAGTGGCTCTCCCGCCATGGCTATCCGCGCGCCGTGCTCGAGGAGGTGACGGCCGATGAGGTCGGCGCCGATATCGTCGAGGGGAGGGCGGTGGCATGACGATGCTCGTATCTCTGAACGAAGCTGTGGATGCCACCACCGGATTCCCGGAGGTGGCGTTCGGCCGCAGCACTGAGGGTTTTGCCGTCGCCCGCGTCGCCGCCAACGCCTTTGCCATGCTGCCCGCCCGCGACGGGCGTTACTATCTCGCGAGTGGCTGGTGCATTGGCCGTCCCATGGCGCAATGGACGCGGGCGGATTTCCACAGTCATTCCGGCGAGCTTGCCGACGAAGGCGCTTTCCGGGTCAAGGTCGTGGAGAACGCCGAGCATCAGCGCGAGAAGCGCGCGCTCGGCCGCCGCGAGATCCGCTCGATGGCCAGCACGCCTTGGGGGCCGTCGCAGGGCGCGACCCTCTACGCGGAGGATGTCGTGTTCCATTCCACGGCTGGCCATGGAGGCATCCACCTCTCGGCGGCGCGCAACCGCATGGTCCATCCCATGCTCCGCGCCGTGGGCGGCTGGTACGAGGAAGATGAAGCCTGGGCGATCGTCGCGATCACCTTCCCGCACCTGTTCACCCCCTTCGAGCGGCGCTGCGCCGAGCGGACGATCAAGGACAGCTGGCCGGAGGCATGGGAGAAGATCTTCGGGACCGTTCTCGCCCCCGGAGAATCCCGCGAGAAGGATCGCCGGTCCTTCGAGCAGCAGCACGCCGGCGACTGGATCGTGATCTCGGCGATCACCTCCGACCACGAGAAGGGCTTCGTCGAGGTCGTCGCCACGATGGGCGGCCGACGTGGTCCTGGCACGGAGGAGCGCCGGTTCCTCGTTCCGGCGGAGGAATACCGCGTCGGTCGCTTCGGCTTCGTCATCGATGAGGATCGCCACCCGATCTATTCCGGCCCGTCCAACTTCGTTGGCTGGAACGGATAGGAGGCGGCGATGCCCTGGAAGATCATCGCCTCCGCCTTCGGCTGGAAGGCCGCCCGTGACGACGATGAGGATCTCCTCGTCGTCTGGCACCCCAAGCTGCGCCGGCACTATTCCGGCGCCGACGCCTGGAAGCAGGCCGTCCTGCTATCGATCCGGTCACCATCGGCGCACCCAGTACTCCGCCGGGAGGGCCGGCCATGACGACGTACCTGGTCGCCGTTCATCTGCTGGTCGAGGCGGGGCCGGAACCACGCGCCGCCATCGACGCGGCTCTCCATGACATCCTCAGGGATGCCATGCGGCAGAATGCCGGCGGGCACTCCCCGCTGGTCGACTGGGCGGTCGCCGGCGCGGATCTCGCTTCCTCGATCATTCCGGTCACGTTGTCCGCCTCCTATGCACCGGACACCAGCCCGTTTCCGACATGGCCGGCGGCATGTTCGCGGCGGCGTGGCCGAGGGAGTTCGTCATGACACCCCCGGGCGGACCGGCGCGGGCCGCGAGGATACGAGCCGCCGCCGCCCGCAGACATCTTGCCCGGATCGAGCGACAGATCGAGCACCGTGCCGAACGGAGGACCATCACCGCAAAGGCGAAAGCCCGAGCATCGAGGCGGCATCGGGCCGGGTGGACGCCGGCGGATGAGCGGCTCTTCCGCGAGCTTGTCGAACTCCTCACCTTCGAGCGCCGCGGCGACATCGAGGCGCTCTCGTGAAAACCCGCCGGCAGGAGCGCTCGGTTGAAGCGTTGAGCGTGCAAGGAGATCGAGCTTGAGCTAACCTTCCGCAGCCACAGGGACACCATCATGGACGAGACGACGCGCGCCGCGTTCGAGCGGCTCCTGACCATCGCCCGCAGCGACACCGGGCAGTCGCGCCGCGTCGCCGGCTTCATCCTCGCCTGGTGGAACGCCATGGATCTTGGCGGCTTCGACATCGCGGACCTCTTCGCCGTCGACGAGGCCATCGCCCATGACATGGCGACGGTCTTTGCCTATGTCGCCGGCCGACCTGTGGCGGAATATCCCGAGGCCTATCGGGCGGAGATCGAGGACGTCATCCGGCAGTGGCGGCCGGACGTGTGGGCGAAGGCAACCGAAGCGGTCTGAGGTCCAGCTCCACGCTGTCTCCAGCCAAGGCTTCGTCGGCGGCAGTGGATTCGCGCCTCTTCTCGCATTCACCCGTTGTCGACCGTCTCGACGATCACCGCGTAGCTCTCCGCAAATTGCTACCGTGAACCGCCGCGGCGTTCGGGGATGTGGAGCGCTGCGCGCCGGCACGCCGGTCGATCTCTCCGCCGGCACCGTGTCGTGGCCGAAGGGGAAAGGCGGACCGTATCGGCAGGTCATGTCGGCTTTCCCATGTCGGTTTCGAGGCCTGCGAACAGGTCCCCTGCTGGTCATCCCCTCGGGTTTTGCTGCGGTCGTAAACCGGCGGCCGGCCGCTTCAAGGCCGCGTTCCGCGCCGCGTGGCGGCCGGACCCGTCAGGCTCGGCAAAGCGAACCCGCGTCCCGCGCGAGGGCTGAAAGCCCTGCTTGTCCGCAGGCCCGCTTCGCTCGCCTCGCCGTCTCCGGACCCTGAAGCGCCCGCCTTTCGCCGGTTTTTCGCGACCGCACCCGAAGGGAAGACCGGCAAGGGCCGGTCCGTTCCCGACGGTGAAACCGAAGGAAAGGAATTTCACATGACCAAGACCGCTCGCGCTCCCCGCCAGTCCGCCCGCGTCGTCCCGCTCCGCAAGGGCACCACTCTCGAAATGGTCCGGCTGGCGTGTCCGGACGCCCACCAGACCATCCTCATTTCCGAAAGCTTCGGACTTCCGGTTCTCGACAGCGACGGCATCCGGGAGCTCCACCAGCGGCTGATCGTCGAGACGGCCGAGAGCCTGGGCGAGGGTCTCAGCGAACGGGCGATGCAGATCCATCTCCAGCGCATCGTCGGCGCCTATGTCGGATCGGCCCACGGAGCCGGCCAGTTCTATTCCCGCGCGGTCACCGAAGCCCGCGACGCCACCGCCAAGCTCGCCAACGACATCCGTGACGAGGATATCGACGGCCCGGTCGGGTTCTCGAGCTCTGCCCAGCGCAAGCGCGAATTCGCGGCCGACATGGGGCTTCAGGCCCATGCGCTCCGCATGGCGGCGGAGGGTGCCGTCGCGGCCTACGAGCAGGTCGTCGGCGAGCGCTGGAAGCCCTTCGAGCGGCCGGTCGAGAATGCCGGCCAGAGCGTCGACCGCAAGGCGGCCGAGCTCCAGATGGCGGCTCTCGGCTGAGCCGCCCGGGCGGAGCTGCGGCTCCGCCCTTCTCAACTGTCGTCCGGAAAACAGGTCGGCCCCTCGCGGGGCCGGCCTGTTCGCATGTTCCCTCGAAACCTTCCTCGATCGCCAAAGGAGGAAAGTGGGACCGGGAGGCGGTCCCGCCGAGCGTGCCCCGTCCCGGATGGAGGTCCTGCCGGGGCCGGCGGACAGCGCAACGGCTTTGCCGTCCTCCACGTCGTTGCGGCCCGTCGCGCTTCACCCTGCGGGCGAGCACCTCCGGGTGCGCGGTGCCGCCTGTTCCCCGGCTTTCGGACCCCGTGACGGGCCGCGATCGGCGCGGCCTCCACGACGGAGGTTCAGCAAAATGAGCAGGAAAGAGGAAAAGGAGCGTGGCGACATCTATGCGCGGATCACCGAGCGGATCGTCGCTGATCTTGAGAAGGGCGTGCGGCCGTGGGTCCGGCCATGGAGTGCGGCCCATGCGACCAGCCGTATCACCAGGCCGCTGCGCCACAACGGCGAGCCGTACACCGGCATGAATGTGCTGCTGCTGTGGTCGGAGGGCATGGCGCGGGGTTTCGTCTCGTCGACCTGGATGACCTTCAAGCAGGCGGTGGAGCTGGGCGGCCATGTTCGCAAGGGTGAATCGGGCTCGATCGTCATCTACGCCAGCCGGTTCACGAAGACCGAAACGGACGCGCACGGCGGAGAGGTGGAGCGAGACATCCCGTTCCTGAAGACCTACAGCGTCTTCAATGTCGAGCAGATCGAGGGCCTGCCGGACCACTTCCATCGCCCTCCGGGGCCCGTCCTCGATCCGATCGAGCGGATCGAGCATGCCGATCGATTCTTCGCCAATACCGGCGCCGTGATCCGGCACGGCGGCACGGCGGCATTCTATTCGCCGTCGACCGACCACATCCAGATGCCGCCGTTCGAGACGTTTCGCGATGCGGCTTCCTACGTGGCCGTTCTGAGCCATGAATCGGTGCACTGGACGGCGGATCCCCGCCGCGTCGGCCGCGATCTCAGCCGCTACGCGAAGGATCGCAGCGAGAGGGCGCGCGAAGAGCTGGTGGCGGAAATCGGCTCGGCGCTCCTCTGCGCCGATCTCGGCATCGTCCCGGAGCTGGAGCCCAGACCCGACCACGCTGCCTATCTGGGAAGCTGGCTTAGCGTCCTTTCCAACGACAAGCGGGCGATCTTCGCGGCCGCCGCCCATGCGCAGCGTGCCGTCGCCTATCTGCACGGCCTGCAGCCACAGGCCGAGACGGTGAAGGCGGCGTGATGTTCCGCGCACCAACCGTCGAAGGGGATGGCTATGCGCCATCCCCCATCCGGCTCCGCGTGCTCAGCCTCGGGGCCGGTGTCCAATCCACGACCCTGGCGCTGATGTCCGCACCGGCCTGCGCGGGATTCGCGGGGAGGTCTATCTCCATCGCTCCGCCGTTCCGCTCGACGAGGCCGATCTGTCGATCGAAGCCGATCACGGCCAGCTCGATCTTTGGCCCAACGAATGTGAGGGCATGTGTGGTGTCTGACGCTGGCGCGGCCGTCCGGGGTGAAAGGTTGAAGGCCCGCCTTGTGGTCGCCCTCGATGGGGCTCGCCGCCCGGCGGCGCCGGATCGCTGGTCCTGCTGCCCCCCACCTTCGAGCTGTGACGACGGTCGCTCGAGGAGTCGGACGTTGTGCTTGATAGGGACGCCGCGCGACCTCCTGGCGCGAACTTCCCGGACCCTATCCTGCCATATCGGTTGCGAGAGGAAGCACGGATGTCGGGTTGGCCTCGTGGGGAGGTTTATCGCGCTGGCGCGAGGGGCCTTGTCGTCGGCGAGGGCGTGAGCGGGCGCGGGCCGTCGCCGGAGCTGAACGGCCAAGGCAAACGCGTGCCTTCATTCCGGTTGTCTTCGCGACGGGCACACCCACCTGCGTCCTCGATGTAGCTGGTCTGACCGAAGGCCGATCTCGCTTCGCTCGTCTCGCTCTTATCCCCGCAACGGCCGGGAGCGGCTTTCTTCCCCTGCCGGGACCACCCCATTGCGCAAGCGCAACGGGGACCCCGGATCGCCGCCATTCCTCGCGCGACAAGAAAGCCGCTCCCTGCCGCCCTCCACTGCGTTCCAGCCCAACGAGCCACCCCATTGCGCGAGCGCAACGGGGACCCCGGGGGTGCGGGTCGATCGCCTCCGGTCTGTCGACCGCCATCGAGGTCGCGGTGGGCGCGGCCCGAGAAAACCAAGGGAATGAGACAATGGCGACCATCGGCACCTTCACCACCACCACCAACGGGTTCGTTGGCTCCATCCGGACGCTCTCCCTCAACGTCAAGGCCAAGCTGGTCCGCGTCGAGAATCCGTCCGACAAGGGCCCCCACTTCCGCATCTTCGCCGGCGCGAATGTCGAGCTCGGCGCGGCCTGGCAGAAGACTGCCCGGGACACGGACCGCGACTACCTCTCCGTCAAGCTCGACGACCCTTCGTTCCCGGCCCCGATCTACGCCACCCTGATCGAGGTGGAAGGCGAGGAAGGCCTCCAGCTGATCTGGTCCCGGCCGAACCGGGACTGAGCCTCCGACCAGAGGGCCCCGCCGCAAGGCGGGGCCTTCAGCCTTTTTGGTAGCGAACGGCCGCAGCCAGGAGGACACACATGACCATCACCACAAATCTCACAGGCGCAAAGGTCCACCGTAGTGACGACATCGCGGTCTGGCCTGACGGAACATGGGCCGAGATCGGCGATGTTTGGAGCGGCGAATACACCTTCATGTCGGATGACTACGAAGTGGTTCCGATCAAGGATCACGCTCGCCTGGATGCCCTCGGCATCGTCGACGAGGTGCTCTAGCCGGCTCTCACGGTGTCGCAACCGGAAGCAGGCATCGAACCTGCTTCCGGCTTGTCGGGTGCACAACCGGGAGCGGGGATGGCTGCTCAGATCGTCCCAGGATGCCATGGCGGCCCGAAGGCCTCAAGGACGAGCGGTTCCCCCAAAATGCTGGCGCATTTCGGCTCCCCCACTCGCCGGCTCCGGCGGTCGCTTCGCGCTCCTTGATCCCTCCGGCCCGCCATGACCGCCGGTGTCGTCTTTCACCAACATCAAGGAGACGACCAATGTCGATCGATCAGTATATCGAGGAACTGCGCGCCGAGCTGCGGAACGCCGTCGACGCCGTGGAGCGCCGCGAGATCGAGGCCGAGCTGGAGATGGCTCTCGCGGAGCGCGAACTCATCTGGGCCGAACTGGAGGGCCTGCTCAGCGGCGAGCCTCCCTTCCAGGGAGCTTTCGCCATGTCGCGCCGTCCAGAGCGCCACGCCTGGTCGGCGACGGCGCTTCGGACGGCTCGTCGTTGCACAAATGCGGTCAATGCTGTATATGACAGCAAAGGCAGCAATTACAGGAGATCGCCATGCCGCGTTCAGGTGGGTCCTATTCCACGAGCGAATTGTCCCGGAAGTCCGGCGATATCATCGCCGAGGCGCTGCGCCGGCCGGTGATGATCACCCAGCGCAACAAGCCGCGCCTCGTGCTCCTCAACATTGAAGACTATGAGCGGCTGATGCGCCAGTCGGACGCTCGTTCAGCGGGGACCATCGAGACGATGCCCGACGGCCTTCTCGCAGAGTTCGAGAATGCCGTCGACGCCTATGCGCGGGAGGATGAGGCCGGAAAGCCATGAGCTTCGACGACATCCAGACCGCGACTGTCATCCGCTATCCCTATCTCTGGGCGCGGCAGGCTCGTGCCGGCGAGACTGAGGGCCGCAAGGATCGGCCCGTCGCCGTCGGCGTGCGCATCGTCCGGCCGGACGGCGATCTCGTGCTCTTCTTTCCGATCACCACCAAGGAGCCGGAAGCATCGCGGTTCTTTGCCGAGATCCCGGCCATCGAAAGGCGCCGTGCCGGGCTGGATGCCGATCTGCGCCTCTGGCTCATCCTCGACGAATTCAACACCGATCTTGTCGGTAGGTCCTTCTATCTCGAACCCGAGCCGCCCATCGGCCGCTTCAGCAAGGCGTTCTTCCTGCCGCTGCTGCGCCGGTTCATCGCCCGCCGGCAAGCCTTCACCGAGGTCAGCCGTTTCCGTTGACGCCGGCGTCGCCATAGCCGCGACGTCGTTTCGTCCGGGCGAGGCGCGAGAACGCGCCTTCAGCCTGTTCCGGCTGATCGAAGGTCTCCATCATCGACTGGCCGTTCGTGCCGATCCGGCCCCAGTTGCGGATGACCGTCGCCCCGCCGAACAGCGTCGGCTGGAGGGAGAGCGTATAAAACCGGCGCATGTTCCGTGCGGGATCGATGCGGCGAAGATGAACCGGACCCGTTTCCTCTTTCTCCATGGCCGCAGTCTTGCTTCCTCTGGAAGCGGCGTCCAACGACTTCCATGAATCGGTGCGGGGCGACCGATTCATTCCGATGATGGATCAGCCGCACCAAGGATGCCGGGCCCCGTCCCAGCGGCGGGCCAGGCCCTCCTGCACCAAAATGTTGCCGATTGAGTGCCCCTCGCGCGTGAGCGTCCGCAGCTTGCGCCCGTACTGGTCTTCGTCGCGCCAACCGGCGACGCGCGAGAACGGACCGGCGTTCAGAAGCTCCCACAGTCGCCGCTTCGCTACCTCCCCCTTCACCCGTTCCCCCGACGCAATTTCGGCCGCCTCGACACGGACGCGCCTGGTCACGGCGCAGTTTGCTTCCGATGGAAGCGGTTCTCGCTGACGCAGGCCTTCATGTCCGATCGCCGGAACCAGATCGCGCGCCCGCAGCGCAGCGGCGGGTTGCCCGCGGTGAATACGATCTGCTCGTCTGCACGCATGCGCAGGACTTCATGCGGCAGGATCAGCGGCCGACGCGCGAGCTGCTTCGATCGTGTGCGCGACGATCCCGACATCTGCGACGAGCGGCTGGTCTGATCGACCTCGACCGTGGTGTCGCCGCAGCGCTTCGAGATGTAGTCCGCCGTCTCGGGATCGTTGATCGCGGCGAAGGAAATCCAGGATGCGCTCTCGAACCATTTGCTGGTCGCATCGCGCCCGCCATAGGCTTCGCGCATCTGGCCGATCGACTGATAGAGCATCACGAGCGAGATGCCGTATTTGCGGCCTGCATCCCGCGCGGTCTCAAGGATGCGCAGGTAGCCCAGGCGGGCCACCTCATCGAGCAGGAACAGCGTCCGACCCTTCACCGCGCCATCGCGATTGTAGATGGCGTTGAGCAGTGACCCGATGATGACGCGCGCGAGACCGGCATGGTTCTCCAGCGTCTTCAAATCGAGGTTGATGAAGATGTCGGTTCGCCCTTCCGAAAGCTCCGCCGTCGTGAAGCTCGAGCCCGACACCAGCGCAGCATAGTTGGCATAGGAGAGCCAGTGCGTCTCCTTCACCGCGTTGGCGTAGACGCCCGAGAACGTCTCTGGCGTCATGGCAATGAATGGCGCCACGTTCTCCTTCACGAACTCCGATTCCGAATTGTCGTAGATCGCCTGCAGCCGCTCGCGCAGCTTCGGCTCCGGCTCGGACAGGTTGGCGCGGACCTGCCGCAGATGCTGGTCCTTCTTCTCCGTGTGACCCGACAGGCAGACGTCGGCGGTCAGCGCGGTGAGCAGCTGCAACGCCGAGGCGCGGAAGAAGTCGTCGCGCGCCGAACCTTGACGCGGATTGTCGGTGATGACCCAGGAGGCGACGGCGGCGATGTCCTCCTCTTTCGTGGCCCCGTGCTGACCGATCCAGTCGAGCACGTTGAAGCCGGTTGCCGCTGAGCGCGGATCGAGCACGAAGACTTCGTGGCCAGCACCGCGCCGATGCGCCGCGACCATTGGCGCGACCTCGTTCGACGGGTCGAGGACAACGAGCCCGCCACCCCATTTGAGTGCCGTGGGCACCGTCACCGACGTGGTCTTGAAGCCGCCGGAACCTGCGAACACGATGCCATGCGACGACCC
Source organism: Roseixanthobacter psychrophilus (assembly GCF_043195195.1). NCBI lineage: Bacteria > Pseudomonadati > Pseudomonadota > Alphaproteobacteria > Hyphomicrobiales > Xanthobacteraceae > Roseixanthobacter > Roseixanthobacter psychrophilus. The sequence goes on from NZ_JBAFWT010000046.1 coordinate 20,329, forward strand.
GAACGAGGCGTCGAAGCAGAGCAGGGGAGACTTGCCGCCGGCTCCCCATGTCTCCGCATCCTCGGCGCGGAATGTCCGCTCGGAGACGGCATCGCGATCGACGCGATAGCGTTCGCCGACGACGATGCCGCCCCCATCGGGGAACAGCCGGCCGGCGTCGTTCATACCCATCCAGTCGGACTCGCCATGGATGGCCCGCTTGCCTCGGATGCGGCGCGGAGCGGTGACCGCGAAGGCCGCATTGCCTTTCGCCGCGACCCGCAGCGCGAACACGCTGGCGAGCGCCGCGATCGTCGCGCCGGCGATCGTTGCCGGATCGGCGTAGGAAAGAATCCGCTCCCCCGCCGGCACCGCACCCGCGAAGGCATGCAAACGTCCGAACTCATGCCAGGCAGCGATGGCGGCGACGGCCACGCCTCTGAGCGCGACACCCCAGCCCGCCGATCGGATCGCCGTCGCTCCGGCCGATGCGAACAGGAAGATGATGCCGACCGTGGCCGCCATCGCATAGGGTAGGGCGATGCCGATCCGGCCGAGCAGCATGCGGGCGCCCGGCGTCGATCCGAGCTTCGAGAGCCAGATTTCGATGCCGGCGCTAACGAGGCACAGGCCCGTCATCAGCACGATCGGCGCGATCGCGAGCACAATCCTATTCGCCTTCATGGCCGAATGCTTTCGCGCCGATCGCCGTCAGGCGCTCGCGTTCCGCCTCGTCGCCCTTGAGCCGGTGAGCCGCATCGATCAGCAACCCCAGCAGCAATGCACGCTTCTCGAAGCGAAGTCCGGCCTTGGCGATCAGGCCGCCGAGCTCGATTTTTTCCCGGGTGTCCTTCTTCCGGGCGTCGGAGGTGTCGGAGCGGCGCATGCGCTCACCCTTCCTGATCCGCGCCCGCAGACGCGCCAGCCGCGACGGAGGTGGCGGCCTTCGCGGATCGGCTGCCGCCTTTGCGAAATTTCCCCACGACATCCTCGAAGGCCGACAGCAGCGCGCCTTCCTCGATCTCGATCTCGCCAATCCCGGCCTTCAGCGCGATGCGGCCGATGCGCTCTGCTTCCCTGGTCTCTGCCTGCTTGAGCTGGTCCTGGAGCCTGGCGATCTCTTCCCTGATCTGTCGCGACGGTTTCTTCATCCCGGATGAGCCTCCTTGTCTGGATTGAGCGAAGCACCAGACAAGCATCGACGGGGAGGGCGCGAAGCGCACCCCCGTTAATTCTACAGTCGGCGGAGCCGATGCCGTTTGAGATCATCCCGCCGTTCCGAAGGAATGGTCCAAGGGCGCAGTTATACGTCGCTGGCGCGACGTGCTGCTTCCCGCCCCGCCGGGCGGGGCCGATCCCGACGAACACCATATTCGTTCGTCGTCGGGATCGCTCCAGCCGTGGCCATCACGCATTTCACCGTCCAGATCATCAGCCGCGGCGATGGCCGCAGCGCTGTTCTGTCGGCCGCGTACCGCCATTGCGCCCGCATGGAGCACCAGAGGGAGGCGCGCACCGTCGACTATTCGAACAAGCACGGCCTGATCCATGACGAGTTCCTGCTGCCTCCGGACGCGCCGGCCTGGGCACGCGCTCTGATCGCCGATCGTTCGGCCGCAGGCGCGGCGGAGGCGTTCTGGAACAAGGTCGAGGCCTTCGAGAAGCGCTCCGATGCCCAGCTCGCACGGGAGGCGATCATCGCTCTGCCGGTCGAGCTGACACCCGAGCAGAACATCTCGCTGATGCGGCAGTTCGTCGAGCAGGAGATTCTTGCACGCGGACAGGTCGCTGACTGGGTCTATCATGACGAGCCCGGCAATCCGCATGTCCATCTGATGACGACGCTGCGGCCGCTGGCCGAGGAGGGCTTCGGAGGAAAGAAGGTCGCCGTCGTCGGTGACGATGCACAGCCGCTGCGCACCGAGGCCGGCAAGATCCGCTATGAGCTGTGGTCTGGCGGCAAGCAGGAGTTCCTGGCGCAGCGGGCGCGCTGGGTCGACCTGCAGAACCACCATCTGGCGCTCGCCGGCCTCGACATCCGCGTCGACGGCCGCTCCTATGCCGAGCGCGGCATCGACCTCGTGCCGACCACGCATATCGGCGTCGCCGCGAAGGCGATCGAGCGCAAGGCCAAGCGTGAAGGCTGGGCGCCGGGGCTCGAGCGGCTGGAGGCTTTCGAGGAGAACCGTGCCGAGAACGCCAGCCGGATTGAGCGGCGTCCAGAGATCGTGCTCGACATCGTCAGCCGCGAGAAGAGCGTCTTCGACGAGCGCGATATCGCCAAGGTTCTGCATCGCTATGTCGATGATCCCGGCACCTTCCAGAACCTGCTGCACTGGATCCTGCAGAGCCCGGACGTCGTACGGCTGCAGTCCGAGGGCATTGATTTCGCGACGGGCGCGCGGGCGCCGGCGCGGCATACGACGCGCGAGCTGATCCGGCTCGAAGCCGAGATGGCCAACCGCGCGATCGGCTTCGCCAAGGTCGATGGCTTCGTCGTGCGGGAGAAGGTGGCGGAGGCGGTGCTGGCGCGGCACGCGCGGCTCTCGGTCGAGCAGCGCACGGCGATCGAGCATGTGACGGCGCCGACGCGGATAGCCGCCGTGGTGGGTCGCGCTGGAGCCGGCAAGACCACCATGATGCGGGCCGCGCGCGAGGTGTGGGAAGCGGCAGGCTATCGCGTCGTCGGTGCGGCTCTCGCCGGCAAGGCCGCCGACGGACTGGAAAAGGAAGCCGGCATCGTCTCGCACACGCTGTCGTCCTGGGAGCTGCGCTGGCAGAACGGCCGGGACCCGCTCGACGCGAAGACGGTCATGGTGATCGACGAGGCGGGCATGATCGCCTCGCGGCAGATGGCGACCTTCGTGGAAGCCGCCTCACGGGCGGGTGCCAAGCTCGTGCTGGTCGGCGATCCTGACCAACTGCAGCCGATCGAGGCGGGCGCCGCGTTCCGCGCGATCGTCGAGCGCATCGGCTATGCCGAACTCGAGACCATCTATCGCCAGCGCGAGCAATGGATGCGGGATGCCTCGCTCGATCTTGCCCGCGGCCGGGTGGCTCAGGCGCTGTCCGCCTATCGCAGTCAAGGCAGGATCCTCGGCTCCGAGCTCAAGGCGCAGGCGATCGCCAACCTGATCGACGACTGGAATAGAGACTACGATCCGTCGAAGTCGTTGCTCATCCTCGCCCATCTGCGCCGCGACGTCCGCTCGCTGAACGACCTGGCGCGTGCCAAGCTGATCGAGCGCGGCATCCTGGATGACGGTCATGCCTTCAGGACCGAGGACGGAGTGCGCCGCTTCGCCGCCGGCGACCAGATCGTCTTCCTGCGCAACGAGGGCTCGCTCGGCGTCAAGAACGGCATGATCGGAAAGGTGGTTGAAGCCGAGCCGAGGCGCTTCGTCGCCGAGATCGGGGAGGGTGAACATCGCCATCGTGTCGAGGTCGATCAGCGCTTCTACCGCAATGTCGACCACGGCTATGCCACGACGGTCCACAAGTCCCAGGGGGCCACGGTCGACCGCGTGAAAGTGCTGGCGACGCTCTCGCTCGACCGGCACCTGACCTATGTGGCGATGACCCGGCACCGTGAGGATGTCGCGCTCTATTACGGTCGCCGTTCGTTCGGCAAGGCCGGCGGGCTGATCCCGATCCTGTCGAAGCTGAACGCCAAGGAGACGACCCTCGATTATGCGGACGGCCGCTTCTACCGCGACGCCCTGCGCTTCGCCTCGAACCGCGGCCTGCACATTGTCCAGGTTGCCCGCACGCTCGTTCGCGATCGCGTCCGCTGGACCGTCCGCCAGAAGGAGAAGGTAGCCGACCTGGCGCATCGGCTGCGCGTCGTCGGCGAGAAGCTCGGCCTGGTCGAACCTCGCAAATCAACCGTCACCGCCGCGAAGAAGGAGGCCGCACCGATGGTTGCCGGTGTCATCGCATTCCCCAAATCCCTCACCGAGGCCGTCGAGGACAAGATCCTCGCCGATCCCGCGGTAAAAAAGCAGTGGGAGGAGGTCTCCACCCGCTTCCGGCTGGTCTTCTCCGATCCCGAGACTGCGTTCCGGGCGACCGCCATGGACGCCATGCTGAAGGATCCCGCTGCGGCCAGATCGACGCTGGAGCGGCTTGCGGCGAAGCCGGATTCCTACGGCGCCCTGCGTGGCAGGACCGGTTTGCTCGCCAGCAAGGCCGACAAGCAGGAGCGCCAGCGCGCCGAGGTCAATGCGCCAGCCCTGAAGAAGGACATCGAGCGCTATCTGCGCCTGCGCGCGGAGGCTGAGCACAAGCATGAGGCCGAGGAGCGGTCGATCCGTCATCGCGTCGCCGTCGATGTCCCGGCTCTCTCGGCGGCCGCGCACCGAGTGCTCGAGCGCGTGCGTGACGCCATCGACCGCAACGACCTTCCCGGCGCGCTCGGCTTCGCGCTGGCGGACAGAATGGTCAAGGCCGAGCTCGACGCCTTCGGACGGGCGATCTCGGAGCGCTTTGGCGAGCGCACCCTGTTGGTCAACGCAGCCCGTGACGCCGGCGGCAGCGTTTTCGAAAAAGCGGCGGAAGGGCTCCGTGGCACCGAGCGCGAAAAGCTTCGAGAGGCATGGCCACTCCTGCGCACATCGCAGCAGCTCGCCGCCCACGAGCGCACCGCCGCGCGGATGAAGCAGGCAGAGGAACAGCGCTTGTCGCTGCGCCAGAGCCCGGTGATGAAGCCGTGAGGTGCCAACCATTACTCGTCGTCCTGGCTGGCGGTGTCGCGCTACCGATCATCATCATCATCGTCGCCGCCGGCTGGTTGGGCGGTCTGCGCATCAACACCACCCCGAGCGAACCCCTGGGTTTGTGGCGGATCGAGCGGCTGGATCGTCCGCTCGCCGTCGGCGATCTTGTCTTCATCTGCCCGCCACGGACCGCCGTATTCGCCGAGGCCCTTGCCCGCGGCTATCTCCGTCGCGGCCTCTGCTCAGGCGGGATGGCGCCGCTCATCAAGACGGTGGTCGCCGCGTCCGGCCAGTCGATTGAAATCGGCCGCGATGTCCACATTGATAGCGAGCCCCTTCCCCACTCCGCGATCCGGGCTGCCGATGCAGCAGGGCGACCACTTCACTCCTTTGCCGGCGGCCTGGTGCCGGCCGGACACCTTTTCCTCCACTCGTCCTTCGCGGGGTCATATGACTCAAGATATTTTGGGCCGGTTCCGGTCGATGGCCTGCTCGGTCTCGCCCGACCGCTCGTCACCTTCGATCCTTGAGCGCTGGCGATCGCCGATCCTCGTGCTTGCCGCCGTCGTTGTGGGGGCTGTTGGCTGGAGTGGTCATGTGCTCACCTTGCCGGTCGCACTGCTGTTCCCTGTTCTGTGGTCGTCGGCGCCGTCACGGATGATGGTTGGACTGATCTCGGCAGGCTATTTCCTCGCCGCCTCGCGCGGCCTTCCTCAGGGCGTTGCGACCTTCTTCGCCTCGGATTTCGGATCGGGCCTGCTGCTTTGGGTTGGCGCGTCACTTTCCTTTGTCGTGGTCCAGACCGCGCTTTGGACGAAGCGGTCGGGAACACAAAAGGGGCTGCGATTTCTGTTGGCGACGGTTCTGATGGCGGCACCGCCTTTCGGGATCACCGGCTGGGCGCAGCCGGTGACGGCTGCCGGCGTCCTGTTTCCCGGATGGAGCTGGTGGGGGCTGGCAGCGACCGTCATTGGCCTCGTCCTCCTGACGACGGACCGATGGCGATCGGCGCTTCTCGTTCTCTATGTCGCCTGGCTTTGGTCGGCCGTGACCTGGGTGCCGCCTGTGGAACCGGCCAAGTGGAAGGCTGTGGACCTCGACCTCGGTCGAAGCCTCGGTCGTGACCTCGCACTTGAGCGACAGCGCGATCTGGTCGACAGAGCGCGACTGGCCGCAGGCGAGGTCGCGGATGTGGTTGTCCTGCCCGAGAGTGCGCTCGGCTTCTGGACCCCGACCGTCGAGAGGTTGTGGCATGACGAGCTCGGCGGCGGCGGCGGGATCATCGTTATTGCCGGCGCGGCAATCGTCGACGACAAGGGCTATGATAATGCCATTGTGGCGATTTCGGCGGCGGGCGGCCAGGTTCTCTATCGTGAGCGCATGCCCGTTCCCGTCTCCATGTGGCAGCCATGGAGGACCCTGACCGGCCAGGTCGGCGGCGCTCGGGCGAATTTCTTTGCCAACCCGGTCGCCGAGCTCGCTGGAGCGAGGATCGCGCCGCTGATCTGTTACGAGCAGCTCCTGGTCTGGCCAATCCTGCAGTCGATGCTGCACGCCCCCGATGTTGTCATCGGGATCGGCAATGCCTGGTGGACGGCCGGATCGTCAATCACAGATATCCAGCGTGCCAGTCTGGCGGCGTGGGCGAGTCTGTTCGGTCTCCCGCTCGTCGTCGCGGTCAACACCTGAAGAAGGAGGCGGGATGATCGACGTGGCCCTCATCCACCAATGCGCGGATCCTGACCTCAAACCGGCCATCGTGGAGAGATTCATCGAGCAGGCGGGATCCCCGGATGCTCTCGCCGTCACGATCCGCACTGGCAATCGCGTCGTTCTCGCGCCAAGGCCGACGACGTCGGAGGAAGCCTTGGAGCTCGTCCGGCAGCATGTCGGCCGCAATGTCGTACGCGTTGGCATTACCCAGTATCCGGCCGGACTTGGCATCTCCGATTCGCGCGAGCTGAGGCCGGACCTGCTCGACGCATGCGCGAATGTCCGAATGGGGACCGCCTTGTTCGCCAAGGTCTACCGGATCGTCGTCAAATGGTATGGCGGCCCGCGGGATGAAGCGGTCGAAGACGCTATTCTCGCCTGGCGAACAGGCACCTTCGAGGGGATCGGGGTATTCAACGCGCCAGACCCCGGTGGCGTGTCTGCGGTGCCGGCAGGCATCCCTCCGAAGGATGTTCGAGAAGAGGCACCTCCAGAAGCCGGCTCGGCGCAGCCGGTCCAAGGCCCGGAGGATCCTAACAAGGCCGGCATCCGAGTCGATCTCTCCGGAATTGGAAATCGGCCGTGATCTAGATGGTGCGCATCGCGGGTATGCGCACGGGGTGCATATCAGCCACGAGCAGCAATCGTCACGACTGGTGCTGACCCGACAATCCATCTTATAAGGGGCGCGGGGCAGTACGCGCTGCCCTGGGGCGTAGAAACCCCTGATTAGCGGTTGGTGCCGGCCGTGACGGCACCGGAATCCTCTGGCCATTTGGCCGGGGGCCTGTGACGTATGTCCAGGCACTCCGGTGCTAAAGGTCATAGGACCGTCTAGTCACGGTTTTCTACCCCCCGGCTTGGGTTCAGGGATTGGCGTTTGCGGGGGCGCACCGCGAACCAACTTCAAGCTTGGTGGTGATGTTGGAATCGGAGCTTTCCAGCCAGCCGGAGCAAGAGGTAGTCCTGCGGGACCACCTCGCATCCGTGGACAAGACGGTGCTGGAGCGCCTGACAATCGAGGCGATCCTTGAGCATCGACGCCTTCTGGAGTCGGATCAGCTCCTGCACGAGGAATGGCGGCGTGCCGCCGCGAACCCCCGGGTTCCGTGTGAACATGCTGAGAAGTTGCGCGCCCAATGCCTCGATCGGCAGCGACTTTCCGCCGCGCAGCAGGAGGTCCTGTCCACCATGCTGGACCTGCTCGGCTACATTCCGGAGATGCGGTCCGATTGATCGGCAGAGGTCACTCGGGACCGATGAGCCCGTGATCTTTCGCGATGGCGACGGCTTGGACAAGGTTCGCGGCATCGAGCTTTCCGCGTACATTGTCGAGATAATGTTGCACCGTGCGATGCTGTACATTCGTCAGGTCAGCGATATCTTGCATGGACTTTCCTTTGGCCGCCCATCGGAGGCATACAAGCTCCTTTGGCGACAGGCCGAAGTCGGTCGGACGACCGGGACGTTCTGCCAGCAGCTTCAATCGATAGTAGGCGCACAGGGCCGCCCGTGCTGCGCCTTCCGCGTCGCGCACATGGGCAGAATCAATCCGTGCGCGGGAGGAGGCCAACGTCAGCATCAGGGTTGACTGGAAGCTGCCACGGATCGCCGTTGTGATGCCTGAGCGAATTCCGAAATCCATGGCCTCTGATCGGAAGCGCCTGAATTCACGTGAATCGCTGTGTTTTAGCCACGTCTCCGCCGACCAGTCGAACATCGCCACCCTGCGCTTCGCTTGGGCGACGACCGGATCGATCACGGAATACCTCTTGTCGAGGTAGATATTTTCCCATTCCGCCGGGTAGCTGTTGAATGTCCTGATGTCGGAAGCCGCTATCTGGAGATACGCGAAGCGCTCGAACCCGCAGGCAACGGCGTAAGTTTTGAGAGCAGCTTTGACGGTGCGTTCGTCATTCGCTACGTCGACTGTATCAATCAAGGATTGAAGCTGTCCGTCCAACCGTAGTTCCTTCCTTCCGTCCAACGGAGACGGATCATGTCCCACCACGTGGTGTAGGTGGCGCTGGCGGTCGCCGTCGTGTTCGGCGCGGGTCTTGCTGATCAGGATGCCGCGGCGGGCATGCTGATGAGGGCATCATTGCCCAGCGGGGCGATGGTTTCCAGCGTCATGTAGCGGGCGCGCTGAACCGCCCATTCGTCATTCTGCTCCAGCAGCAGGGCGCCGACGAGCCGGATGATGGCATCATCATTGGGGAAGATGCCGACGACCTCGGTGCGGCGCTTGATCTCGCCGTTCAGGCGTTCGATCGGATTGGTGCTGTGCAGCTTGGCGCGATGTTCCTTCGGGAAGGACATGTAGGCCAGCACGTCATGCTCGGCCTCGTCCATGATGGTGGCCAGCTTGGGCACCTTGGGTCGGATCTGATCGGCGACGGTGCGCCATTGGGCGCTGGCGGCCTCGGCACTGTCCTGGGCGAAGGCGGTGGCGATGAAGGCCGAGACCACCCGCCGCCCGCTCTTGCCGGCATGGGCTAGGGCATTGCGCTGGAAGTGCACCCGGCAGCGCTGCCAGGTGGCGCTGAGAACCTTCGACACCGCCGCCTTGATGCCCTCGTGGGCATCGGAGACCACCAGCTTCACCCCGCGCAGGCCCCGGCGGGTCAGCTTGCGCAGGAACTCGGTCCAGATCGGCTCCGCCTCGGAGGTGCCGATCTCCAGCCCCAGCACCTCGCGCCGCCCGTCAGTATTGACCCCGATGGCGATGATCACCGCAACGGAGACGATGCGCCCGCCGCGCCGGACCTTCAGATAGGTGGCGTCGATCCACAGATAGGGCCAGTCGCCCTCGATCGGCCGGTTCAGGAAGGCCTTCACCTTGCCGTCGATCTCTTCGCACAGCCGCGACACCTGGCTCTTGGAGATGCCCGACATGCCCATGGCCTTGACCAGATCATCGACGGATCGCGTCGAGATGCCCTGCACATAGGCTTCCTGGATCACGGCGGTGAGGGCCTTCTCGGCCATCCGGCGCGGCTCGAGGAAGCCGGGGAAATAGCTGCCCTTGCGCAGCTTGGGGATGCGAAGCTCGACCGTTCCGGCCCGCGTCTCCCAGTCCCGCTCGCGATAGCCATTGCGCTGGGCCCGCCGGCCCGGGTCTTTCTCGCCATAGGCCGCGCCCGTTACGGCGCCGACCTCCAGTTCCATCAGGCGCTCGGCCGCAAAGCCGATCATCTCGCGCAGAAGGTCGGCATCGGGGGACTTCTCCACGAGGTCCCGGAAGCTCATCATGTCGGTGGTCATCGGTGGATCTTTCGGTCTGGCGTTGGTGTCAGCAACCAGACCCTAAC
>NZ_JBAFWT010000047.1:0-28258 GCF_043195195.1 Roseixanthobacter psychrophilus
GGCGGACCGCGCCCCCTCATCCAGCGACATCCTGGTGACCTGGGACGCGGTGGCGGGCGCCACCTATCACCTGCGCAACATCAGCGTCACCACGGGCGCGACGCTCGCCATCGTGGACGTCACGGGCGGGAGCTGGACGTTCACGGAGGCGGCGCAGACCGCCGCCTATGGCTCGCTCGCCGGCTATGCCTACGTCAACGTCGCCCAGCTCGCCGGCGCCATCCAGGGCCCGGCTGCAGTGCTGGTGCAGGAGATCGGTGCCGGCGGCGGATTGCCGGCGCCCACCGGCATTGCCGCCCATCACGACGGCTCCGACCTGGTTGTCACCTGGGATGACGTCGAGGGCGCCAGTTGGAGCGTGCTGAACCGGGACATCACCAATAATGCGGTGCTCAGCACCGTCACCGTCACCGATCCCGTGTGGACGTTCACGACCGCCGCCATGACGGCCGCGTACGGATTTTCCACTTCGGGCCTCTACGTCGAGGTGACGCGCGTGGGTGGCGGCATGGCGAGTTTCATCGGCACGGTGCCGTAAGCGGAGGTTTGATATGGCTGAGAATTATCGCGGATGGGACGTGCGGGCGAGCGACCCGGCGGTGCGGCACGCGGTGCTCGTCTATCCCGGCATGAACTGGCCTTCCAGCGGGCGGATCGACCTGGGAATCGGGCCGGAAGGCGCGGTGCGGGAGCGCTGGCGCTTTTTGAGCTTTGAAACGGCGGGCACGGTGCTCATCGAAGACGAAAGCGGAATCGCTATCCCGTACACCCGGCCGGCCGGCGTCTACCTGCCGCTCAGCGGTGTGGCCCTGTGGGCGACGATCGCGACCCCGATCAATGGCATCTCCGCCACCTCGGCCAGCCTTCTGCTGTACGGCATGAAATGATCAGCATCGGCGTCGCGATCCCGAGCCTGATCACCGTGGGGCAGCTCGGCCTGGACCCGGCGGCCGCCGCGATCCTGTCGCGCTATCCTGTCGCGCCAACCGATGACCTCGTGCGGCGCATGGATGCCGGATGCCGCATCCTCCGGCCGGCCGGCGTGCTCGATGCGCAGGACGGGTTGTGGGCGACCGGTGTGCATGATCGTGCGTCGGCGCGGCTCAACCTCGTGCGCTGGACCGGGACGGTCACCAACCTCATCCCCAACAGCACCATGCAGGGCGCGGATGTGGCGGCGAACACCGCCCCGACCGGCTGGAGCACTGTCACCGGCTCCACCGGCCTCACCCGCTCCATCGTCGGCGTCGGGACCGTGGGCGGCCTGCCCTATGTGGATATGCGGGTTTCCGGCACGCTCCTGCAATCTGGTCCTGTGTTGGCGTTCAATTGGGCTCCGACATCGGCAACGCCAGCGGTCGCTGGTGGCCGCTACACGCACGGCGTCTATCTCGCTCTCACGGCGGGGACGTTCGGCACCACGCAAGGCGCGGTCAACTTGTTGACGATTGCTGCGGACGGCACCACCACGGTGGACAATGCGAGCGGTCCCAACGTCTTCGGCGGGCTCACCGCGACCCTGGCACAGCAACAGCTCACCATGGTTGCAGGCGCCACCGCCGCCCAGATCGTCCCGCGCCTGCGCATGACGTTCGGCGCAAGCGGAACGGTGGTGGATTTCACCCTGCGCATCGCCGCGCCCCAGCTTGTGCGGATGGACGTTCCGGGCACTTTCATCCCGACGTCGGGCTCCTCAGCCTCGCAGGTGCAGACGCTATATCGCTTCGACCTGACGGAATATCTCGGGGTGACGTGGACGGCGGGTGCGCCGGGAGCACCGGGCGGGTTCACCGGCAACGGGACAACCGGCTATCTCGACACAAACGCCAATCCGAGCGTGGATTTCACGCGGATGTCCCTAAACGCCGCCTGCTATGGCGCGTGGACGGCAATCAACACTACATCAAATGGCAGCATCCTCGGCGACGCCGCAGGTGCGGCTGGCGTCGTGTACATCAGACCTAGAGACCCTGGTGGTGGCGTCATTGGGCGGATCAATAGCGGCTCAGGATTTGGCATTGATATAGCGGACGCACGCGGCCTCACCGTGCTCAACCGCACTGGCCCGACCGCAGCCCAAATTTACAAAAACGGGGTCAATATATTTCAGGCCGCGCCAGCATCGTCGACCATGCCGACAACGCTGCATCTGCTGCGGCAGTCTATTTACTACCCCGGCCAGATCAGCGCTGCGTTCGCCGGCGCCTCGCTCACGCCCTCACAGCACCTCGCCACCTATCAGGGCATCGGCGCAATCATGGGAGTGGCCGCATGACCAATCTCTATTTGATCCTCGATCACGACACCGCCCATGCCGTGCGTGGACCGACCGCGCCCGGCTATGGGCTCGACCCCGTCGAGCTGGCCGATGGCGTCTCATGGGCGCTGCCGGCCGATGCGCTCACCGCGCCGGAGCACGCCATGCACCGCGAGGTACTGGCCACGATGCCGGTGCGGGCGGTGGCGGACAGCGAGTGGACCGCCTCTACCTGACGCCGAGTATCCTGCGCAGGTCGGCGATCGCCTCCTGCAGCTCGCGCATGCGCTTCTCGGCGAGATCGAGCATGTCGTGATAGAGGCCGGGGCCGGGTTCACCCCGACCCTGGCGAAAGTCGCCGATCGTGTCCTTGCGAACGCTGAGATCGCGAGACAGGGGCGCCTGCCACTGTTCACCGTACAACGCGCGTCCCACTTTCTCGATCGGCTGCATGACGGATCCTCTTAGACGCGCTGGGCGGTCGCCAGAACGTAGGTGGTGCGAGCGAGCAGGTAGATCATCGCGGTGACGATGATGCCGCACAGGGCGGCGGCGGCCTGAAGGATGACCCCGCCCGGCGCGCCGCTCCAAAAGGCGAGGGCATTGAGCGCGGCCGAGAAAGTGAGCGCACCGATGATGCCCGGCCGGGTGTAGCGTGCCACCTGACGACGCACCGCCTCGGTGGCCGCCAGGAGATAGGCCCCCTCGAAGGCGAGGAAGCCCATGTCGATGCCGATGCCGAGCGCCCAGCATTCCCAAGCAGCGGCCCCGGTCACCAGGTGGATGCCGGCCGAAAGATGGGTGAGGGAAAGGGCGGTGAGCACCATGGCAATGGTGCCCGTGGCGATCGCGGCCGCCTGCTGGCGGCGGAGGCGACGCGGTGCGGTGGGGGAGACCTGGGGCCGGCGGGGCCGGCTGCGAGACGGGAGATGGGTGACAGATGCGGTGGTCATGGAGGGCGATCCCCTTCAGCGGGGCGGGCCATCCCGCCCCCGACACTCCGTTGCTACCGATCTTGAGAGGCTCTGTCGAGGCTCTTATGGTGCCCAAAGAGGGGATTTCTGCGGTGAACATCCATGTGTCCGACGCTGCAGAACCAAGTGCCGCGCTTCAATGCCCCCTCCCCACCCCGCCCCCGCAAGGGGGGAGGGAGAAGGCCCGTCCCCAACCACATGCAGCAACGGCACGACGTGCAGTACGTGCCGGGAAGCGCGGTGGCTCCGGCGCCCCGAGTCGCCTAGTTTCGCGAGAACCACAAAGCCACCGGGGGGAGCGCACATGGCCACCTACATCCTCGCCATAGACCAGGGCACCACCTCCTCGCGGGCGATCCTGTTCCGTCCCGACACCTCCATCGCCGCCGTGGCGCAGGAGGAAGTGCCGCAGCATTATCCCGCGTCGGGCTGGGTGGAGCAGGACGCGCAGGACATCTGGCGCACGACGCTCAAGGTCTGCCGCGCCGTGCTCGCGCAGGCCGGCGCGGCAGCGGGCGACGTCGCCGCCATCGGCATCGCCAACCAGCGCGAGACCACCCTGATCTGGGATCGCGCCACCGGCGAAGCGATCCACCGCGCCATCGTCTGGCAGGACCGCCGCACCGCCCCGCTGTGCGCCCGCCTGGAGGCGGAAGGCGCTGGGCCGATGGTGAGCGCGAAGACCGGCCTGCTGATCGATCCCTATTTCTCCGCCACCAAGATCGCCTGGATGCTCGATGAGGTGCCCGGCGCGCGGGCGCGGGCGGAACGGGGCGAACTCGCCTTCGGCACCGTGGACAGTTTCCTCCTCTACCGCCTCACCGGCGGGCGGGTACACGCGACCGACGCCACAAATGCCGCGCGCACCCTTCTGTTCGACATCCATAAGGGCGCCTGGGACGAAGATCTGCTTGCTGTGTTCGGCGTGCCGGCGGCGCTGCTGCCCGACGTGCGCGACAGCTCCGGCCTGTTCGGCACCACGGACCCCGCTTTGTTCGGCGGCGCCATCCCCATCTGCGGCATGGCGGGAGACCAGCAGGCGGCCATGGTGGGGCAGGCCTGCTTCGCGCCGGGCATGGTGAAATCCACCTATGGCACCGGCTGCTTCGCCTTGCTCAATACCGGGACAACACCGGTCGCCTCGCGCAACCGGCTGCTCACCACCATCGCCTATCAATTGGACGGGCATCGCACCTATGCGCTGGAGGGCGCGATCTTCGTCGCCGGGGCGGCGGTGCAATGGCTGCGCGACGGACTCGGCGTGATCGCGGATGCGCGCGAGAGCGGTGCGCTCGCCGCCGCCGCCGATCCCGAGCAGGACGTGATTTTGGTGCCCGCCTTCGTCGGCCTGGGCGCGCCCCATTGGCGGCCCGACGTGCGCGGCGCCCTGTTCGGCCTCACCCGCGCCACGGGCCCGAAGGAACTCGCCCGCGCGGCGCTGGAGAGCGTGTGCTTCCAGACCGTGGACCTCCTCACCGCCATGCACGCCGACTGGACGGGGGCCGAGGGCACGGTGCTGCGGGTGGACGGCGGCATGAGCGCCTCCGATTTCACCATGCAGCGCCTCGCCGACCTGCTGGGCGCGCCGGTGGACCGGCCGGTGGTGCAGGAGACCACAGCGCTCGGCGCCGCCTATCTCGCAGGGCTGGCCTGCGGCCTGTTTGCACGCCCGGAGGCCTTCGCCGCCACCTGGCGGCTAGACCGGCGCTTCACGCCGCAGATGAGCGAAGCGGCCCGCGCCGCACGCCTCGAAGCCTGGGCCGGCGCCATCGCGTGCCTTGCGCCGAAACCGGGAGCCTGAACGGGAATTTTCGCGCCTGGGCGGCCCCGGCACCCGTGCCGGGGTTCGCTTCGATGAACTTCACCGGAAAAGGCGGGTTTGTCTTCAGAATATGCGCGAAGAATCGCGGAACAACAGAATGAATATTACATTTCTGTGACGTGACATGGCGCAAAGACATGCGCGGCAGGCGGACGTAGTGTCGCTCAGCATCCGCGATGGGACCCAGCCATGTCTTCACACACGCCATTCCCGGCCTTCCCGACGGCGGTCCCCGGCGCACTGTCTTCGCTTGAAGACACGGTGGCGTCTATGCCACGCTCCGTCGAACAGCCGGGCGACCTCAAAGTGAAGCTGCAGGTCGAGCATGTCTCTTTCAGCTATGGCAGGGAAGAGGCGCTGAAGGACATCTGCGTCCCGATCTACGAACACAAGGCGACCGCCTTCATTGGACCGTCCGGATGCGGAAAATCAACGCTGCTGCGGATCTTCAACCGCATGTATGACCTCTATCCCGACCAGCATGCACGCGGCTCCGTTCTCATGGACGGACAGGATATCCTGTCCCATGCGGTGGACCCCATCGCCCTGCGGGCAAAGATCGGCATGGTGTTCCAGAAGCCGACCCCGCTCCCCATGTCGATCTACGACAACGTCGCCATCGGCGTGCGGCTGAACGAAGAACTTCAGCAATCTCAATTGGATGAGAGAGTTGAAGACGCCTTGCGCCGCGCCGCCCTGTGGGAGGAGGTGAAGGATATCCTCCCCCAAAGCGGCCTCAGCCTCTCCGGCGGCCAGCAGCAACGCCTGTGCATTGCCCGGACAATTGCAGTCAAGCCGGAGATCATACTTCTCGACGAGCCCTGCTCCGCCCTCGATCCACTGACGACCGCGAAGATCGAAGAGACGATCGACGAACTGAAGCAGGACTATACGATCGTCATCGTCACGCACAACATGCAGCAGGCGGCGCGCGTGGCGGACTATGTGGCCTTCATGTATCTGGGCGAAATCATCGAGTTCGGCCGGGCGCAGGAGATCTTCACCGCCCCGCGCGATGAGCGCACCCACCGTTACATCACCGGCCGGTTCGGCTAGAAGCTTGAAGCTAAAATGTAATTTGGCTGGCGCCCGGCTGGATCAAGCCGGGATCGGCCCGAGATAGTCCAGCTTGCCCACCTTGACGCCGGTATGCCGCAGCAGCGCGTGGACGGTCGCGACGTGGAAGAAGAAGTTCGGCAGGGCGAAATCGAGCAGGTAGCGGTCGCCTTGGAACCTGGACGTGCGAACCATCACCTCCTTCGTTTCGCTCCCGGAAAACAGCGCAGGATCAAGGCTTTCCAGATAGGCGATGGTCTTGCGGACACGCTCCGTCAGCTCGGGGAAGGTGGTTTCTGTGTCCTCGAACTTGGGCGCGGGCACCCCGGAGAGGCGCTCCCCGGACGCCTTCGACGTATCGCTGGCGCGCTGCACCTGGCCGGAGAGGGGCAGCATGTCGGGATAGAGGCGGGTGCCCGGCAGGGCTTCGGGCTTGAAGCCGCGCTCCTCGGCGAAGGCGGCGCCCTTCTCCAGCTCCACCAGCAGGGCATTGAGCCCGCGCAGGAATACCGGAACCGAAGCCTGGTACATGGAAAGTGCTGTCATGGCGTATGCCTGATCGTGTGAAGATTGATACGCGGACTTGTAGACCGCTTCGTGCGACGCCCCGAACACAAAGCCGTCAGGCCGGGGACGCCTCCTGCCGCGTGAGCCGCGTGGAATAGCTATAGCGGTCGGCGGGATGAATGCTGATCGAGATTTCCACCATGTCCTGCGGGCTGAGGATATATTGCCGGCGGATCTCCAGAGCATGGGCGCCGGCCCCCGCCTTCAGCGGCCCAGCGACACGCTCTGGTATTCCCACCGCCTTGATATCCTGACGAATCTCCCGCATGCGCCGACCGGAAATCTCCTCCACCAATGTGCCGTAGATCCCGGCGTGCCCGGCCATCTTTTCCCGCACCTCGGCGGAGAACACGCCGTCGATGTAAACGTCGGTCCAGCAGATCGGCATCACCTCGCCCGGCACGATGCGCAGGCTGGAAATGCGCAGCCAGCGCTGGCCCGGCTTGCAGCCGAGCTGTTGCGCCAGCGGCCCGTCGGCGACGATATCGGCGACATCCTGGGTGCGGCGCTCGGTCTCGACGCCGAACTGCTGCACCGCCTCGACGGTGCCGAGCGTCTGCACGAAACCGCCGGCGCGACTGACAGGAACGGAGGCCTCGACCCGCGTGCCCACGCTCTTGCGACGGCTGACAAGGCCGGAGGCTTCCAGCTCGCGCATCGCGGCGCGCACGGTGGACCGGCTGACGGCAAACTGGTCCGCCAGTTCGAATTCGTTCGGCAGCAGGGATCCCACGGGATGACGACCGCTGGATATCGCTTCGGCAAGGGCGCGGGCGACGGAAGCGTATCGCGTCTCCAAGGGCGTGAGTCTCCTTTTGTATCAGTGCCCATGAAAACCCGAGCGTGACCGGCCTCGTCAAGCCCGACGGATTGACAGGGCGATTATGTTGGTACAATAAATTATGTACGAACATAACTCCGCCGGAGGATGCCCCTTGGCCAGCACGGTCTTCGATTCCGCCTTGTTCCGCGACATGTTCGGCACCGCCGAAATGCGGGCGGTCTTTACCGACGAGGCCCTGGTCGCCCGTTATCTCGAAGCTGAAGCCGCCCTCGCGCGCGCCCAGGCCCGCACCGGCACCATTCCGAAGGAGGCCGCGCAGGCCATCGACACCGCCTGCCGGACCATCCAGATCGACTTCGAGAAACTGCGGGAAGAAACCGAGATCGTCGGCTATCCCATCCTGCCGTTGGTGCACCAGCTCGCGGCCGCAGCCGGCTCGGCCGGCGGCTTCGTCCATTGGGGCGCGACCACCCAGGACATCATGGACACCGCCAACGTCCTGCAGATCCGCGCCGCGCTCGACATCGTCGACCGCGATTTGCGGGCCGTCCGGGAGATCCTGGCGGACATGGCGTTGAAGTATCGCGACACGCCCATGGCCGGCCGAACCCACCTACAGCAGGCCCTGCCGGTGACGTTCGGCTATAAAGCGGCGGTCTGGCTCTCCTCCATCGACCGGCACATCGAGCGTGTGGCACAGGCCCGTCCGCGCATCCTGCTCGGTGAATTCTCCGGCGCCGCCGGCACGCTCGCCTCCATCGGCGACGGCGGGTTGGAGATGCAGCGCCTGTTCTGCGAGGAACTCGGCCTCGCCCAGCCGTCCATCACCTGGCACGTGGCGCGCGACGGCATCGCCGAGGCGGTGACGCTGCTCGGCCTCATCACCGGCACGCTCGGCAAGATCGCCACCGACGTGATGCTGATGGCGGCCACCGAGTTCGGCGAGGTCTCCGAACCCTTCGTGCCGGGGCGTGGCGCGTCCTCCACCATGCCGCAGAAGCGCAACCCGATTTCCAGCGAGCTGATGCTCGCCGCCGCCAAGGCGGTGCGCCAGCACGTCGCCACGATGCTGGACGGCATGATCCACGATTTCGAGCGGGCGACCGGCCCCTGGCACCTGGAATGGGTGTCATTGCCGGAAAGCTTCCTGCTCACCGCCTCCGCCCTGTCGAACGCGAAATTCATGCTCGCCGGGTTGGTGGTGCACGAGCAGCGCATGCGCGACAATCTCGGCCTCACCCACGGCCTGATCGTGGCCGAGGCGGTGATGATGGCGGCGGCGCCCAAGCTCGGCCGCCAACATGCCCATGATGTGGTCTATGACGCCTGCCGCACGGCGATCGAGGGGGGGCAAGACCTTGCCGACCTGCTCGCGCAAGTGCCCGAGATCGTCGATGCGCTGGGCGGCGTGGAGGCCATCCGCGGCCACTGCGACCCCGCCAATTACCTCGGCTTGTCCGGTGCGATGGTCGATCGCGTACTCGCGATGGCGCCGCCCGCGCGGTCCAGCGCCGCCTGATCGGCGGCACCACCCCCTTCTTCGCCAAGGCATCGCAAGAACGCCGCTCACAGCAAAGATCAAATTCTCAGGGAGACGCCAATGGCCACGCTGGCTAGCACGGATACGAAGGTTTCGCCGGCCCCCGGAACCCGCGCGAAGAAAAAATCGCTCTGGGGCAATCTGGGCTTCCAGGTTGCCGTCTCGATGGTGCTCGGCATCGGCGTCGGCCTGATCTGGCCGGAATTCGGCGCCTCATTGAAGGTGCTCGGCGACATCTTCCTGCGGCTGATCAAGACCGCCGTCGCGCCACTGGTGTTCCTGACCGTGGCGGTGGGCATCGTGGCGGCCGGGGACATCAAGCGCGTCGGCAAGGTCGGGCTGCTGGCGATGATCTATTTCGAGATCGTCTCCACCATCGCGCTCGCCATCGGGCTGATCTTCGGCAACCTGTCCGGCGTCGGCAAGAACCTCGGCCACATCACCGCCCCGGCGGCGGCGGCCAAGGGCGCGGCGGCGGCGGCAAAGGCGGCGGAAGGCTCCCACACCACCTTCACCCAGTTCGTGCTGAACATTTTTCCCGATAATTTCATCGGCGCCTTCGCCCGCGGCGAGCTGCTGCAGGTGCTGGTGATCGCGCTGATCTTCGGCTTCGGCCTGATGGCGCTGAGCCCCGAGAAGCGCGCGCCCATCGAGGCGGGGCTCAACACCATCTCCACGGCCTTCTTCGAGTTCATCCACATCATCATGCGGCTCGCACCCATCGGCACGTTCGGCGCGGTGGCCTATGCGGTGGGCGCCAACGGCACGGCGGTGCTGATCTCGCTGGCCTATTTCGTGGCGGCCTTCTACGTCCTGATTATCGGCTTCATCATCATCGTGTTCGGCACCATCTGCGCGCTGTTCCGCATCAATCTGTTCCACCTGCTGCGCTTCCTCCGGGATGAGATCATCATCATGCTCGGCACGGCCTCGTCGGAGAGCGTCCTGCCGCGCCTGCTGGAGAAGCTGCCGCTCTACGGGGCCTCCAAGCAGGCCGTCGGCCTGGTGATGCCGACCGGCTATGCCTTCAACCTCGACGGCACCTCGCTGTTCATGTCCATGGGCATCGTGTTTCTCGCCAACGCCTACAACGTGCCGCTGAGCTGGGAACAGGAGCTCGGCATCCTCGCCATCATGCTCCTCACCTCCAAGGGCGCCGCGACGGTGTCCGGCGGGTCGTTCGTGGTGTTCGCCGCCACCGTGACCGCGACCGGCATCCTTCCGGTGGACGGCCTCGCGCTGATCTTCGGCGTCTATCGCTTCCTCTCCATCGCGCTCGCCACCTGCAACGTCATCGGCAATGCGGTTGCGACCGTGGTGGTGGCAAAGCTCGCCGGCGAATTCGACGAGACCGCCCGCGCACGCCTCGATATGGCCGAAGTGGACGCCTGAGCCCAACGACCGGGGCGGCGGCAACGCCTCCCCATTTCCAGCGGAAGCGGTCCCATGTCCCTTTCTCCCCGTATCGAGAATGACGCCTTTGGCCCGGTGGAGATTCCCGCCGGCCGCTATTGGGGGGCGCAGACCCAGCGCGCGCTTGCGGTTTTCGACGTGGGCGAGGAACGCTTTCCCGCCGGCCTCATCCACGCCTTCGGCCTTCAGAAGATCGCGGCCGCCCGCGCCAATCGCCAGCTCGGCGTGCTGGACCCAGCGCTCGCGGACGCGATCGAGGCGGCGGCGGGCGAGGTGCTGGCAGGTCGCTTCGACGATCATTTCCCGCTGCGCATCTGGCAGACCGGCTCCGGCACGCAGACCAACATGAACGCCAACGAGGTGATCGCCAACCGCGCCAACGAGCGGCTCGGCCAGCCGCTCGGCACCAAGGCACCGGTGCACCCCAACGACCACGTCAATTGCTCGCAATCCTCCAACGACAGCTTTCCGACGGTCATGCACATCGCCACGGTGCAGGATTTGCGCGCGCGACTGCTGCCCGCTCTGGCCGAATTGCATGGCCAACTCGCCATCAAGGCGGCGGCGTTCGCCGACGTGCTCAAGATCGGTCGCACCCATCTGATGGATGCCGTGCCCATGACCATGGGCCAGGCGTTCGATGCCTTCGCACGGCAGATCGCCAACGGCATGGCGCGCATCGAAAGTGCCATGCCCCGCCTATGCGTACTGCCCCAGGGCGGCACGGCGGTGGGCACCGGCCTCAATGCCCCGGTCGGCTTCGATGCCGCCTTCTGCGCGGAAGCCAGCGCTCTTGGCGGCGTGACCTTCTCCCCCAATCCCAGCAAGTTCGAGGGCATGGCCGCCCATGATGCGCTGGTGGAAGCCTCGGGCGCGCTGAACGTGGTCGCGGTCTCCCTGATGAAGATCGCCAACGACATCCGCCTGCTGGGCTCGGGGCCACGCTGCGGGCTCGGCGAACTCATCATCCCCAATGACGGGCTGACCTCGTCCATCATGCCCGGCAAGCGCAACCCGACCATCGGCGAAGTGGTGGTGCAGGCGGCGTTCCAGGTGATGGGAAACCACGCCACGGTCACCGCCGCCGGCGCCTCGGGCAATTTCGAACTGAATGTCGCCAAGCCGGTGCTGATCTACAACGTGCTTCAGTCGATCCGGATCCTGGCCGACAGCGCGCACATCTTCGCCTCCCGCCTGATCGCCGATCTCGACGTGGACCGCGCGCGGCTTGCGGAAAACGTTGCGAACGCCTTGCTGGTCGTCACAGCGCTCAACCCGGTGATCGGCTACGACAAGGTCGCGCAGATCACCACCAAGGCCCTGGACGCCGGCCTGACCCCGCGCGAGGCGGCCATCTCGCTCGGCTATCTCTCGGGTGAGGATTACGATCGTCTGGTGGACCCGGCGCGCATGACCCGGCCGCAGGCGTTATAGAACCGGACCGGCTCGGAGCGCCCGGCAGCGTGCCCTGGAAAGGGCCCGCGCCCAGCTATTCCCCCGCCATGTCGCCCAGCGAGGCGGATGCGACATCCGGCTCACGCTCGGCAGCGACATGGACCGGGATGAGCCAAGTCACGGCGGCCGCAAGGAGCGCCACCACGAACACGCCCCAGAACGTCAGGTGAAGCGCCCGCTCGAACACCGCCATGACCACGGCGTCGTCATGGACCCCCGACAGGCCGGTGGTCTCGCCAAGTACCTTGTGAACCCGGCTCGCGATCTCGGCGGTAGAAAAATGCAGCAGGCCGAAATTGAGGATTGCGCCCACCACGGTGGCGCCGAGCACACTGCCGAGGCTGCGCGCGAAGATGTTGGAGGCCGTCGCACTGCCGCGCATGGACCATTCGACGCTCTCCTGGATCAGCACGATGCAGGTGAAGCTGGTGGTGCCCATGCCGATGCCGACGACGAACGATCCAATGCCGGCAAGCACCGGATGGCTGGTCGGGGAGAGAAACAGCAGGATCGCGCATCCGGCCGGAAGCATCAGGCTCACCCCCCGAAGCGCCCTGCGCAAGCCGAACACGCGGTAGAGCCGCATCGACTGGCTCACCGCCAGCGGCCAGCCGAGGATCAGCATGGTGAGGGCGAGGCCGGCAACCACCGGCGAATATCCAAGCACGCCCTGCACGTAGAGCGGCAAGATGGTGGTAAGACCGATCAGGAGGATGCCGACCAGCAGAGCCGTGGTGTTGCACGTCGCAATCAGCCGCCGCTTCCAGAGATCGAACGAAACGATCGGCTCGGCCGCACGCCGCTCCGCGCGTACGAACAGCACGCCAAAAATCAAGAACAGGGCGCCGAAGCCCGCCAGAATGCTGGTCCGGCTATCGGTCTCGCTGAGCACGATCAGCAGCGAGGCGATGGAGACGGTGAACAGGCCGGCGCCGAGATAATCGATCCGCGCGGCACGCGGCTCGACCTTTTCGTGCAGGAAGAAGGCGAAGCCCGCGACCGAGAGAATGCCGATCGGGATGTTCATCCAGAAGATCCAGGCCCAGGAGACATAATCCACCAGCAGGCCGCCGAACAGCGGGCCCACCACCGCGGATCCGGCCCAAACACTGGCCAGCAGGCCCTGGACCCTGCCGCGCTCCTCCAGCCTGTAGAGATCGCCCACAAGCGTGATCGTCAGCGGTTGAATGGCTCCTGCCCCTATGCCCTGCAGCAGGCGAAACACCACCAGGGACAGCATGGACCAGGCGAAACCGCACGCCAGCGAGCCGAACAGGAACACCACCGTGCCGCCGATGAGCACAGGCTTGCGGCCGAAAATATCGGCAAGCTTGCCATAGATGACGGTGGTCGTGGTCTGGGCGAGCAGGAACGCGGAGAACACCCAGCTGTAATGGTCGAAACCGCCGAATTGACCGACGATACTCGGCAGGGCCGTGGCGATGATGGTCGATTCCACAGCGACCATGAATGTGCTGAGCAGGATGGAGACGACCAGATAGACGCGATGGTTCTGAGAAACGTCGACGGACATGAATGACCTGGGAGCGCAAGAGCGGAAACGCGCGACCCCGCTTCGAAAATTGCATGATCGCCGGACACCGCACGGCCCCGCGCGAATTTCGGATGGCGGAGCCGGAGGGTTCGGATTTCACAAGCGGGCACGGGCACAAGCGGGTACGGGCAGCGGCTCGCAGGCGTTGTCACGTTGCGAACCGGCCGGAGAAAAGCGCAGCGCGACTCCCTGCACAAGCCGCATTTTCGCATGGCAAAAGCAGCACAACCCCACCACGCGCAAGATGTGGGGGCCGATAGGAACGCGCAAGTGCAGATCCGGCAAGATGTGGCAGCGGCTTCAGCGGAGCGGCGCGGGCACCCTGCAAACTGCCCGCCCTCACACAGAGGTGATCAACGGCTCCGCAAGGCGCGGCGCGGCCGTGCCCCCCGCCCAGACCGCGCACCTCAACCAGCCGGAGATCAATATCGGCATCCTGCCCGGCGCCGGAAGGGAAGCGATATTAACCGCCAAATATATGCTTTGGCCGGCGCCCTAGAGAAGCGCGCCGCGCGGTCCGCGACAACGCGGCCGTGTCGTTTGTCATTCCCTTACATTTGGGGTGAGATACAACTCAATTCGACTCAAGATCGAACAATATGGCGAGGACACCATGAAGGCCCTGGGTTGGATTTTGCTCTGCAATGTCATGACGATTTCTGTCGCCGCCGCTCAAACCCCCGACATGAAGGGTGATTGGGTTGGCAAGACCAATACGATCATTGCCGGCGTCGGCGGGCCGCACTGGCCGGACAGCAAGGGCACCTGGGAAAAACCGCTGCTGGCGTAGCGGAACGTCACGCTGCGCATTGTCGGTCAGGATGACCGCCGTTTCTGGGGCGAAACCATCATTGCCGGCGACGCGGCCTCGGGCGGGGCGGTCACATCCGAACCCTTCATCGGAACCGTCTCAAAAGATGGCGACAAGGTGATGATGGCCGACACGGACGGCTATTTCGTCGGTGACCTGTCCGGCACCACACTTTCCTATTGCTATCTCCAGGCCGGCGCCCGGCAAGCCAGTGACAAGCCGGCCGTCGTAACCTGTAATGACGTGACGAAACGCTGATTGCTCCCGGCGGTGGTCCTGCCTCATCTTCGGGGAAGTAGGCCATTGTCGTCTTCAATCTCTGCGGGTGCGCTCACCCTGCCGGCAGGATCGGACGCGATCTGCTGGGAAAGATGCCGTCCCCCATCCCTTCGGACATTGAATGTCTCTCCTCATCGCTCGGCTGACGACCGAACCAGCTCCACTCGCCTGGCTTGAGCGTCAGTCCTGGCATCCTTGGCTTGTCGTTGGCCTCGTCTCGATGGGTGCGTTTATTGGGCAGCTTGACGCCACGATCGTTCAGCTCGCCTTGCCAATTCTCGGTCATTATTTCGATGCTTCACTTCAGCATGTAAGCTGGATCGCGCTTTCGTATCTCGCAGCCTTCGTTGCATTTCTGCCCATCTTTGGCCGTCTGTGCGAAATGTTTGGTCGCAAGACGCTGTATATCTTGGGGTACCTCATTTTTATCGCCGCCAGCGCCCTGTGCGGCTTTGCGTCCAGCTTCGAACAACTGGTGATCTTTCGCTTCTTGCAGGGGGTGGGCGGGTCGCTCCTCGGCGCCAACAGCATTGCGATCCTGGTGAAAACGGTCCCGCAGGCGCAGCGGGGACGGGCGCTTGGCTGGTTCGCGGCGGCTCAGGCGGTGGGCATGAGCGCGGGCCCGGTGCTGGGCGGCCTGATACTCGCGACGCTTGGCTGGCAATGGATCTTCTGGCTCACCGTCCCGTTTGGTGCGCTGGCCGTTGTCCTTGGTTGGCTGGCGCTGCCTCGCAGCACCGGCATGCAGGCGGATCGCGCCTTCGACTGGGGCGGAGCGCTGCTGATCGGTCCAGCTCTGATACTGACCGTGGCCGTGCTCAACCATGTCTCGAGCTGGGGGCTGAGTTCCCCGCTGACGCTCGGCAGTCTCGCCATGGCCGCCCTGTTGCTTGTGCTTCTGGTACGGCGCGAACGCATCTTCGATGCGCCGCTGATCGACCCTGCCCTGTTCCGAAGCCTTGCGTTTTGCAGCGCGGCGGCTGGGGTGTTGCTTGGCTATGCGCTGCTGTTCGGCATGTTCTTTCTTATGTCCTTCGCGCAGGGACACGGCTTCGGCGAGCCCCCCGGTACGGCCGGCTTGCACCTGGCGATCATTCCGGTGGCCCTCGGGCTCACGGCACCGTTCAGCCACACGGTGAAGGAGCGATTAGGCGGGCGCTGGGTCGGTCTGGTCGGCATGGCGCTGAGCTTCATGGCCGTTGTCCTTCTGTTTTCCACTCTCGGACGGGTCGAAGATCACCGGCTTTTCGACGGCATCGCCTATGCCCTGTTCGGCGCCGGCCTCGGCCTCTTCATCGCACCCAATAACCAGGTGGCGATTGCGGCTGTGCCGCCAGCTTTGTCCGGGCCAGCCGGTTCGCTGCTGAACCTGATGCGCGCACTGGGCACCAGTTTAGGCGTTGCCGGCGGCGCGACCACGCTGGCGTTTAATCTGAGAGGCCCCGATGGGGTATCGCGCGCATGGCTGTCTTCAAGCGGCGCTGACATGCTCATCGCGGTGCGCCACAGCCTGCCGTTGCTGGGGGGCATCGCTGTGCTGGCGGGCATGGCAGCCTGGTATGCCGTGCGGAAGGTAGAGTGTCTCGACAAGCGCCCCAAGGCTACGTCCAGTAAAGCCGTTTGATCGATCGACGCGAGGGTTCAGCAAGTTGAATGGCGCTTTGACAGGACGTATTGCGCCAGAGGACTAAACCGCTGCCGCGGTAGCCGCCCTGCATGACGGGCGGTTTGGACCGGCCCGCTGCGACCAGCCTGCAGGTCACCGTTCCGCGCAGCGGTGATTGGCGATCAGAAACGCCTATCCCCCAATTCGGCGAACCGGATCGACAGGCTGACCCTCGTCCAGCCGGGGGCCTATACCAATGCCCGTTCATGGCGAATGCGACCGCTGGCGCGACCGTCGGTTCATCGAGTGGCAGCGCCGTTTCATCGAGTGTGCCTTGATCCGCGATCGCCGCCAAGTTACGGAAACATAAGATACAAATTTAGACGAAATCGAAATTTTTCAACGTAAGACATCTGCGTATCAAGTAAACAAAAGAATATATCGATTATAATAAAGCAAAAATATAAATCGTCAATGAACTGAGATCGATGGGCGGGGGCGCTGGATGAAGAAGCGTGGCGCAGGTGGCGAAATTGCCACCGGGTGTGAGTGTATTGTCGTGCATCAACAGCGCCGGCAGCGGCCGGTTCGGACGATCATATCGGCGGACTTCGCCTCCTCAGTCTCGCCTGCGGCGATCGCCGCCTTCTCCCACCAGCGCACGCGGTCGGTCTCTCCTGGGCTCCTGTCCGGGTTCACGCGCGGCGCTCAGGGGATGAGCGTGCGGCGCTCCCATGCGCTCGCTCTCGCCGCGATGCTCGCCGTCGGCGCCAGCGCGGCGCACGCGGCCGAGATCCAGCAGAACGACGGCACCGGCGGCACCAGCGCGACATCCTCCTCCGGCATGCCGACGGCCGGCACCTCCGGCGGCAACGTCCTCTTCAACGATACGACGCCGCAGAGCGTCAGCGATGCCGGATTCCAGACCATCTGGGTCGGTGCCCTCAGCCGCGGCGGCAATGGCGGCAACGCCTATCGGACCGGCACCGACGGCACCGGCACGCCGCAATATGGCAACGTCGGTGCGGCGCCGGGCAATGGCGGCGATGTCGGCCTCGTGCTCAACGCGCCGCTGACGGCCTATAGCGGCGTCCAGTACGGGCCGAGCACCAGTTCGGGCGTGCGCGGCGTCATCGCCCAGTCGGTCGGCGGCAATGCCGGCGCTGGCTGGTACGGCATCGCCGGCGGAACGGCGGGCGAGGCGGGCCTCCTCAGCAATGCCGCGGTCAGCCTCTATGTCAACTGGGGCGCCCCGCAGCTCAACCAGACCGTGGGTCTTGCCGCGGTGGCCCATGGCGGTTTCGGCACGGCGACTACCAAGAATCAATTCGATGGAGGCGCCGGCGGCAATGCCGGGCCGGCCTATGTGACAGCGAATCTGGGCGGCGACGTCCTGATCGACCAGTCGAACGCCCCGTCCTCGCTGGCCTCGGGCTTTGCCCGCGCCTTCCCCAATCCCAACCCGGTCGCCGGGCCCTTCACCGGCGCCGGCGACTTCGTCGGCGCCGGCATCGTCGCGTCCTCCTGGGCCGGCAATGGCGGCATGGGCTACGACCATTCGACGGGCGGGGCCGGCGGCGGCGCGTCCACCGCGCAGGTCCGGCTCTTCGATGCCGGTGTCAGCATCATTTCCAGCGGCACCCAGTCGGCGCGAATGACGCAGGGCGTGCTGGCGGAGAGCGTGGGCGGGACGGGCGGCAATGGCGGCCTGCAGCAGAACCACAGCAGCGGCGGCGGGGGTGGCGCGTCCGGGCCGGTGAATATCGTCTTTTCGGCGACAACGCCGCCCCCCGCCGGCACGGTGCGGACAATCTCGACGCAGGCGTTGCAGTCGCCGGCGATCGCCGCTCTGGCCTTTGGCGGCGCGGGCGGAAACGGCACCGATTATAGTGCGTTCAATGTCGCGGGCGCCGGCGGCGATGGCGGCGCGGGCGGCGCCGGCGGCGTCATCGGTGTCCATATGGGCACTCCCGCCCTGCCGACGGCGGTGAAGGTCAGCACGATGCTCGACCAGTCGCCGGCCATCTATGCGGTGTCCAATGGCGGCAATGGCGGCACGGGCGGCGAGTATGGCGGTGGTGCGACCGGCAATGGCGGTGCGGGTGGCAATGGCGGCAATGGCGGGAAGGTGACGATCGTCACCTATGGCGACGTCACCACCGCCGGCCCGACCAATTCCCCGGGTATCTGGGCCCTGTCGAAAGGCGGCGACGGCGGCGATGGCGGGGAGGCCGGCAGCGGCGTGACGGATGGCGGCACGGGCGGCAATGGCGGCTCGACGGGCATGGTGAACGTCGTCGCCAATAGCGGCACTCTCTCGACCGCCGGCACGGCATCGCCGGGCATCTTCGTCCAGAGCATCAGCGGCACGGCCGGCAACGGCGGCAACGGCGATTCGGTGTTGTTCGGCGCAGCCGGCGGGGCGGGCGCGGGCGGGGCGACTGGCCTCATCTCGGTCGGCAACCTGGCCGCCATCGTCACCACTGGCGACCAGTCGCAGGGCATGCTGATCCAGAACCAGTCAGGCAGTGGCGGCTCGGTCGGCACGGGCGGGAGCCTGTTGTATTCGAATGGCGGCAATGGCGGCTCGGCCGGCACGGTCGGCGACACCCAGGTAACCCATGCCGGGTCGATCCAAACCAGCGGCGCGCAATCGGCGGGCATCCAGGTGCAGTCGCTGAGCGGCGGCGGCGGCACCGGCGGCATCAGCAACGGATCCGTCATCCAGATCGGCGGCGATGGCGGAACCGGGCAGAACGCCGGCACCATCGAGGCGACGATCAGCGGTTCCATCCAGACGTTCGGAGAAGGCAGCCACGGCGTGCAACTGCAGGCGATCGGCGGCGGCGGCGGCGCGGCCACGGATCTTCCCCCCGGCTTCCTCACCGGCATTGGCGGCTCGGGCGGCGTGGCCGGCAATGGCGGCGCGATCACCTCGACCACGAGCGGCGTCATCGGCACGCAGGGCGACGGCGCGATCGGCCTGCTGGTGCAGTCGATCGGTGGTGGCGGCGGCAGCGCGGGCGGCGGATCGGGCATCGTCGCCATTGGCGGCAGCGGCGCCAGCGGCGGCTCCGGTGGTACGCTCACCGTCACCAATTCCGGCACGATCACCACGCAGGGCATCCAGTCCTACGGCATCGCCGGCCAGTCGGTCGGCGGCGGTGGCGGCGTCGGCGGCGGCACGACACTTACCATCGTCTCGGTCGGCGGCTCCGGCAGCATCACCGGCAATGGCGGCGCGGTCACCTTCAACGGCATTGGCGGCAACGTCACGACCACGGGCGAACAGGCCTATGGCATCGTGATGCAGTCGGTCGGCGGCGGCGGCGGCATCGGCGGCGACGCGGACGTCACCTCCGCCACCAACAACGGCACCGGGCTCATCGCCGTCGGCGGCGCGGGCACGTCCGGTGGTAGCGGCGGATCCGTCGGCTTCACCGCCGGCGGATCGGTGACCACCGAGGGCGACAACGCCCATGCCATCATCGCCCAGTCGATCGGCGGCGGCGGTGGCATTGCCGGCAACGCGACCTCCTATAGCGCCTTCGCCGGCATGGCGATCGGCGCCCAGGGCGGCAGTGGCGGCGCGAGCGGCACCGTCACGGTCAGCACGTCGCCCGGCACGCAGATCACCACCTACGGGACCTCGGCGGCTGGCATATTGGCGCAGTCCACTGGCGGCGGCGGCGGCGCGGCGGGCGGTGGCTATTCCTTCACCGTAGGGGCCGGCTTTGCGGCCTCGCTGGCGACCGGCGGCAAGGGCGGCTCCGGCGGCTCGGGCAATACCGCCAGCGTGACGCTTTCCGGCGCCACCATCATCACCGGCCTTGACACGGCAAGCGCCGTCGACCCGACGACGCTGCCCGACGAGACGGTGCTTGATCCGCTGCCGATCGATGCGGCCGGCGTCGTCGCCCAGTCGATCGGCGGCGGCGGCGGCAATGGCGGGTCGGCCAGTGCCAAGGCCATCGCGGTCGACGTTCCCAATCCCTTCGCGCCGGCATCCGGTGCCATTTCGCTGTCGGGCGCCTTTGCCGTCGGCGGTTCCGCCGGCACGGCCGGCAATGGCGGGACGGCCACCATCAATCTCAGCAACGGCAGCAACATCCTCACCTATGGCAATGGCGGTTTCGGCCTGCTCGGCCAGTCGGTCGGCGGCGGCGGCGGCCGCGGCGGCGATTCCTCCGCCTCGTCGGTCTCCTTCGGCCTGAAGGATGTCGCCTCGCTCGCGGGGTTCAAGAACTACAATCTCGACCTGGCCTACAGCAATGGCGGCAATGGCGGCGGCGGCGGCTATGGCGGACCGGTCAACATCACGCTGGGCGGCGTCGACTTCGTACAGGACGGCAGCAGCCTGCCCGCCTCCTCGGTGGAGACGCTCGGCGACTATGCCTTTGCGGTGGCCGCCCAGTCGATCGGCGGTGGCGGCGGCGATGCCGGCTTCGGCGCCGGCTCGACGCAGAATTTCACCTCGTCCTCCTCGGCGCTGACCATGGCGCTCACCGTCGGAGCGCAGGGCGGCACGGGCGGCGCGGGCGGCACCGTCAGCGTAACGCAATATGCCAATGCGCCGATCTACACGTTCGGCGACACCGCCTATGGCATCTTCGCCGAGAGCGTGGGCGGGGGCGGCGGCAGCTCGACCGGCGGCTCGTACCAGGCCGGCCTGCCCTCCATCAACAATGTGCAGAAGATCCTCGACGGCCAGTCCGTGCCCTATGTCGGCGGCCTGATCGGCAAGGCCACCATCAAGGCCGGCACCAATGGCGGCACCGGCGGCACCGGCGGTCGGGTCAATGTCGATGTCAACGGCTTCGTCTCGACCGGGGGCGAGGCGGCAATTGCCGTGGTGGCACAGAGCGTGGGTGGCGGTGGCGGCGTGGCCGGCAGCGCCGGCTCGGCGGCCTCCTCGGACAACCCCTATCTGCCGAGCTCGCCCATCGACGGGCTGCGCGACGCCAAGAAGCTCGCCGACAACGCATTGGCCGGCTACCTCCTCAACCTCTACAACCTGATCGGCAGCGACGCGAGCAAGTGGAGCGCGCTGACGGCTTACCTGCCGAGCTTCAACTTCAACCTCTCGCTCGGCGCGCGCGGCGGAACCGGCGGATATGGCGGCGCCGTCGACGTCACGCTCGACGACGCGACGATCGCGACGGCGGGCGACTACGCCAAGGGCGTGGTGGCGCAGTCGGTCGGCGGCGGCGGTGGCATTGGCGGCGCGGCGGCGGCCGGGGGCAGCAAGGGCATCGGCAGCTTCCTCAAGCTCCAGTTCGACGCCGCGCTCGGCGGCAGCGGCGGGGCGGGCGGCTATGGCGGCGCGGTGACGGTCGACATTGGCGGAACTACGATCAGCACCACCGGCTTCGCCGCCACCGGCCTCATGGCGCAGAGCATCGGCGGCGGCGGCGGGATCGCCGGCTCGGCCGAGTTCAATGCCAGCAGCCTAGTGTCGCTCGGCATGACCAATGGCGGCTCGGGCGGCTCGGGCAACCAGGGCGGCACGGTGACGCTCGGCCAGCTTGGGAGCAACGCCACCACCATCACCACCGTCGGCGACCAGGCGCATGGCGTCATCCTGCAGTCGATCGGCGGCGGCGGCGGCCTCGCCGAGCAGGGCTACAGCCTCGTTGGCAACCTCCCGCTGGCGTTCTTCGGTGGCCAGAGCCTCGCCCTGACCGTCGGCGGCAGCCAGGGCGGCAATGGCGGCACGGTGCAGACCGATCCCACCAACGCACCGCTGCTCGACATCTCCACCTCCGGCCAGGCGGCCTTCGGCTTCATCGCCCAGAGCGTAGGCGGGGGCGGCGGCATCGCCGGGCAGATGACCGGCATCGGCGGAACCTTCACCGCCGGCGGCGTCAATCCTGACTCAGTCTTTGCCAATGGCGGCACGGTGAACGTCGCGCTGCAGGATGGCAGCCGGATCGTGACGAGCGGCGACAGCAGCTTCGGGCTGTTCGCGCAGTCGGTCGGCGGCGGCGGCGGCATTGCGGGCCTGGCGGCGTCGGACCAGACCTGGACCAGCGTACTGATGTATTATTCCAATACCCAGAACAACCAGCCCGCGTCCAATGGCGACGGCGGGGCGGTGACGGTCAACACCGGCAAGTCGACCATCCTTACCACCGGAGCAAATGCGCATGGCATCTTCGCCCAGAGCGTCGGCTCGAGCGGCGGCATCTGGGCGTCCTCGGACGGTGTCAGCGCCATGTTCACCGGCACGCATGGCGGCAAGGACTCCAATGGCGCCGGCGGCACCGTCACCGTCACCCAGGACGGCACCCTCATCGCCAATGGCTATCAGTCGATCGGCATCTTCGCCCAGTCGACCGGCCTGACCAACGAGAAGAGCGTCGACTACCCGATCAACGGCACCGTCACCGTCAATGTTAACGGCTATGTCTCGGGCGGTTCAGGACCCGGCAGCTGGGGCGTCTGGGTCGACAGCACGAATTCGGTGAACAGCATCAATATCGGCGCCGACGGCCTGGTCCGTTCCGATTACGGGCAGGCGATCAACGCCACCGGCGTCGGCTACAACTCCGTCAACAATTACGGTACCGTGGTCGGCTCCTATTCGCTGACGACGACGCTGTCGCAGGGCTATTTCAACAATTATTCCGGCGGCGTGCTGGTGCCGCAGGGCACGCTGAAGGGCGACCTCACCAATGGCGGCACGGTGTTCCTCGCCTCGGTGCCCGACGGGTGGGCGCCGTCGCTGGAAGCGAGCCTCGTCCATGGAAGGGTGGCGCTGGTCGCCGCGCTCGGCGAGCCCCAGACGACGACGCTGATCGGCAACCTCACGCAGACGCCGGGTGGCCTCATCGTCACCCAGGCCGATTTCAGCGCCGGGACCATCGATCGCCTTCTGGTTACCGGCGATGCCGCCCTCGACGGCGGGCTGCAGGTACTCTCCTCGAACCTCTTGCCGAACCGCGCGCTCACCTTCCTGCAGGTGCAGGGCGAGGCCTCCGGCACGCTCGAAGGCGCGACCGCCAATATATTCGACTTCGACGTCACCCGCAGCGGCGGCGACTATGCCGTCTCGGCCACCGCGGACTTCACGAAGGCGGGCTTCGGCCTGACCGCCGGCCAGATCCGCGCAGCCCACCACCTGCAGGCGATCTGGAACGCTGGCGGCGGCGTCTTCGGCCCCCTGTTCGGCGCCCTGTCCAACGTCGAGGCAGGCGACTATCCGGGGGTGCTGTCAAACCTCGCCGCCGACACCGTGAACGCGGCCGGCGCCGAGAGCATCAATCTGAGCCAGCAGCATCTGGATCGGCTGATGAGCTGTCCGATCTTCGAGGGCGAGACCGCCATCGTGGCGCAGACCAACTGCTACTGGGCGGTCGGCTCGGGCGCGCGCTTCGAGCAGAACGCCTTCGACGGCGGCGGCAGCTACAACGACACCACCTACAGCTACGCCGTCGGCCTGCAGAAGGAGTTCGCGCCGGACTGGTTCTACGGCATCGCCGCCGGCTTCGACGACAGCAACATCTCCGGCCAGGGCGTCTCGTCCGACGGCAGCACCGGCTGGATCGGCGTCAGCCTGAAGCACGAGATCGGGCCCTGGCTGTTCGCCGCTGCGGCGAGCGGCAGCTTCGGCTCGTTCGACATCAGCCGCGCGGCGGTGATAGGTCCGGTCGGTGGCATCGCCGAGGGTACCAGCAACCTGAGCGGCGGCAGCGGCCGCCTCAGGGCCGCCTACACCTTCGGCGACGACCGCTTCTACGCGAAGCCCTATCTCGACCTCGACCTGCTCTATACTCATCTATCCGGCTATACCGAAGCGGGCGCCTCCCTGCTCGACCGTCAGGTCTCGGGCAGCTCGGAATGGACCGCGATGGCGACGCCCGCGGTGGAGTTCGGCACCCGGCTCAACCTGGAGAATGGGCACGTGCTGCGCGCCTATGCCAAGGCCGGGGTGACCTTCTCCAGCACCGACAGCTGGTCGAGCACGGTGCGCCTGCTCGCCGCCCCGGCAGGGGTCGGCGGCTTCGACGTCGTGCTGCCGCTGGACGACGGGTTCGCCCGCGTCGGCGCCGGCCTCGACCTCGGCGGTTTCAAGAACGGCCTCAACCTGCGGGCCGAATATGACGGCGCCTTCTCGGAACACACCAGCCGCAACATGGGATCATTGCGCCTCTCGGTACAATTCTAAGACGCTTGCCGCCTGGATGGCCGTCAGGCGGGCGCTTCCATCTGGCGCAGCCGGCGGGCGGCGGCGCGGCCGAGCGGTACCATGTGCTTCGCGTGGTCGAGGAAGAGCTGCGCCCGGCCACCTTCGAGCCATTCGACCCGGTCCACCTGCGCCAGGTTCACGAGAATAGAACGGCTCAGGCGCAGGAACGGCGGTCGCGGCAGATCCGCCTCGAACTGGCCCAGCAGCCGGCACACCAGTTGCTCCCGTCCGCCGGAGATGGCGATTCGGGTGAAATCGCCCTCCGCCGTGAGCGAGAGCACCGCCTGGAACGGCAGGCTCAAGCGCGCGCCCGGGAGATTGATCAGCAATCGGTCCTTGTCGGGGGCGGGAGCATCCCGCCCGTTCCGCTCGCCCTGGAGATCATGGCGCTGCCGCAGGCGCTGCACGGTGAGGGCGAGGCGCTCGGGATCGACCGGCTTTACCAGGAAATCCGCTGCCGCCACCTCGAAGGCGTGCACGGCGTAGCGGCTATAGGCGGTCACGAACACCACGTCCGGCTGCGGGCCGGCACCGTCCAGCATCTCGAACCCCTCGCCGTCGCCCATCTCGACATCCATGAACACGACGTCGGGGCGGACCTTGCGGAGCGCCTGCCGGGCTTCGGCGACGCTGCCCGCCTCGCCGACGACGGCCACATCGTCATGTTCCTCCAGCAGGCGCTTCAACGCGCGACGCGCCGGCGGTTCGTCATCCACCAGCATCACGCGAAGCATAGCGGCCCTCGCAGGATCAGCCGCGTGCAGACAAGCTCCTCCTCCTGAGCGACGAGGATGTGATGTCCGTCGGGATAGTGCAGTTCGAGCCGGCGCCGCATATTGGCTAGGCCCAGGCCGGGTCGGCCCTCCGGGCGCGGCGCATAGATGCCGGGATTGGTGACGGTGATGGACAGATGCCCGTCCTGCAGGCTGGCCGAGACCGTGATCTGCAACGGCGCCTGCATGGCCGGCCGCAAGCTGTGCTTGACGGCATTTTCCACGAGCCCCTGCAGGATCAGATGCGGCACGGCGAAATCGGCCGCCTCCGGCTCCAGCCGCACGGCGCAGCTCAGGCGGCCGTCATAGCGCAACTCCTGGATGCGCAGATAGGCGCGCACCGCATCGATCTCGTCCGCGAGCCGACAGGCCAGGCGATCCTGATGGTCGAGGCAGTAGCGCATATAGTCGGAGATGCGGCGCGTCATCTCCAGCGCGACGTCCGGCCGCTCGGGGATTTCCGCCGTCACCGTGTTGAGGGCGTTGAACAGGAAATGCGGATCGAGCTGGGTCCGCAACTGCTGCAGCTCCGCCCGCGCGGCAGCGGATTCCGCTTCGCTTCGCTGCACCCGCTCGGCCCGGACCGCATGGTCCGCCGTGAGCCAGAAATAGGCCAGCGCCCAGCCGAGGAAAATGATGGTGTAGTAGAGAACCGGAATGTAGGTGCCGCCGAGGTCGTTGAAGGGCAGGCCCAGTGCCGTGGCGAGCTGCCGCATGATCTGGACGACGCCAAGCATGACCATGCCGCCGGCAACGCAGGCGGCGGCGGCGATGGGGATGGCCCGGATCGCCGGCAGCGGCGAACGGATGTGATCGCGGATCACGCGGTGCGCCAAGCCGGTGAGACCGAAGCCGAGGCAATCGCACACGGCGGTGCGGACCAGCGCATCGCTGAAATTGCCGAAGAAGATGGTTCGTATCGTGATGCCCAGCACGGCGATGAACAGCCATCCGGCGAGGTTGGCCTGCCAGAAAGTGGAGGGCACCGGCATGCGCAAGGGCCGCCACGGCTGATTGCCGGAACGAGCGCCCCAACGCTGATGATCAAGTGTCATCGTACCCCCCCTTTTTCAGCTACCACGGCCGCAGCCGACGATAAAGCTGCGATCAGGCGGAAGGTCGCCGCATCATCGGCAGTTCGGCGGCGAGGCATGTCCTCCGGCGAGGCGAGCGCTGCCCATCAACTCGATGAGATGCAACGACACAACAACAGACGCCACGAACCCTTCAAATAGGCTCAAGCTGCTGATTTTAAAATATTTTGAAGCCTTGTACCCCCGGCGGCCGGACAGCACGGCTAGTCCGACTGGAAGGGCGCGAGCGCCTTTTGGTTCCCACCCGTTTCCCGCCTTTCCCTGACAATGTCAGGCGTGCCGCGGCCGCCGCGGCGCGCGATGCGTTGCGGCCTGAGGCGGCCTCCGCTATATACAGCACGTCGGAAAAGGCAGACTTGGCTTGGTCAGCCCAAGTCCTTTCGGTAACGAAAGCTCTGGTCTTTGGCTTCGGGCCTGAGATCCCCACGACGAACGTCGGGCGCTGTTGAGGCGCCAATTCGTTCGTCCGTGCGGTCTCGAACCGAGGAACGCTCCGGTCGAACATCTTCGACCCAGGAGCCGTCCATGCCCATGTCCCACGCTCACATCCATGACGTCATTATCGCCGGCGCCGGCCCGGTCGGGCTGTTTCTCGCGTGTGAGCTGCGGCTCGCACATGTCTCCGTGCTTATCCTGGAGCAGACCGACGATCCGCGCTCACCCTTGAAGGCACTGCCCTTCGGGATGCGGGGCCTGTCGGCGCCGACCATCGCCGCTTTTTATCGCCGCGGCCTGCTCGATGAGATTGTCGCGGCCCAGCGCGCGAACGACGCCGCAGGCACGACCAAAGCCTCCGCCCACTGGATGCAACAGGAGCGGCGGCCTGCCGGCCACTTTGCGGGCATCCCGTTCTTTCACGAGGACATCGACGCCGCGCGGTGGGCTCGTCGGCTGCCGGGTCCAGCCGGTGTCAATCTTGCGGTGGATATGCAGTCTCTCGAATCCGTCCTCGCCACACGGGCGACGGCCATGGGCGCGGAGATCCGGCGCGGTGTCGACGTGGAGGACTTTGAGCAGAGCGATTCCGGCGTGATCGTCCATGCCGGGGGAAAGATATTCCAAGCGCGCTGGCTGGTCGGTTGCGACGGGGGCCGCAGCACAGTGCGCAAAGCCGGCGGATTCCCGTTCGTGGGCACCGATCCCGAGTTTACAGGCTATTCGGTCAAGGCCGATCTGGCCGATCCGGATGCGTTGAGCCCGGGGCGCAGCTACACCTCCACGGGCCTGTACACCTATGCCAAGCCCGGCATGATCGCGATGGTCGATTTCGACGGGGGCACGTTCCACAGGACATGGCCGATCACGCGGGCGCACGTCCAGGAGGTGCTGCAACGGGTCTCGGGCACCGACGTTGCTCTCACCGCACTGCACCTCGCAGCTACCTGGACAGACCGCGCCTGCCAGGCGTCGGCCTACCGCCAGGGCCGGGTGCTCCTCGCCGGCGATGCAGCGCACATCCATTCGCCCCTTGGCGGCCAGGGTCTCAATCTCGGCCTCGGCGACGCCATGAACTTGGGCTGGAAACTGGCCGCCGCCATCCACAGCCGAGCGCCGGCCGGACTACTCGACAGCTATTTCGCCGAACGGCATCCGGAAGGAGCCCGGATCCTTGACTGGTCGCGCGCCCAGGTGGCACTCCTGCGCCCCACGCCGAGCACGCGCGCGCTAGGAGCCATCGTCCGCGATCTCATTGGGACGCGGGACGGGGCAACCTATTTCGCTGAAAAGGTGTGGGGCGTATCCCTGCGCTATGATCTCGGCGGCGGCCATCCGCTCGTCGGCCAAACCGTTCCCGATTTTGAACTGGCCGATGGAACAAGAGTGGGAGACCTTCTGCAAGACGGCCGTGGCCTGCTCCTCGACTTCGCCTCCGATGCACCGCTCCGGGCACTCGCGAACCGCTGGCAAGGCCGGATCACCTATATCGCGTCCGATGCGAAGGACCGTCTGGGATTGCGTGCGGTGCTCGTGCGTCCCGATGGTTTTATTGCCTGGGCCAGCGAGACCGCTGCCCATGATGAGGGCGCCCGACAGGCCGCGTCGCGCTGGTTCGGTGCGCCCGGCTGACCTGTATCGCCCTTAAA
>NZ_JBAFWT010000048.1:0-25781 GCF_043195195.1 Roseixanthobacter psychrophilus
CAGGAGCACGCCGCGCCCTCCCCTGCAGCGCCGCCACCCGTCGTCATTTCGACGCTGGACGCCGCGGCCGGCCTGCCCGCCCATCTCGAACGCCTCACTGAGCGCGCCCGGGACTATGTCGAGGCCGCCAGCTCGGCCAACACCCGCCGCGCCTATGCTGCGGACTGGACGCATTTTTCCGCCTGGTGCCGGCGCCAGGCGCTGTCTCCCCTGCCCCCCGACCCGCAAGTGGTAGGGCTCTACATCACCGCCTGCGCCTCCGGCGCGGCGACGGCCGATCGCAAGCCGAACGCCGTCGGCACGATCGAGCGGCGCCTGTCGGCCCTCTCCTGGAATTATGCCCAGCGCGGCACGCCGCTCGACCGCGCCGATCGTCATATCGCCACCGTGCTGGCCGGCATCCGCAATACCCATGGCCGTCCGCCGGTGCAAAAGGAAGCGGTGCTACCAGAGGACGTCATTGCCATGCTCGAGACGCTGGATCGCGGCACGCTGCGCGGCTTGCGCGACCGCGCCATGCTGCTGCTCGGCTTTGCCGGCGGGTTGCGGCGGTCCGAAATCGTCGCACTCGATGCTGGCCGCGATCAGACCGAGGACGGCCGCGGCTGGGTCGAGATCCTCGACAAAGGGATGCTGGTCACCCTGCGCGGCAAGAACGGCTGGCGCGAGGTCGAGATCGGTCGCGGCTCATCGGACGCCACTTGCCCGCTCATTGCGCTGCAGACCTGGCTCAAGCTCGCAAGGATTGGTCACGGACCGCTGTTCCGCCGTGTCACCGGCCAGGGCAAGGACGTCGGCCCGGACCGCCTCACCGACCAGCAGGTGGCGCGGCTGGTCAAGCGCACCGCGCTCGCCGCGGGCGTGCGTGCGGACCTCAGCGAGGGCGAGCGGGAGATGAAGTTTGCCGGCCATTCGCTGCGCGCCGGCCTCGCCTCTTCGGCCGAGGTCGATGAGCGCTACGTGCAGAAGCAGCTCGGCCATGCCTCCGCCGAGATGACACGGCGCTACCAGCGCCGGCGCGACCGATTCCGGGTCAACCTCACCAAGGCGGCTGGGCTGTAAGCCGGCGGCCGGCGCAAAGCCCCCTCCCCTCCTCCTTGTTTCCGTTCGCCGGAGCACGGCGTGGCGCACCGAGAGCTCAAGGCCTAGATAAAGGCTCGCTCCTTCCTCTGACGCGGCCTCCTCATGAAAAAGATCGGTTTTCTGTCGTTCGGACACTGGACGCCCTCGCCGCAGTCGCAAACACGGACGGCGTCCGATGCGCTGCTGCAGTCCATTGACCTCGCCGTCGCCGCCGAAGAACTCGGCGCGGATGGCGCCTATTTCCGTGTGCATCATTTCGCCCGGCAGCTGGGCTCGCCGTTCCCGTTGCTGGCGGGGATCGGTGCCAAGACCACGCGCATCGAGATTGGCACGGCCGTGATCGACATGCGCTATGAGAACCCGCTCTACATGGCCGAGGACGCTGGCGCGGCCGACCTGATCGCCGACGGGCGCCTGCAACTCGGGATCAGCCGTGGCTCGCCTGAACAGGTGATCGATGGCTAGCGCTATTTCGGCTACGTCCCTCCCGAGGGCCAGAGCGATGCCGACATGGCCCGGCAGCACACCGAGGTGCTGCTCGAGGTCCTGCATGGCAAGGGCTTCGCGCAGCCCAATCCACGGCCGATGTTTCCCAATCCTCCCGGTTTGCTTCGCGTCGAGCCACACTCCAATGGTCTGCGTGACAGGATCTGGTGGGGTGCCGCAACGAACGCCACGGCCGAGTGGGCCGCGAAGCTCGGGATGAACCTTCAAAGCTCGACGCTGAAATTCGACGAAAGCGGAGAACCCTTCCACGTCCAGCAGGCTGAGCAGATCAGGATTTTCAGGGCGGCGTGGAAGGCCGCCGGCCACGAGCGCGAGCCGCGAGTATCGGTCAGCCGCAGCATCTTCGCGCTGGTCGACGATCGCGACCGGGCGTATTTCGGCAGCGATGAGAGCCAGGATCATTTCGGCTACATCGAGGCGGACCGGCGCGCCGTGTTCGGCCGCAGCTACGCCGCCGAGCCGGACGTCCTCGTGGAGCAGCTGAAGGGCGACGAAGCCATCGCAGAGGCCGACACTCTGCTGCTCACCGTCCCCAACCAGCTCGGTGTCGAGTACAACGCCCATGTCATCGAGGCGATCCTGACCCACGTCGCCCCAGCTCTCGGTTGGCGCTGACGGTTGCGGCAGCCCGCGCCGCGGCAATAGGCTTCCCATTCTCAGGCTCGCTTCTTATCCCGCTTCCGGCTGCCGATCAGGGCCATCAGCATCGGACCAAGGGAGAACCCTCCGGTCTCGGCCTTTTTCGTCAGATCGCGGATGTAGCCGCCGGCGCTGTTGATCGCGGCGCCGCGCTGGAGAATCGCCGCAACGACCACGGCGGCCTGAACCTCGCCCATGATGGTTTGCGCCTCCTCCCAGGCGCTCGGACTGATCCCCAGCATGGGCCGGACCACCGCGACGGTCGCCATAAAGTCGCGCCAGTTCGAAATCCCACTCTTCGCGTAGTCGCAGATATCTGGACAAGCGTCGAGGATCATCCCCAAGGGGTAGGACCCTTCCGGCATCCGCGGTGTTTGGGGTTCTGGCACTGCCCTCGCCCCCCTCTCTTCTCGGAGAGCAGGTTCAAGTTCAATTAGGGAGTTTGGTTTTGAACTTTGTTTGTGGCGCTCAAATGTGGACTCATTGGCGCTCGTTTTTTCTGTATTTGTATGAACTTCCAGCAGCATAAGGATCTCGTCCGCCAGCAGAGTGAGTTCCTCGGCGATCGGCTCGAGCTCACCGAGGGTGGCATTGCGCGGAATCCGGGCCATGACGGCGCGGAAGAGCCCGTGGATCTCCGTCCAGTCGGCCGGTCCCTGCCCTGCCCGCCTCGTCGGTACTCCCTCCTCCAAGCCCGTCGCGATCATCTTCGCAATGTCGCGCCGGCAGATGGTGATGCGTTCACGTACGAGCTTCATCTCGCGCTCGGCCGCCAGGACCGTCTCGGCAATCCGTTCGAACTCTTCGGCGCGCGCTACGAGCGGGCCGAGATCGAAGCCAAAGGCCATCGCGACCTCGCCGTCGCGGCCCTTGCGGGCGTAGCGCTTCCCGTTCGGGCTGTCGCGGCGAATGATGAGCCCAGCGTCGACCAGGACGGCCAGGTGCTTGCGCAGCGTTGATGCCGGCATGCCATGCGCCCGTCGTGCCAGCTGATCGTTCGAGGGAAAGACGATCAGGTCTTCCCCCGTCAGCATGGTCTCCGGGTGAAACGTCAGTAGCGCGTTGAGCACCGACAGCGCGCGCTCGGACACGCCGAGTGTGACCCTCGCA
This sequence comes from Roseixanthobacter psychrophilus, assembly GCF_043195195.1. Lineage (NCBI taxonomy): Bacteria > Pseudomonadati > Pseudomonadota > Alphaproteobacteria > Hyphomicrobiales > Xanthobacteraceae > Roseixanthobacter > Roseixanthobacter psychrophilus. Next base: position 3,340 of record NZ_JBAFWT010000048.1, read on the forward strand.
ATGCAGAGCGTCTGATAGACGTGCCATTTGTGAACCGCCTTTTCGGGCGGCCGTGCTTTTGCGATCGCCTGATTTGCCACATGGGCAAGCGTCAGCGTTCGCCGCCCGAAGGGCGTCGTCGATAGATGTGGTTCCACGTTCTTTCACCTTCGATGAGGCAAAAGAAATCCGCTCGCCGAAAATCGACGCCTGAAACGCTTGACAGTGATTCGCGGAAATGTGATTCTTTGGTTGCTTAGATCAAAGAAAAGGCTTCCGCGCGGCGACGTTCGGGGGCTTTTTTCTTTTGCGGTTTAATCTCCTTGATTGCGGGTTTTCGTCTCCTTGAAGTCGCGGTAGAGCGTCTCAAGGTTGGACGAAATGAAGCGGCCGAACTCACTCGCGTCTTTTGATTTGAGCGAGAGGCTGAAAGTTTTTCCGGTGTTGCGATAACTGGCCGCGACCATCTGGTCGTCGGGAGCCCATTCTCCCGACCCTCGATCATGGGCCGGCTTGCGCGCCACCTTGCGCACCCGCTTCAGTTCCATGAGGAGACGGTTGAAGCGTTCAGCGCTTTCGACGGACTGGAAGTCGTCTGTGCCAACCAGCTCGCGCGCGAACTCGGCGTTCTTAGGGAGAGCGAGAAGCTTCTTAAGCTCTTCCCATCTATCGCGCCCAACGGACTTCGCCGCTCCGATCGCATCGACCACTATGGATGGCACCGACTCCACCACGGAGAGCATCCTCGACAACAACGTGTCGTCGATGCTCAGCGCCGATTTAATCGTTTCCTTGCTCTGCCCCATACTGAGCAACTTCGCGGCGAACAGCGCCTTTTCGATAAAGGACAGGTTCGCGCGGCGGGAATTCTCCTGACCCTGGGCAACGATGTGCGCGATCGCCTCGAGGTTCTTCACGACCGCTCGAACAGGGATGCCGAGCTCTTTCGCAGCCCGGGTTCGACGATGCCCGAAGACAATCATAAACCGACCGTCCACATCCGGGTGCGGTCGCACGAGGATTGGCTGCAGTTGACCTTCCTTTTCAATCCCCTGCTTCAGCAGAGCGAACTCTTCCTCGTCATCCTCAATACGATCGGAGACAAAGGATCCATCGACCAAATTCGGATCAAGGCTGACGACGGCTTCGCCAGCAATCATCTTCTTGGCATTCTCGGCCATTTCCTCAATCGACAGCATCATCGAGCGCGATGCGCCGCGACTGGCATATTCAGACCTGGCTTCGTGATCAGCCTTCGTCGTCTCATGACCAGTAACGCTGGCTAGGAGGTTCTTACGAGCCATGGCGACCTCCTATCATCGGGAGCAACCCATTGGTGCGTGGAGGCATTTCGGACTTCTGCACGGCTGTCAAAACAGAGCTCATTTGCGACCCCATGCGTTATGAACGAGCGTCGTGATTTCCTCATTCACGGCGTTCAGGGCATCGAGCGCACGGTCATAGGTCGCCCGGATGAACTGGGAGCGCTCGACCTCATAAAGCGATTGGTTCGTTATCCCGGCGTCCGAAATCGCTGTGGACTTCAGCATCGGGCTTTTAAGCATCTGCTTTGGAAACAGAGCTTGCATGAATCCGACCATCTGGGCCTGCGGACCATCCGTGGGCTCGTATCGAGTGACGAGATATCGAAACCACTTCAAACGGACCTGGGCGCCTGCCTTGCTGATCGACTTCAGAATCCCTCCGAGCATAAGCAGGAATTGGCTCATAGACATCACGTCGAGCATCTGCGGATGAATTGTGATCAGGACTGACGTGGAGGCAGTAAGGGCCGTCAGCGTGAGATAACCAAGCTGCGGCGGACAATCGATCACGACGATATCGTATCGATCGTCGACCTCTTTCAAAGCGTCAGTGACACGGGTGAAGAACATGCGACCATCCGAAGATGCCTTGTTAGTGGCAGCTAGCGGTGTGTCGTACTCGTACTCTTGAAGCTCCAGATTTGCCGGCACTATGTCGAGTCCGGGAAAGTTGGTTGCGCGGATTACCTGCGAGATTGGCTTCTTGGCTTCGTCGTAGCGGAGCGCTTCATACAGCGAGGGGTTCTTGTCGAGTTCTGGCTGAATGCCATGCAGCGCGGAAAGCGAAGCCTGCGGATCAAGATCGATCGCAAGCACACGATGACCGGTGAGAGCGAGGTGCTGGGCAAGATGAGCTGCTGTGGTGGTTTTGCCGCTGCCGCCCTTGAAGTTCACCACGGAGATCACTTGGAGGCGCTCTCCCGCCCTTCGGTGGGGAACGTACTTCTTGAAGTCTGCCCGGCCGTGCCGGTCGAGATATTGCCTCAACTCCAGCATTTGTTCCGCGGTGTATGTTCGACGTCCTGAGACGGAGGTGGTAGGGGTCGGACCCTTCCCGTCGAGATGCAGCTTCTTGACGTTGGACTGCGTTACGCCCAAAAAATACGCCACCTCGGCGAGTGAGAACTGCCGCAGCCCTTTGGTGGCATCGGGCGGGTAGTGCTCAATTCGAAGCATGTTCAGCTTGTCCGAGATCAGTTCTCCTTGCTGGAGAATGGTCTCGTGGAAGCTGAACGCCTCGACGTCCTCAGCGGGCATTGCCATTGTCATTTTCGCCGTTTCTCGGAATAACGCTTTTCCGAACGAATTGTCATTCCAAGCGGGAATTATGCCCGATTCTCTCGCGACGGCAATCGGTTTTAAGTTAATGAGAAGTTAACGGCGCGCATTGAAGCGCGGCGAGCAGGCAAAGGGGCGAGGAATGCGATATGCCGCTGCATTCATTGCGTATTTTCCCACTTTGCACGGCTGTCAAAAGTTGCGAAGTCGATCGCGCGCGTCGTCAGCTTCACGCGAACTAACGACCCAACAAGTCCCCCACAGGCTCGAGTCGGACTTCAATCCGCGAGGTCGCCGGCCCCGCTTGTTTGCGGGGCCGGCGGCTTCGGGTCAGCTGGCGGGGTTCCAGATGATGACCTTCTTGTTGGGATCCTCGCCCGGCGCCGGCGCCACGTTGCCGTAGATCGTGCCGAACTCGGGGGCCGAGAGCGAGACCGAGATGTACTCCTCGCCGGTGGTCTTCGAGATCCGGTTCCAGCCGGCGCCCAGCTCGAAGCCGTTCTTGCGCGAGATCACGCGGTAGTCCGGCTCATTGTCCTTCGCCTTGCGGGTGTTCGGCACCAGCGCGATCGGCGCGGTGACGTTGAGGGTGGCGAGCGTGCCTTCGAGGTTGCCGTCCGCCTTCTGGGTGAGGGTTGCGATCGTGGCCATGTGAAGTCTCCTTGAGGTTGCTCGGGGAGCATCCCCGATGACGCCCAAAGGAAGGGGCGGACGCCGTCGTCACCGCAGCGAAGCGCAGGGGAACCCCCGGTCGGGGTCCCCGCGATGCCCGCATCGTGGGGTGGCCAGCGGGGTTGACGGCACTAGGCGGCCGAGACCCGGACACAGGCGGCAAAGAGGAGGGGATGGGCTTCGAAGCCACCGACCACAGGGGACACCCTCCAGGCCACGCCCGCCCTCGCCCTTGCCAGGCAGGACGCGCGCCGCAGCGCCGCCTCGTCCGGTATCCGTCATGGCCGCTCAGGACGCCCTCGTTCCCCAGCACCGCGATGGACAATTGCAGCGCTCCGCCCGATCGCGCCGGCCGCGCCGCGCCAACGCCCGCCGGAACCACGGACCACCACCAACGGCAGGAACCCTCACGTCGATCCCACGCCAGCGCGCGGGCCGCATCCTGGACAACACACCACGTGACAGGGCAATTCCCGACAGGGTCGTCGCGATCCCCACAAAGCCGCAGCAGAGACCACAAACAAGCGGGGCCGGCGCTCAGCAGACGCATTGACGGAAGAGTCCGACGCGCCTTTCGGCCGGCACCGAAGCCTTTCGGCAAGTCCGGAAAGCCGGCTAGTCGATGCGATCTATGCGCGCCTGTCCGGCCCGGAAGAGGGGAGAAACCGCGCTCGCAAGTTTCATCATGAAGGAACGACTGAAACGTCCGAGTGCGGGCTCGCCCGCATCGAGATAGAAGGACCGCTCGGCGATATCATAATTGTACTCGCTGACGCTGATCCAGGCCCGCTTGAGATCGCTGAGCCCGCCGCGCCGGCATTCGATTTCGGGAACCTCGATCGCAACCTGCTCGGAGCCCGGCTGGCGGCTTGAAATCGCCAGGAGTGCAAGGTGGGTCAGACCGTCAGATCCGCGCACTGCAAGGATGACACAGGCGGGTCGATCCTTCCGACCTTCGGTCTCGCCGCGTTGCTGCTGCCACTTCCAAAGGTACGGATACTGGATGATCGCGCCGGGCCGCAGGTCATCGGTCATCGTCGTAGCCTTCGCCCTTCGCCAGACGATCGAGCTCGCCCGAGAACAACGAGGCGACGTCGTCCGGCGTCTCGCCGGCGGCGTATACGCGACGGGGGTCGCCTTCGCCCCTGATCTTCTGGTAGTGCTCGTAGCTCATCATGACGAAGCGGGGCTTGCGATGCCGCGTGATGACGATCGGCGCCTTCGTCGCCGCATCGGTGACTTCGCCGACCTGCTTGTTGAGGTCATTGGTGGTGAAGGCGCGCATGTGAATGCTCCCCGAAAATATCCATGATTTCCATCATATCCATGTTTCCCATGACTTCAAGGGAACCGACGCTCACGCGCCACCCCCGAACCGCCAGACCGGGATGCCCATCGCCTTCGCCTTGTCGGCCAGGTTGTCGGTGATCCCGGAGCCTGGGAAGACAACGACGCCGATCGGCAGCGCCTTGAGCAATTCGTCGTTGCGCTTGAAAGGCGCCGCCTTGGCGTGCCGCGTCCAGTCGGGCTTGAAGGACACTTGAGGCACCTTGCGCGCATCCGCCCACCGCGAGGCGATGAACTCCGCGCCCTTCGTCGATCCGCCATGGAGCAGCACCATGTCGGCATGTTTGGCATGCACCTTGTCGAGCACGTCCCAGATGGCCTGGTAGTCGTTGCAGTCGAGGCCGCCGGCGAAGGCGACCTTCACTCCGGCCGGCATCAGAGGCTCGATCTCAACCCGGCGCTTGGCGGCGAGGAAGTCCCGACTGTCGATGACCGCGGCGGTCAGGTTGCGATGATTGACCTTCGAACCCGTCCGCGGATGCCACACTGATCCGACATGGGCCTCGAAGAGGTCGGCGGCGTGCTCACGGAAGAACTCCATGGTCTCGCGGCGCTCAATCATGGTCGTGCCCTCGGCGATGAGGCGTTCGAGTTCGACGGAGCGCACCTCCGAGCCGTCCTGCTCCTGCTGGCTCTTGCGCTGGTCGTCCTCGTTGCGGTCGAGCTCGCGCTGAATGCGGCCCGCCGCGCGGTGGAACAGGTTGACGGTCGACCAGAGCAGGTCCTCGAGGTCGGGCTCGAGCCGGGTGTCGGCCAGGGTCGCGATGAGAGCGTCGAAGATGTCGGCGAGGGCGCCCCGGACCACGGGCTCATCGGGGAGGGGTCTCGGATCGGGCTCGTCCTGGTGCCGGCGGTGGCCGTAGAGCTGCAGTTCGTGGATGACCTGGGATGTCGCGGACGAAGCGTGGATCGGCTCGTCGTCGGGGTGCTGGTCGATCGCCATGGGGATGTCCTCCGTGGGGTGGCGGCCGCGCCCATCGCGGCCTTCGTGGCGATCAGGCGGCGGAGGGGCCGGGCTTGCACCGCCAAGCGCAGTGCGGCGGCCGGAGCATCGCGGAGGAGGGCAGGGCGGGGGCTGTTTTGGTTCGCGATGCAAAGGCAGGCTTTTGCCTGCCGGCGGAAAACAGTTGCCGACCGCACTTGCCGGCCCGGCCGCTCTGACACCCACTCGCCCTCTAGAAGGCCATGGATGCGGCCCTCTCACGCCAAGGGACAATCTCCTGCGATCAGCACGACCGGCTCCCCGATGCCGCGCACCTCTTCCCCTCCCGGCGCATTCCGTCACGCCGCGAGCAGGAACCGCGCTCCGTCCTGCGGCACGAGCTGGGACCCCAGATCCGCAGCGAGGCTGGGGCTGCCGAGCCGTCGAAGATCCTCGTTGAAATCGCCGAGCCTTGGCGACAGCGTCAGAACCTCGATCCCGAGCTGCCGCGCACGCCGGCTCAACCGCTCCATCCCGCTGCGTCCGGCGGGATCAGCATCGACCGCGACGTAGAGACGTCCCAGCGAAGGCGGGAGCTGGATCGCGGCAAGGTGGTTGGCCGACAGTCCAGCGATCATCGGCATCCTGGGCATGACCATGCGCAGCGACATCATGGTCTCGACGCCTTCGCCGGCGGCCATCACCGGAGTGGATTCGTCGGAGCGCATGCCGAAGCGAACGCCGTTGCCGAGAAGGTCTCCCATCGCCCGCCGCTGCGACGCGACCGGCGCTTTCTCGCCAATGTCGTGGGGATGAAGCCAGGTGCGATGCACGCCGGTGATGCGTCCACGATCGTCGGTGACGGCTGCGATCAGAGCCGGGAACGTGCGTGTCGGTGCATCATCATTGTCGCGATAATAGCAATGCGGATGGAAACGAAGGGACCGGTCATCGACGATCGCTGAGGCGATGCCGCGGTGCAGAAGGTACATGTCGGCCCACGTGCTGGCGATCGGGCGCGCCATGGCGAAAAGACACCGTGCCGCCTCGCACGTATTCCGCGGCTTCGACGAAGATCGTGATCCGGGAAGGGGAGGGAGCTCCGGCAGGGGCAGGCTGAGGAAAGCCCGCGCTTCATCCTTGGCGTCGCGGATGTCGGTGAGGCCACGGTTGAGTGCAATTAGATCCAGCAGGTCGCCATGCTCACCGGTTGCGCCATCGGTCCACTTGCCGGCAGCACCCTTGCCGTAGTCGGGGCCGCTGAGCCTGACATAGAGGGATCGCCCCGGCGTGCCGAGCGTGTCGCCGACAAGCCAGTAGCGACCTTCCTTGTGACCGGCACGGAGATAATGCCGGCACACCGCTTCCGCATGACGCGCGAGGCGGCGTGCCAGCTCGGAGGCCGAGTTGGCGGAGGACATCATAACGGCCTCCAATCATGCGGCCGCGCGGTCGATGACCGTCGTGAGCGGGTGTCGATCCAGCAGCCGGCCAACGACATCGAAGCCCGACACGCCGACCGGGACGAAGAAGCGCAGCTTCCAGGCGATGATCTCGCTGAAAAGGCCCATCGCGCGGAGCCGGTCCCGCATGCCCTCGGTGAACCCAGTGAGCTCGATGCGATGATCATTCATCACGCGCACCCGGCGAAGCTGGAGCCCGTCGGCAAGTTGCAGGACGGCGCGGCCGGCCGAGACCGCCTCCCATGCTTCCCCTGTGGTGAGCGTCGGCGCGCCATCCTGGCCAAGATTGCGATAGAGCGTCGAGAGTGCCGCCGGCGAAATCAGCCGGCCGATGACGCGCTCGCCGTCATCGGTCTGCAGGCGGTAGACCTTGCAGGTCTCGTCGGGGATTCGCTTCCAGATCGGGAGCAGAAGGCCGGTGACGACATGAAACGTCGACGTCGTGAACTCCGGCAGGTCCGCGATCTCGGCAGACCAGGCCGCAACGAAGCTCTCGCGATCCGCTTCCTCCCAATGCGTCTGCGACAGCGCGTCGAGGCCGATCGCATGCCGCTCCGTCGGCCGCAGCAGGCGGACGCGGCGCTCCACCTCGCCGTCGTCGAGCATCAGGCTCGCAGCGGAAACCTGGACGGCGGCGCGGTTCGACTTGGCATTGATCAGCAGCTTGGCATCACGCTCGGCAACGCGCTGCAACGCCTCGTCGAGCGACATCGACTCGTTGCGATCCTTCCGCGCGATCGTGAAGACGCGGGTTTCGGCGCCGGAGGCGCCATGGACGTAGACGGTGCGGCGCTTGGCGACGACCATGCTGTCGGCCCGCACGGTCTCGACGCCGGCGTCGTAGTGACCCGAGGCAATGGCCTCCTCGATCTTCGCCACCAGGATGGTCTCGAAGACATCGAAGAGCAGGTTTTGCATGCCGATGGTCAGGGCGAGCAAACGGTTCAGGAAGGTGGTGATCGCCGGCAGCTCCTCCCGGATCGAACCGTCGCTATCGGTCAGCGAAAGGCCCGTGGCGCTCTCGAACTGCTGCAGCGAGCACCCGTCGATCTTGCCAGTGAGGAGGCGCAGATAGAATTGCCGCAGCGCCGCTTTCGCGTAAGCCGATTCGAGATTGTCATCGGCGCGGAACAGGCCCTGGCCGCCGGTCTGGCGCTGGCCCTTGGTGATGGCGCCGAGCGTGTCGAGCCGGCGCGCGATCGTCGACAGGAAGCGCTTTTCCGCCTTCACATTGGTCGCAACCGGACGGAAGAGAGGCGGCTGCGCCTGATTGGTGCGGTTCGTCCTCCCGAGGCCCTGGATGGCCGTGTCGGCTTTCCACCCGGCCTCGAGGAGGTAGTGGACGCGCAGGCGCCGGTTCCGCGCCGAGAGTTCGGCGTGGTAGCTGCGGCCGGTGCCGCCCGCATCGGAGAAGACGAGGATGCGCTTGTCGTCGTCCATGAACGCCTGCGTCTCGGCGAGGTTTGCGGAGCCCGGGCGATTTTCGACGGCAAGGCGATCGAGGCCGTCCTTGCCGGCCTTGCGCACGATACGGCGGGACCGGCCGGTGACCTCTGCGACAATATCCGTCCCGAAGCGCTGGATGATCTGATCGAGTGCGCTCTGCACAGGATCGAGCGCCGCGAGATGCTCGATCATCCGGTCGCGGCGCGCCACGGCCTCGCGGCATTGCACCGGATGGCCGTCCTCGAAGACCGGCCGCGACGACAGATTGCCCTCGCTGTCCGTGAAAGGCTGAAAAAGCTGCGTCGGAAAGGAATGCTGGAGATAATCCAGCACGTATTCCCTCGGCGTCACATCGACCTGGATATCGCCCCAGTCCTCGGTCGGGATCTCCGCGAGGCGTCGCTCGAGCAGCGCCTCGCCGGTGGAGACGATCTGGATGACGCCAGCGTGGCCAGCGGTGAGATCGCGGTCGAGGGCCGCGACCAGGCTTGGCGTCTTCATTGCGGTAATGAGGTGACTAAAGAAACGTTGCTTCGAACTTTCAAACGCCGACAGCGCGGCCGACATCGCCTGGCCGTTGAGCGTGCCCTTCGCCGACCGGATGTTCGAGGCCTCCATCGCCGCGCGCAAATTGTTGTGGATGACCTGGAAGGCGCCGGCATAGGAGTCGTAGATGCGGATCTGATCGGGGGTGAGCTGATGCTCGACGAGCTCATATTCGACGCCCTCATAGGAGAGCGACCGCGCCGCGTAGAGCCCCAGTGCCTTAAGGTCGCGCGCCAGCACCTCCATCGCTGCGACGCCACCGTCTTCGATGGCGGCGACGAACTCCGCGCGATTGGCGAAGGGGAAGTCGGTGCCGCCCCACAGGCCGAGGCGCTGGGCGTAGGCCAGGTTCTCGACGGTCGTCGCGCCCGTCGCCGAGACGTAGAGGATGCGGGCGTCCGGCAACGCGTGCTGCAGCCGCAGTCCGGCCTTGCCCTGCTGCGAGGCCGCCTGGTCGCCGCGCTCGGTCTTGCCGCCGGCGGCGTTGGCCATGGCGTGGGCCTCGTCGAACACGATCACGCCATCGAAGTCTTTGCCGAGCCAGTCGACGATCTGCTGGACGCGGCTGACCTTCCCCTCGCGCTCCTGCGATCGGATCGTCGCATAGGTCGTGAACAGGACGCCTTCGTCGAGACGAACCGCCGCGCCCTGGCGGAACCGCGACAGTGGCGTGACCAGGAGACGTTCTTGGCCGAGGACCGACCAATCGCGCTGCGCATCTTCCAGCAGCTTGTCCGACTTCGAGACCCAGACGGCGCGCCGACGGCCGCGCATCCAGTTGTCGAGCAGGACGCCGGCGACCTGGCGGCCCTTACCGGCCCCCGTCCCGTCGCCGAGGAACCAGCCGCGCCTGAAACGAACCGCGTTCTCGGCATCGTCTGGCGCCGCGGCGACCACGTCATAGGTCGCATCGACCGTCCAGGACCCTGCGAGATGGCCCGCATGGGCCTCGCCGGCATAGATCACGCTTTCCAGCTGCGCATCGGAGAGCAGGCCGTCCGTGACGACTTTCGCTGGGAGCCGCGGGCGATAGGCCGGCTTGGGCGGCGCGACCGAGGCCATTGCCGCCGATTGCACCAGAAGGGTCGGATGCGGCATCGCGTCCGGAATCCGGATCGATTGCAGCGCGTAGCCCTCATAGATCGCGTCCGAGAGGCTGCCGCGCTCGCTCGGCGCCCAATCCACGGTCTCGTAGGCGAGCTCGACAACCGGCTCGTCAGGCGCCGTCAGCATGGTCGATCGAAGAGGACGCGACCCGGCCGATGGGATCTGGCGCGGTTGCCTGACGATGGACGAGGAAGATGGGCGAGCCGCCGCCATCCCAATGGGCGCGCGCTTCGGCAGCCGCTCGGCGATCCAGTCCAGCAGCATGCCGACGTCGGACGCGGCACCGGGCGAGACCGGAAACGCGCTCGCATCCTCGGCTGGCATCTTGTCGATGACCGTCAGCCTCGTCTCGATCGTCGTGCCGTGGGGCGCGTAGACCCGGCCGTCAATGACGGCGGAGAACACGACACGCCCGCGCTCCTGGAGGCGGATGAAACCGTCGCGCCACCGTGGCGCATCCGGCGCCATGCTCGCTCCGGTGATCGCGACCAGTCGGCCGCCGTCCCGCAACCTCGCGAAGGCAGACACGAGATGCTGGAACGCGGCGTCCCGCACTGTCCCATCGACATGAGCGGCAACGGAGAATGGCGGGTTCATCAGGACGACGGTGGGGCTGCTGCCCTCGTCGAGCCGATCATCGATCTGCGCCGCATCGTGGCGTGTGACAGCGACCGATGGAAAGAGCATTGCGAGCAGATCCGCCCGCGTCTCGGCAAGCTCGTTGAGCGCCATGCTGACGCCTGGCTGCTCGACAAGAACGGCGAGAAGCCCGGTGCCGGCCGAGGGTTCGAGGACGATATCGCCGTCGGTGACGCCGGCAGCGACGGCAGCCACCATGCCAAGGTCGATCGGCGTCGAGAACTGCTGAAAGTTCTGGCTTTCCTCGGAGCGACGGGTCTGGGTCGGCAGGAGCGATGCGACGCGCGACAGCATCGCGAGAAGCGCCGCGGGCTTTGCCGCCTGCCGGCGCATGGCCGGGCCATATTTGCGCAGGAACAGGACCTGCGCGACCTCGCAGGCCTCATAGGCGTCGCGCCAGAGCCAGCTGCCGTCCGAATCCGAGCCGCCGGTGGCCGCCTCCATCGCGCTGCGGAGAATGGAAGTGGTGATGCGGCGCCCGCGTGCGAGCTCTGGCAGAAGCAGCTCGGCGGCCGCAAGAATTTGGGCTGCGTTCGACGGGGCGGGAGACGCGAGAGCGGAAGGCGCCGCGGCACACGCTGCCGTGGAGGTGTGAAGGCCATTCATGGGGGGCGATCCGGGAGAGCTGGGATGGGCAATCCGCCGGTCGCTCTCTCTCTCAGTCCCGGCCGGATCGCCCCTTTCCGGCCTTCCTCTCACTCTTGGGCTGGGCGCGGACCATGGCTCTGTCCACTCCCGGCTGCGGCTTCTCGGAGTCAGCGCTGATGGATGCTTGGCCGCCGCAATGGGCGGCGGCCAGTGTTCAGCGGCTCAGGAAACATCGAAGTCATCAGCCAGGCCGAGCTCTTTCAGCCTCGCGATATCTTCGAGACGGACAATTTCGAAGTCGTCGGATCGGTGGCTGAACTCGCCGCGCCACACCTCTCCGAGCGTCGCCCACGCCCCATCCGGCCACACTGCGATATCGTCGGGATGGTACGGCGGCGTCTGCATGGTCGTCCTGCTCATGATCCAGTCTTTCTGAAATTGGTCGGGGTCATTCCCGATGACGCCATAGGAGAGGGCTGGACGGCGCGGTCACCGAGTAGACGAGGGGAACCCCTCGCGGGTTGACCGGCACAGCCGGCGAGACCGCTACCAAGGTGGCAATGGAAGGGATGGCCACGGCTCATACACGGGGCATGGGCAAGATGACCGCCAGGACAGACGGTATGCCGGAACCGGAACTATGCCGGATCGCGCCAGAACAGCGGGGACGCCTCCATGGGTACGTGATGAATCGGCGGCGCTAGGCCGCCTGGCGCCACCAGGCGATGCGCTCCTCGCGCGTCGCGCTGGCGAGCCGCAGCAGGAGGTCGCCGTGGCACGCTGCCGGCGCGCAGAAGCAGACGAGATCGTGACCGCGAAGCTCATCGAGAGCTCGAAGAAGATGATGCTGGTCATGCAGCCAGCGCTCATGTTTCGCGATGACGGTTGCACGATCGCCATCGGGGCCAATCCTGAATGGATTGCCCCACTTTGTCCCGCGGCCGATATAGATGGCGCCGTGCGGGACGCCGATCTTGTGCTTGTTGAGAACCTTGCACATCGCCATCACCTCCTGATCTGCACTGCAACGGCATGTCGGCGGGACGCAGCCAGGCTTTGCAGGTCACGCTCGACCTCATGGTCGGGGCGGAAACGGCGTGTCCGTTGACCCGCAAAGTGCGGCGTCCAGACAGGACCTGTTGTGGGCGCGTCAGGTCGACGGCGACGTCGCCGGCGGTTCGAGAGGCGGCAGATAGGCGTCGTAGGGGTCCGCATCGGCGAGATGACCAAAGGGGGTCATCGTGAAGTCAGCGCCGTCGCGACCGACGGCACAGATCACGTATCGCGGCGCGCCGGTCACCGCGTCAGCACATTCCAGCAAAGCGAGGTTTCCGTCGCGGGCGGCCCGCAGGAGCGTCTGGAAGTTCGCGCGTGCATGGTCGGGTATAGCCATGGCAGGTCTCCTGAATCAAAAGCCCGGCACAGTGGCCGGGCGCAAACGGAGGCGTGAGCAGGGAAGGGGAGGTCAGCCGGGCGCCTGATCGCGCCGCTCGGCGGCACGAATGGCCGCGACCGCCGCGCGAAACTCGGCGGCGCCTTGTTCTTCCGACAGATCGCTGCAAGCGACGACATCGAGACAGGCGGAGCGAATGTCGCTCTCGGTCACCGCGTCCGGGTTGATCGAGGTGAGATCGGGGTCGGCCCCGATCGCCTCGGCAATCTGCTCCTTGACCGCGTGCTCGCGGACACGAAGAAGAACATGCGTGCCGGCATAGAGGGCATCATGCGCATCGTCTCCAAGGAAGTCCTCGACGATGTCGTTGGTGGATTTGCCACGGATGGCATCAGCCGTGATGACGACGGCCATGCCACCGAAACCGTCCGGACGCATCCGGGTGCAGGTGAAGGCGGAGATGGCGGTGACATGGTCGAGCGTCGGCGAGCGCCGGACGATGTCCTGCAGGATGAATTCCCACGACATCCCGCTGAGGTCGATCTCGACATGGGTGTCGTCATCGGTGAGCGCCGCGACCCTTTCAGAGATATAGGCGTTCACGGTACTCTCGGTGTCGGCCGAGGCGGCGATCGCACGCCGAAGGTCTGGAACCGGGAGCTCGAAGCTGTCGCTCGGACCGATCTCGGCGAAGAGGTACAGACCGTCTCCGTCCGCCTCCGTGTCGAAGATGTGGCCGAGGATCAAGCGCTCGAGCGCCGTCATGTCGGCACTGGGGATGGTCGGTTGGATCACCGTGGGAGAGTGATAGTCAGCCATTGGGTCTGCTCCTGAAATGAAAAGCCCGGCGCGAGGGCCGGGCAGCGGAAAGGACGGACGACGTGTTCGCATCGGCGGATGCGACGGATCGCGATGGTGGACGACGAGCGCGTCACAGGCGGAATGTGCGAACGAGCTCCTGAGCGTTGCGGTGATGTTCGAGCATCACGCGGTAGAACTGCTTGCGCTGGGCACGCTTGGCGGGATCGTGCCGGGCTTGTCGCGCGAGCTTGCGAGACGCGGCGCGGACGACGGCTTGCCAGCTCGCATGAACGGTGATGTCGAGCCGAAGATAGGTGCCGTACATGATCAGGCCGCCTCCGTGCTCGCTGCCGCCAGGGCGGGATCGACCTGGAGTTCAAGGCGCTACGCGCGCCCCATCCAGGGCTCCGGGCGGATGGTCCGAACCCAATCAGCGAAGGACGGGATGAAGCCGAGATCCTCCTGAACATGCTGTTCGCCGACCCAGCGGGTCGGGATCGCACGGCCGGTCGAGAGCGTGATCGTGGTGCCGAAAATGGTCTCCGCCATGAAGATGCCCTCGGCGTGGTGCCGCAAGGCGCGGTGGCGAAAGTCCGCGGTGATCTGCTTCGATGCATCGAACCAGCTATGAATTGCGAGATAGTCCTCGACCGTTCCGCCCCACTTCTTCACCGAGGACAAAGCGTGGTGATAGGGATGTGCCATCGTCGCCTCCTCAGAACTCGTGGACGTAGTTTTCGGTGGCGCTGTACCGCTCGTTGTAGTCGAGGCTGATCGACCGCTGTTCGACGTCGAATGTGAAATCGCCATAGGCGCCGTCGCTGTGCTCCCAGCCGCTGTGAGTTTCGCCCAGAAAGTCGTAGGCGAGTTCCTCGATGGCGGCCCGCAGCGACAGTGACTGCGTCCTGGCTTCGGGCTCCCGCCATGCAGGACCGGTCATTTTGACCAGGGTGTCCGGAAGCGAGACGGCCTCGGCTCCCGCGAGGGCGTCGATGCTCTCGATCTGCCCGCTATCGCCATAGCCGTCGAAATTGAGGGCTACGCTGGTGATGCCGGCGGCCGCGAGCGCGTCGAACAGCGCCTCCTTGTTTGCCGTGAGACGATCAACGGCCTGCCGACGGTGTTCGTCGAGTTTGCTCGACCAGTCGTCGAGGCTGGCCGGCGTGATCGGCGTAGGGTTGTCCTTGGTCATGATGGGCTCCTGAAAATGAAAAGCCCGGCTCGAAGCCGGGCGGGTTGGGGACGCTTGAGGAGAAGTGTGCACAGGACAAACCGCGGTCGATCACGGCGGCGCCGGGATCACCTGGTATTCGATGGGTCGTCCGTCGACGAAGGTCGGCACCAGCAGGCGAGCACGTTCGCAAGCGGCGTCGGCGTCCTTGCGCTCGAGAAAGCGAAGCGCCCGTGCAATCGACAGGGAAGCACGTGTTCCCCATTCGGGGTCCCAGCCGCACAGGTAGTCCTGTTCGCCGAAGCCGTTGATCACCCGGGCGACGACGAAGCCGGTCGGCGGGACTTCGCCGATATCGGGGTCGCGGGCGCCGGCAAGGATCGCTTCGCCCTTGGCGATCGCCGCATGGGCGCGCGGAATCCAGTAGGATCTTTCCTGCCCATCGAGATCGCGGTCCTGGGCGAGCAGTTTCAGGAGCCCGAGCAGGATCTCGAAATGATCGGCCTTGCGGGTGACGCCCTCGCCGAAGTGGCTCGGCACTGGCAACGCGACGCCATAATAGGCGGCGTCGACGCCGGGCCAGATGCCGGACACATAGGTCTCTCCGGCGCTCTCATAGTCGCGCTGCTCGCGCGACCAGTCGTCGTCCTCGATGGCCAGACGGCACGCCTGTGCGAGCGTCTCGGCCTCGTAAGTCTGATGCCGGAAAACCGGCAGGTGATAGGTGGTCTCGATGGTGAAGGCAGGCATCGTCGTGCTCCTGAAACGAAAGCAGCCCGGCATCGCTGCCGGGCTGCCAGGTTGATGGGGATGGGACATCAGGCGGCGCGCGATGCGCCCGGTCTGGTCGCCATCACGGCGCGAACCTGCGCGGCGAGGGCGGGTATGTCGTCGAGCAGGGACAGCGGCGCGAAGTGATTGGCGCCGCCGGTATAGTCACGGCGATCGCGACAGGTTCGAATGAGGATGCCGGTGTCGGCGCGGGTCGCCGGCTGGCAGACCTGCACATAGATCTGCTCGCCATGGAGAGTGATTTCGCCCGAGACGGCGATGCCGCCCTGGTTCGAGCGTAGATCGAAGCGGCCGGCAGGAAGGCGCAATTCAGCGACGAGCTGGCGCAGGCGCGCTCGGGCCGTCGCGTGGAACCGGCGCTTGCGTTCAGCGTGATAGGAGCAGTCGGCGTACCAGTCTATCACACGGCCTCCTGCGCCGGAGACCCCGATGCGTCGGCGTCGGCGGATGCATCGCCGAGGTCGTCGACCAGCTCGATGCGGGCCCCGGGGTGTCGGTTCTGCCTGAGCCAGGCATCGGCCGCGGCGCGGTCATCGGCGAGATGGAGAAGCTCGACGGCTTCGCCACAGGGCCGCACGATGCGCCAGCTATCCGGCTTCGGAACGTCGATCACCTCGAACTGCAAGGCGCTGTCGACACCATGGGTACGGTGGACGATGACGAGCACGACATTGGCGCTGCTGATGTCGCCCTCATGCAAGGTAATGGTGGCGGGACTGGCAAGCCGGCCGGTTCCGAAGGGCGGGGACTTGCGGATGAGCCGGCCGACGCCGTTTGACCGCTCCCACGCTGCGAGCTTCCTGGTGAAACGTGCGGGCGGCCGCGGGCGGCCGTCGGAGAACCGGATGAGGGCGCCGAGCGGCGCGTTGTCGTAGATCGCTTTCGCGGACATGATGAGCTCCAGAAACGACGAAGCCCGGCGCGGGGCCGGGCTCGTCTGCGGGATGATGGGTGAGAAAGTGCCGGGGCGACCGATGCCGCCCCGGCGTGTCAGCGGATCACTCGGCCGCGTCGAGGTGTTCGATCTCGCCGTCGGGATCGCCATCCGCGCCTTCGTCGGCATCGATGTCGCCGGCGAGGAATTCAGGCAGGTCCTCGTCGCCCGCGTCGCCGGCCGATGCGTCGAGTTCCTCGTCGGACATCTCGCGCGTGCGCAGCGGCTCGGGAAGCCAGCTGGAATCGGCGAGCAGGCGCTGGGCTTCCGCCGCCATGTCGGCCTTCTTCAGGTGGTCGATGAGCTGGGCGGACTGCTCGCCCTTCGCCTCGCGAACCGCCTCGAGGATCCGGACCTTGGGCACGCGGCCGAGATAGTTCTCGACGGTGGGAACCCAGCCGACCGCCGCCATGTCCAGCGTCACGGCGCGCGCCAGATGATCGGCGTGAGCCTGCCGGTCCTTGTTGCGGTTCCAGGGCTCATGCACGGCGTTCACCGAGAGCGACGCGCAGTACGCAAAGAGCGCCTGGCGGCTGTCGCCGTCGAAAGCGACCAGGGCGTTCCACAGATCCGCGGACTTCTCCGGCAGGTGCTTCTGCCATTCCTCGTGCCGCTCGCCGATCGCCTTGGCGGACGGCGTGTCCTTCAGGCCCGGGGCCTGAGCCGTGAAGCCGCTGCTCTTGGCGGTGATCTCGACGCAGGTGTCCGACGCATAGCGGTAGAAGGCGTTCAGCACGAGCACATGCAGCACCGCGAGGAAGGCCGTGTCGAAATCCGCCCCGACCGCCTCGCGCAGGGCCAGCGTGCGATGCGCCGTCAGCTCGATGATCAGACGCTCGGAAAGCGGACGGAGGGCGTCCTCCTCCTCCGGTTCCGACTCCGCGCCGCCGCTCTCGCCTGCGGGCTCGCCGCCGACGGTGATCGCCGCCTGCGAGGTAGATGCACGAACGCCCGCACCGGGGTTGTCGCCCCCGATCTCCGAGCCGGCATCGGCGTCAGGGGCTACCTCGTCGTCCGGCCTGACGAAGCCACGCTCGATCTCGAGCGCACCATCCTCATCGATGCTGACGAACACGCCGGCGCGCGCGATCTCGGCCGTATCGTAGCGAAGCGGGCGAAGCTCAAAGGCGGCGATCGCCGTCTCCAACTCGCCGAAGCGCTCGTCGACCTCGTCGGGAAGCTCGTCGGCGCTGTCATACTGCTCGTTCAGCGCATCGAACTCGGCCTTGAGCGCCTCGTAGCCCGCAAGCTCCTCCGTCGACATGTCGATCGGTTCGCCAACCAGACGGCGCAGGCCGTTTGCGTAGCCGTACTTGAAGTCGAGTGCCGCCGAGACCCATTTCCAACCCTCGCTCGCGATGGTCTGCGCCTCCGCCTTGAGCTTGTCGTCGACCAGCCGGTCGAGAAGCGCCGGATCCTGCAGCCAGCCGCCATGATCGTCGGTGAAGAGATCACGCATCACCACGCCGCCGGCGGCTTCATAGGCGTCGAGGCCGACGAACTGAGCGCGACGGTCGCTGACGCGCACCGCGCTCTCGGTGAGAAGCCTGCGGATGTAATAGGCCTCCTTGTTGTAGGAACGGGACAGGCTGTCCCAGACCTGCTCCTGGCGGGCATGGTCCGAGGAGACGCTGAACGCGGTGAGCTGCTCCAGCGTCATATCCTCGGCCGCATAGACCTCGAGCAGCTTTTCCGAGACGGTCGTGAGCCGCAGCCGCTGCTTGACGACATTGACCGGCACGAAAAAGCGCGCAGCGATCTCCTCCTCGCTAAGGCCCTTGTCGATCAGGGCCTTGAAGCTGCGGAACTGGTCGAGCGGGTGGAGCGCCTGGCGCTGGACGTTCTCGGCAAGCGAATCCTCCTCCGCCGAGGTGCCGGACGAGGCGTCCCCGACGACGCAGGGCACCAACGCAGTCTTGGCGAGGCGCTTCTGCTTCACGAGGAGTTCGAGGGCACGGTAGCGGCGGCCGCCGGCGGGAACCTCGTACATGCCGGTCTCGGTTCCCTCCTCGTCGAGCACGGGGCGGACATTCAGGCTCTGCAACAGCTTGCGGCGGGCGATATCCTCCGCCAGTTCCTCGACGCTCACGCCGGCCTTGATCCGGCGAACATTCGCCTGGGACAGGATCAGCTTGTTGAAGGCGATGTCCCGGGCGCCGTTCAGGACGATCTTCTGGATGGCAGGTGCCATGTTCGTTCTCCGTGGCGGACCGGCCGGGAGCCTCTCTCCCCGCCTCCTGATCCGTCACGAAGTGACCCGGCCCCTCTCTCGCTCTCGGCTCGGGCACGAACGGCCGTAGCCCGGCCGGCGCCCGCGACGGAAATGTTGACGGCCGAACAACGATCTGGAACCGAGCGCCCCGACTCGGTATGAAAGCTGCGGGGCGGTACGCGCCGCCCTGGGGCGTGGAAACCCCAAGAGTACCGGTTTGGCGCCGGCCGTTACGGCGCCGGATTCCTTGACCATGCGGTCGGGGAGCCTGCGACGTATGTCCAGGCGCCCCCGGGTGCTAAAGGTCGTAGGGACCGGGTACTCTCGGTTTTCCAACTCCCCGATCATGGGTGGTCGAGGGCATGTTTGCGGGGGCGGACCGCAGACACATGCCCTGGGAGTGGGAGACCTGAAATATGGCGAAGGTTGCCGCACCCGAGCCAGGTTCCCTGGAGGAGCGCGCCGTCGCCGCGCACCGCGCCTATCTGATGGCGCTGGTCGCGTGGGAGCGCACGCTGCACCGGATGAACTGCGCAATCTGCAGCCCTTCAGATCTGTGCGAGAACGAGCGTGTGCAAGTCTGTGTCGCTGCCGAAGCCGAGAAAGAATCACGTCGGATCGCGTTCCGTGATCTCTGTGACGAACTTGGATTTGTTCCCGCCGGCCATGTTATTGCGTTGCCGGCGGAAGAATTATCGGCCTGCTGTGATTTAGCTTCGTCGCATTGAAGCGGAGTTGAGATCATCGGCTCAGACGCCGCACAGGCCTTCGCATTCGTTCGCGAAGAGATCCTGCTGACCGCGGTCGGCGGCGGTCGACAGATCCGCCTGCTCCAGCGGAACGGCCGAACGATGGAGGTAGAGCTCGGCGCGCATGCCCCGCATGCCCGTTCGAATCGCGCGGTCGACTGTGACCGCGTCACGCCACCCTTCCGCGTCGTGGTCGCGAAGAGCGCGCCACATGGCGTCGCTGTGGAACGGACACCCGATGCAGCTGCTCTTCGGCGGTCGAGGATATCCGTGCCGATCGAGCCAGCGCAGGCAATCCCAACGGCCCATCCGTTGTTCGATCAGGGGCCAGCGATTGACCTGCCAGGCTTCCCGGCTCGGCTTCATCCGGACCACTTCGTCTAGCGAGATGCCGATCCACTGTTCGACGACAGCGTGGTTCGGCGAGTGTCGGCCGGTGAGACCTGCGAGCTCCCGGACCTTCCTGCGGATGGGCACGATCTTGTACTCTGACGTGCATTGGCGGCGGATCATGCCGACGTCGACGAGATCGGTCGCGAGGACCCGCTCGCCGATCTGGACGTCTTCGCCATCCTCATCTTCGCCATAGACGGCGATCGGGGAGCCCGCGGGCGTCACGGTGCGGGTGAAAGCGGGGATCGAAGCCCACCGCAGGCCGCCGGCGCCGTCCAGGAGATCGTCGCGGAGATTGCCAGCCGCCACCACATGCACCGGAAATGGCAGGACCGCCTCCGAACGGAGCCAGGCGAGATGATCGTAGACCGCGCGTGGCTCCCAGCCGGTGTCCGCGAAGATGGCGCAGTGGGGAAGGGGCCCCAGCTCACCATGCGCGGCCATCAGGGCGAGGGTGGTCGACTGTACGCCGGCGCCGAGGCTGAGGACACGGAACGGCTCAGTCGGTTTGGGTCCGGGCAGGGGGCCGCGCATCACGCCACCTCCTGCTTGTCGCCGTCCGCGTCCTCGTCTGCCAATCCATCAGCGTCCGGAAGCAGGGTCAGTAGATAGTCGGCTGCCTTGGAGGCGGCGCTGGCAGCGCGGACGATGGCACGATTGTCCTCGCGAACGATGTCCAACCAGGCGCCGAGATAGTCGGCATGGCGCACGGTCGGGACGATGCCGATCGACGCGCAGACGAAGGCGGCCGAGAGCTCGGCCACGCATTCCTCGACGAAGTAGGGCTTAGAGCCGAATTGCCCGCTCTGGTCGCGTCCGAGACGCGTCCGTGCCCCCGTCCAATGCGACAGCTCATGGGCGGCAGTGCGGGCGAAATTGATCGGGACGTGGAAGGCGCCAGGCCGTGGCACTTGGACGTTATCCAGACTCTGTGTTCCGTCTCATCGCTGTGACCTTTGCAGCGTAGGATCAACGCCAATGACATCCTTCCCCGCTCAAGGTGAGGCGATGCGATTTTCCCGCCGGGGCGGGCTCGAGCCCGTCCCGGCGGGAAAATCGCGGCCAAGGAGAATTCGATACCGCAGCTCTTCTTCACTGATCTTTCGGCGCTACAGAGATCCGCTACGGTTGGTGGCATGGTCCATGCTCTCTCGGCGGTCGAAATCGGAGGCGCGGAGTCCCTGGGGCTTGTCGATGGCATGCCGTTCATTCTCCGCGATGACGGCAGCTACGATCACGAGTTGAACCGTTTCTTCCGCGCTTGTCCGACGATGGGCGTGCGGTCGATGAACAGTTTGCGGGCCTATGGCCGCGATATTGCGGTCTGGCTGCGCTTTCTTTCCGAACGTCGTGACGGAAAATCCGCCTGGCAAGCCGACCGGGGAGACATTGCGGCCTTCCATGAGGCGCGGCGTCTGTCGGAACCGTCTTATCGGATCTCGGCCGGTTCGTGGAACCGTTCGATTGCCGCTCTCGATAAGCTCTATCGCTGGGCCGTCGACGAAAAGCTCATCGAGACAGCTCCCTTCACCTATCGGCAGTTCTGGACACGATTTGCGCCAAGCGGCGCCGTCAAAACAGTCTCGGCAAACAGTGCGCGGGAGACCGGAGCGCGGCGGGGCAACATGCGGTTCCTCGACCTCGCCCGATACAGGCTGTTCCGTGATGTCGGTCTGCGTGGCCGCCTTCCTGACGGACGGGAAGATCCTTCCTGGCGTGGGCGAAACAGTGAACGCAACGCCTTGTTCGCGGAATTGCTGATTACGACCGGACTGCGCCTTCAGGAGGCGTCGAGCCTGCTTGAAACGGAGCTGCCGAGGTACGAGTCGGCTCAACCGACCGGTGCTCGGTCGGTTCCCTTCCGGCTGGCGGCGGCCGCTGCGAAGGGGCAAAAAGGGAGAGAGATCCGGCTGCCGCTCCGTCTTGTGCGGCAGTTGCATGACTATATCGCTCTGGAACGGGCCAATACGCTGGTCCGATATGGCATGCATAATGGCGTTGCCCGGATCGATCGGGCGATCCGGGTCGTCGAATACGATCGTCGGTCGATGCGCATCGTCAGCGACCGAGAGACCGCGCGCGTCAGCATCGACATGCTGACGCCGCTGGAACGAGCCCGGCTCGTTCACAACGGGAGCAACATGCCGCTGTCGCTGTGGCTGACCGAAGGCGGCTTCCCGATGCCGATGGCGGCATGGGAAGCGGTGTTCCTGCGGGCGAGCGCGCGGTGCCAACGGTTCGGTCTCGACATCGAGGTGACCCCGCACATGCTGCGGCACAGTTTTGCCGTTCATATGCTGACGCTGTTGTTGCGAGAGCAGATCGGCTGGGTGATCGATAACCGAAGCGAGCAGGTTGGGCAGGCTTGGCGTCGACTGATCGGTGATCCCCTGCTCAAGCTGCAGCGGCTGATGGGACATAGCCGTATCGAGAGCACGTACATCTATCTGGAGCATCTGGAAGATAGCCAGGAGCTGGTCGATGCGGCGATCGATCAATGGGGGCTCGATCTTGCCGCCAGTGAGGTCGCGCTGTGAGCCGGGGGCGTCGCGCCCGCTTTCCGGAGATACCGGCAGGCGAAGATCGTGGCGGACCGAACGTATCGGTGATCAATCCTCGCCGGTTTGTCGTTCAGGCGGATGGCAAGGAGGCTCTTGTCGACCTGATGTCGTGGTCGCGGCCTAA
>NZ_JBAFWT010000049.1:0-25480 GCF_043195195.1 Roseixanthobacter psychrophilus
AATTAAGTGCCACGCGACAGATGCATCTCTTGTCATTCGGTGAATGCTTCTTCCCGCCCCTTCCTCACTGTCGGAAGAAGCACAAGCAAGAGGGCGGATACGGCGATGGCGAGGAGCATCGCGGAGATCGGGTGGCTCAGAAAGACCATCGGATCTCCGCGGGAAATCAGCATGGCGCGGCGCAGATACTCCTCCATCATCGGGCCAATGACGAATCCCAGCAGCAACGGCGCCGGCTCGCAGTCCAGCTTGACCAGAACATATCCAAGCACTCCAAATATCGCCATCGTATAGACGTCCGCGACATTGTTGTTGACGCTATAGACGCCGATGCAACAGAAGGCGACGATGGCTGGAAACATCAGGTGGTACGGCGCGGTCAGAAGCCGCACCCACATGCCGATGAGGGGCAGGTTCAGCAGCAGGAGCATCAGGTTGCCGATCCACATCGACGCGATGACGCCCCAAAACAGGTCGGGCTCATCGGTGATGACGTTCGGCCCTGGCGTGATGCCCTGGATGATCAGGGCGCCAACCATCAGCGCCATCACGGGGTTCGAGGGAATGCCGAGGGTGAGCATCGGGATGAAGGATGTTTGAGCGCCGGCATTGTTGGCGCTCTCCGGGCCTGCCACCCCTTCAATGGCGCCGCGTCCGAACTCGCTTGGCCGATCAGAGAGTTTTTTCTCCAAGGAATAGGAGGCGAAGGAGGAGAGAATTGCGCCGCCTCCTGGCAGGATGCCCAAGATAGACCCAAGGGCCGTCCCGCGAAGAACCGGGCCGATGATCCGCCGCATCTCCGCGCCGGTGAGGCCGAGGCCCTCGACCTTGGCGGAAACCACCGAGCGTTCGCTCTCATTCTCGAGGTTCCGGATGATCTCGCAAATGCCGAACATGCCCATGGAGAGCGCCACGAAGTCAAAGCCGTCAGCAAGATCGGGCAGGTTAAAGGTGAAGCGTGCCGCACCAGTATAGATGTCCTGGCCGGAAAGCCCGAGCAATAGACCGAGCACGATCATGGCGATGGCCTTGAGCATAGAGCCTGAGGCCAAGGCCACCGATGCGATGAGACCAAGCACCATGAGGGAGAAATACTCTGTCGGCCCAAACTGAAGTGCGACGTGCGCCAGGGGTGGCGCGAACAGCGCAAGAAGAATGGTCGCGACCGTGCCTGCGAAGAACGAACCCAGCGCCGCGGTGGCGAGCGCCGCCCCTGCACGTCCTCGGCGCGCCATCTGGTAGCCGTCGAGAGCGGTCACCACTGAGGAGCTTTCGCCCGGCAGGTTGATGAGGATCGCCGTCGTGGACCCCCCATATTGCGCACCGTAATAGATGCCCGCCAGCATGATCAGCGCCGAGACCGGTGGCAGGCCAAAGGTGAGCGGCAGAAGCATTGCAATGGTGGCCACTGGCCCAAGGCCGGGAAGCACGCCGATGACCGTGCCAAGGAATGCGCCGATGAAGCAGTAAAGCAGGTTTTGAAAGGACAGCGCGACCGAAAACCCGAGCTGAAGATGATCGAAAAGTTCCACTTGCGCCTCCCTATCTTCCGCCGATGAGATCGCCAACCAGTGGCAAAGGAAGTCTGAGGCCTGCGACGAAAATCGCCCAGCAGAACGCCGTCACCCCGGCGGAGAGCAGGACGGCGGAATGAAGACGGAACTTCCGGCTGGCCATGGCTGAGAGAAACACGATGAGAACGAGTGTGGGAACAAAGCCGAGCGGGCGGAGGAGAATGCCAAACAAAACCAAGGACAGCGTAAGGATCGCGAAAGCGCGCCAGGCGATGTTGACCGAGGTTTCCGCACTGATCTTACACAGCAATCCGCTGATGGCGATGATCAGGCCGAGTATAGCCACCAGGATGGAGAGGATCTGAGGAAAATAGCCCGGGCCCATGCTCCGCGCGGAACCCGTCTGCAACCCCTGGCTCTGCCACAAAAAAAACATTCCAAGCGCCACGAAGAGAGCGCCCGAAAGAAATTCCTTCGCATTTTTTCGGCCCATCCGATGTCCTCCCTTTATCATCTGCCGCTTTCGTGCAGACTGCCTATTCGTTCCTAAATTTATTGAAATAATTCAATTCTAAAATTAACTATGGACTGATACAAAAGTAGCGCCCTATATTCTGTACACCTCTTAAAACTAGGCGCAATCTGATCTGCGTATGATATTCAATGTCCTTTATTTAATATATGCTCGGTGTTGCAGTGTTTTACCAAAGAAGCGCTCGGTGGTGAGTCAGCACTATCACATAAGCGCCAGATCCCGACGGGAATGGCGATCGATCTCACGCTCGGCCCGAAACACGAGCCGCCCTTCCGCGTCGAACCCTGCGCTTAGGGGCGCACCGATCTGTATCTGGCCGTCTGCTGCGGGTTCCAGCGTCGCTACAAGGCGAGGTCCTTCCTCCAGTTCCACGACGGCAACCTGATAAGGGGCGGGCTTATTCTTATTATATCCAATGCGATACTCCACAGAGGTGTGCAATACTGCCTTCCCGGATGCTTCATGCCATTCCACTTCATCCTCCGGATGCTGCGGGCAAACGCGCTGGGCATATGGGAGCGGCGCATGGCAGACCGGGCAGCGCGCATAGCGCAGCTCCCTGCTGCTGCAAAAGTGTTGAAAGGCCTCGATGAATGATGAATGGCGCCGGCTCATGGTCATATCTCCTCATGGGGGCTCGCGAGGATCGCGGCATGATAGTCAAGCCGGCCCCCAGCGCCGGTGATCAGGATGAGGTTGTTTCGAGAGGATTGTCTGGCAGCGCCCTGGCCCCGCGCCTGGATGACGGCTTCCGAAACGGGCGTCATCCCCTGAAGATAAAAACCGGACAGATGCCCGCCTCCCGTGTTCATGGGCAACCGCCCCCTGGGTGAGGTCTGTCCGTCGGCCACGAAATGAGCCGCCTCTCCGCGCGGACAGAAGCCGTATTCTTCTAGCACCAGAAGCCCGACATAAGAGAATGCGTCGTAAGCCTGCACCATCTCCACATGCTCCGGGCCGATGCCGGCAGCGCGCCAAAGGCCATCGGCCGCAAGGCTGCCGCCGGATTCAAGCTCCGGCTCAAGGCCGGCCATGTTCCCCGCGCGCGGATGACCCTGGGCAAAGGCGTGGAGAAAGACCGGCGGCTGCTTCAGATCGTTGGCGCGCGCGCAGGTGGTGAGGATCACGGCGATGGCGCCATTGACAGGGTAGGCGCAATCCAGAACGCGGAACGGAGAGACGACAAAGGGCGAGCTGAGGTAATCGGCGCTCTCAAGCGGGTCGCGGAGCAACGCATTGGGATTGTCACGGGCCCATTTACGGCACGCAATGGCGTAGTGGCCCAGATCGGATCGGCTCAAGTGATAACGGTGAAGGTAACGTTGGGCCGCCAGAGCATAAGGTCCCGCCGCGCCGTAAAGACCATAAGCCTCCTCCCAGTCGCCCAGTCCCGACAGTGGCATGACGCGGTTATAGGCGGTGCTGCCCTTTTCCCGCCCGGGGCGAAGGGGCGCGTCCGCGAACACGCACGCGACGGTGCTGGCCATCCCGTGCTGGATGTGAAGACTGGCATGTTGGATGGACGCCACAACGGACGCGCCCTCAACCTGCAAATTTCCGAGAAGCTTCAAATCACCCAGCCCAAGATCTTCCCGCAGCCGTAGAGGCAGGGTGTTCAGGGGCGCCGATGGGCTGCAAGTCAGCATCAGCCCGTCAATATCCGAAAGCATCAGCCCGCAATCCCGAACTGCCGCCACAACCGCATCGATCGCGAGGTCACGCGGCGTTCCAATATCCGTCCTCGCCAGTTCACTGAAGCCGAGGCCAGCGATAGCTGCGTAAGGGGCGGTTCGCGAGCGCGTCATAGCTCGACCTTTTCACCCTGCCACCAGGGCAGTCCGCGCGCCTGGGCGTGCACATGGTCCCGAATGGCGCGCCTATTCACCTTGCCCGTGCTGGTGCG
Organism: Roseixanthobacter psychrophilus; assembly: GCF_043195195.1. NCBI lineage: Bacteria > Pseudomonadati > Pseudomonadota > Alphaproteobacteria > Hyphomicrobiales > Xanthobacteraceae > Roseixanthobacter > Roseixanthobacter psychrophilus. The sequence goes on from NZ_JBAFWT010000049.1 coordinate 3,953, forward strand.
CGGGAAATCCTCAAGCGCCACCACATGCTTCGGTAGCTCCATGCGGCTCAGCCGCGCCTCGGCAAACGCGCGCAGCTCGTCCACGCTCGGCAAGCTTTGTTCGTCACGCGGCTTGATGACCGCCACGACCGCTTCGCCCCACTGCGGATGCGGCGCGCCAACCACACAAATTTCATCAACGCCGGGATGAAGCTCCAGGATCGCTTCCACACTGGACGGGTAAATATTCACTGCGCCGGAAATGATCATGAAATTTTTCCGATCGATGAGATATAAATAGCGATCCGCGTCGATCCGGCCGATATCGTGTGTTCTTAGCCAGTCACCGACCAGCACTTGCCGCGTCAGCTCGGGCAGGTTCAAGTAGCCGAGCATAGTCGTCTCGCCTCTGACCCAGATCTCCCCGACTTCGCCGCTGGGCAATTCCTCTCCCCGCTCGCCCCGGATGGAGATCTCGTACATACCGCCCGGCCGCCCCGCCGAGCGGAGCAGGTCAGGCTTGCCCGAGAGCGCCATGAGGTGGTCATTGGGCGTCAGGTGACATAGCCAGCCGGCCTCCGTCAGCCCGTAGGTTTGCAGCACTTTGGCATTGAGGGTGCGCGTGACGCGTTTCAGCAGGCTCACCGTGATCGGCTCCGAGCCATATGCCAGCAGCCGCAGCGACGAGAGAACCTGCTCGCGTCCTTCGCAGCGGTCCAGAACCCGCCGGATCAGTGTCGGCACCAGGAGCGTGGCGGTCACCTTGTGGCGCTGAACCTCCTTGATGAAGCTATCCACGTCGAAGCTTCCATCCATGACCACCGTGGTCATGCCGTTGACCAATCCAATCATGGTAAGAGCCGACGCCATCCAAGATGAGCTGATGGCTGGATACCAGACATCATCCGTGGTCAGGCCGCGCGAGACCGCGCCCTGGTATAAGATAAGGGCAACGCTTCTGACGCTATGAACAACGCCCTTGGGCACGCCGGATGTTCCAGAAGTATAACTCACCACCAGAGGTTCGTGCGGATCTACCTTCTGAGGCTCGAGCGGCGCGGATCCCGCGATCAGATCTTCATAGTCTCTGGCAAGTCCATGCGCGCCGCCGTATCCGATCAGCTTGCACTGGCCCTCAAGCCCGGCCATCTCGAGCGCCTCCCCGAGCATCCCGACGAGGCTCGCTTGGACGAGCACAATCTGCGGGGTGCAATCCTTAAGGATATGAGCGATCTCGCCGGGTGCGTATCGCCAGTTGACGGATACCCGCACCAGACCTGACTTCATGCAAGCGAAGTAGTGCTCAAAGACTTCCAAAGAGTCTTTTCCCAAGATGACGACCCGATCGCCTTTTCTGGCGCCAATAGCGAGCAAGCCTCCCGCTAGACGCGCGGACCGATCGTTCATTTCGGCCCATGAGCGTGACTTGTCGCCACAAAAGAAAGCCGTCTTGTCGCCGTAGTTCCGCGCGATCCGGTGGAGCATCAGTGCAGGAGAGATCATTTTTCACCCCGTCATCAAATCAGAAAGGCCAGCGTCGGCAGCGGATCACTCGCATTGATCAGATCCACCCGCTTGTAGAACAAGCCAAAGGTTTCACCTCGTCGACGCAGTCTGTATTCATAGCGTCCGGCCCAGATGGTCATTTCTCGCGTCGCCTGAATGCGATACTCAAACAATGCAAAGTTGCACCAGACGCCGAGTTCAGTTTCGTTCAGTGCTTCGATTTGGAAGTTGGACAGGAGCCGGCGCATGGGCGAGGCGGGCTGCTGTGCCAAGCGCAGACCCGTCTTGAGCTGAGCGATCCGGTTCTTCAGGCGGCGCCGGTTGTCAGCGATCACCGAGATAGTGGTGTCGGGATCGGGATCGGGAACGTCTCCAGCGGGAACCCAATAGAAAAAGTCCGGCTCGACTAAAGCTTCCCAGTCATCATACCGGGCCTCGTCCGCATATTTCGCCTCGAGATAAAGGAAGCTTTCGATGTGCTGGCGTTCAAGCATCGTTATCTCTTTTGGCGCAGCCAGTTGCGGTTCGGACATCATGATTGCATCACCTTGAGGTAGTGTGACCAGAACCCGCGGTTGGTGGTTTCGTCGCTAATGTGGCCCCACAGGGCATTCCCGCGCTTTTCTTCGCGCATCCGGCCACGGCTGACATCCATCCAGCCGCCACGCCCTCCAGCGGCGACCTGCTGACGTTCCGAGATGATTGCATCGTCCGCCAGAAGGAATGAGGCTGGCCCCATGGCAGCCTGCGATTGGCGAATTATTCTGGCATTCATTTCCTTCCGTACGCCGTCGAGCAGCACAGGCGTATGCCACAAAATGCATTCGTCCACGCTGATCGGCTGAAAGATGCCAATGTTCATCTCGCCAAGGAAGAGATTCGGGAACACGGATGCATGAGGCGGTCCCGCCACCAGCTTTCGAATGGCGTCTTCATTGCCGTACGCAGCTTTCATCGCTGCGACATAATCTTGTTCTTTTTCTTCTGTTATGCCTAACCATTGAAGTGGGACCTTGTATGACGGCGCATGATCAATTGCGACGTGGCCCCTGCCCCAGTCGACCGTTTTTGACTGGCGTTGATCTTCGGTCTCCGAAAGCATCTTGTATTGGGATTCGGGCGCGAATACCCTGACAAATGACGCATGGGTAAACGGCGCATGATAACCGTCGGTGGAGTTTTCCGGCAACATCTTCCAATTGCAGCGAAAGCGCTGTTTCAGCCAGCCGGCTGAAAGCATGATCTTCCCTGTGGGCGACAATGTAACCAAGCGGTCGATTAGATCTTTCGCCGGACCCAGATGATCTTCCAGCTTCGGGGCATCAGGATTGAAGGTGATGAAGATGAATCCGCCATATTCGCCCGCCATCGCCGGCTTTTGAAGACCTAGGCAGGCGGGATCTTTGTGCGATCCGCCCGGAAGCGGGACACCGATCAAATCTCCCTGATGACTGAAGGTCCATCCATGGTATTCGCAGGTGAAGCTCCGACTGGAGCCCACATGTTGGTGGCACAGCATGTTTCCGCGGTGCGCGCATCGGTTGGAGACCACGCTGATCGTGCCGTCGCGGGTGCGGACCATGATGATGGGCTCGCGGCCGATCATGCGAGTGACATAATCATTGGGATTCGGAATTTCCGACTCGTGACCCACGAATGCCCAGCCGTCGTAGAACAGCTTTTTCATCTCGATTTCGAACACACCGGGGTCGGTGTACATCGTCGTGTGAATCAAGTCGTCTTGGACACGTGCGGAAATATCAATGTCAGCGTCGAGCATAACGTATCCCTTTCCTGGTTTCGGGGGTGCTGTTTCGCCGAGGCAGTTGATCCCCCAACGAGATACACGACCCTCCGGTAAACTTACGGCCGTCTATCGCCTTCTAATCTCTCCGGCTTGCATATTTTCAGCTGGCGATTTCGGGCTAGTCATTCGCGCTTTCGCGCTTATAGATCGAGCACCAGCGTCGGCGTCTTCGCGCGTGAACAGCACACCATCATCGTCTTTCCTTCCCGGCGTTCGTCTTCCATAAGTATCGAATCGCGGTGATCCGGCGTGCCTTCAAGAACGGTTATCTCGCATGTGCCGCACATTCCATTGAGGCAGGAATAAAGAACAGGAATGCCAGCCTCTTGCAGAACAGTGATGATTGTTTTTTCCGGAGGAACGATCAAACGCAGGCCACTTCTCACGAGCTCGATCGTAAAGGCTTCGTTGGGGGCACCCTCGTTCGCCGCCGGGCCGAAAGATTCAAGATGGACCCGGTCCGGGGGAAGCATTGCCGTCGCGGTTCGGAACGCCGCTAGCATTGGGGCTGGGCCGCAACAATAATAATCGCTATCCGGCTCTAACCTGATGATCTCTTCCACGGAGGGTGCTGCTCCCATCTCAGCATCAATATGAAGCGAGATGTTTTGCTCAAGATGCTCAAGAATATCGTTGAATCCGATGCTCGCCCGATCACGCACGCAATAATAAAGCCGCCACGGCCGGTCGCCATGGGCGAGCACTTGCGCCATGGAAAGGAGAGGCGTAACGCCGATCCCGCCTGCAATGAGACAGACGGAGCAGGGGCTTTCTTTTAGAAGAAAATTATTCCGTGGCCCGCGGATCGATAGTTCGGCGCCTTGGTGCAAGCTGTCGAAAATATAGGCGGAGCCGCCTTTGCTCTGGGGAGCGCGCAGAACAGCGATCCTATAACAATTTTCTTCGGCCGGATTAACGATGGAATATTGACGTACGAGCCCGTTTGGGAGCTCCAAATCTATGTGGGCGCCGGCCCCGGCGGCCGGCCATGCGGCGCCGTCGGCTGGCACCAGCCTGAGCGATCGGATGTTGGGCGCCTCATATTCCACCGACGCCACTCTCGCGGCGCGGGGAAACTCCCGGAGCCTAGCAGCTATCCGCTCCATACTCATAATTGAGCTCCAACAACCTGCGCTTCGTCCGCTTCGGATGCTTTCCGCCGCGCGGCGCAGATCAGTTTTTCGATGCAGTTTAGGAACGTCGTCCGTTCAGCACCCTCCAATACACACAGCCATTCCTCGTTCCACCCGAGAATGGCGCCATAGAGCTTCTCGAATACGCTGCGACCCCGCTCGGTGAGCGACAGCTCCACTGCGCGGCCGTCATTCCCATGAGGACGCCTGCGAATCAATTCCCGATCGACCAGGCTTGAAGCGCTTCTGCTGGCCAGAGCCTTCTCCAGGCTCATTTCACGCAAGACGCGATCCAGGGTTGATGGGCCAAAAATGCCAAGCACGAGCAGCATCCGCGCCTCGGTCAGTCGCAGTCCCGCGACCCGGCTATATCTCGCCTCTGCCGCTCTTGTTGCGATATGCGACAGCACGAAGAGGCGTACTGTTGCAAGGCGCCGAAACTGTTCGATGGCTGCACCGCTTGCCTCCGGCGCCTCCGAGTGGTTTTGGGTGTTGATGTCGGGTGCTATTACCATGTCTGTAGCCTAGTTGCTTAACGAGTACATTATATCGTTGTCATAAGCAACTAACTAAATTCTAAATTTGTCTAAAAGTCATAGCGCTTAGCTCGTGTGTCCTTGAGGACAGCTCAGGGAGCCGGCTCGTTCGTGGCATCCAGACGGCTCGTGCAACGAGCGCCCACCCCCTTGATCGCGCGGCCGGTGCCGAGGGGGCAGTTTTTGCCGGAGTCCCCATTTTGTTCGTCAGGCGCCGTACAAAGCCGCGCTTTTCGTCAGGGCGGGAGGTCGCCGGGCTTCTGGCTGGGTGACGTCCTGGCGGCCGGCGGTCTTGCTGCCGCAGACAGACAAAAGCTGTTCGCGGCAGCAGATTGGTCGGATAGCGCGACGGCTCCCTCCAAAAGATGGGAAGCTTCACAGCTATTTCACCGCTTGGGGATGCCGCTGGCTTCGACGACCTTGGCCCACTTTTCGGTCTCGGCAGCGATATATTGTTTGAATTCGTCCTGCCCCTGATAGGTCGGATCGAGGCCGATGCGGACGAGGATCTGCTTCATCTCGGGGGTTGCAACGGCCTTCTCGATCGCCTTCGCAAACTTGGCGACCAGCGGCGCCGGTGTTCCGCGGGGGGCGACGACGCCGAACCAGGCTGAATTCTGCAGAGACTTGTATCCCTGCTCCGCGAACGTGGGAACTTCTGGGAATTTGGGCGATCGCTGGGGCGCGACGAGCCCGAGTGGCCGCGCCGCGCCCGATTGGATCAGAGGTGTTGCGGCGATCAGGGTCATGAAGGCCGCCTGGATGCGGCCGGACTGGAGGTCCTGACTGACCTCATTGTCGCTCTTGTATGGGATGAGCGTCATGTCCGCGCCGGTGTCCAGCTTGAGCAGTTCGCCGAGGAGGTGGGACGTATGGCCGATCCCCGGGGAGCCATAGTTGAACGTGCCGGGATGCGCTTTGCTCGCGGCGATGAACTCCGCCAACGTCTTGGACTTCTGATCCGGAGAGATCACGAAGACGTTCGAGACAAAGGCGAAGAGAGCGACCGGCTCCAGGTCGGTCTTGGGATTGTACGGGAGATGGGTGTCGACGATGGGATTGATCGCGAGCGTCCCGGTGGATCCGAGAGCAAAGGTGAGTCCATCAGGCGTCGATTGGGCGATGGCGCGAAGCCCGATGGAGCCTGCCGCGCCCGGCTTGTTCTCGACGACCACGGTTCGATCCAGCTGTTTGCCGACTTGTTCAGCGAGCGCACGTCCAACCACGTCGGTTGAACCGCCCGGTCCGAACGGCACAATAAGGCGGATCGGCCGGTCTGGGAAATCGGTCTCGCCGTAAGCTGGAAGTCCTGTGGCAAACAGTGCCAGCAGTCCCAACAAGAACAGCCGGTGGCTCTCCCATTGCCGTCGGGCGCGCCGCACGGGCGTGAAATCCATCGGAATTCGCATTACTGAACCCTCCCTATTGTGATTTTTATTCAGGCGTTAGTTTTGTCTAACGTTGTTACTATTGTGACCTTTTTGAATGATGATCAGTTGTTATTTTATTTGTGATCAGCTTGTTGATGTGGTCCGGCCGGGAGACCCGCACCAAGAGGCGAAAGTCCTGCGCTGCCATGTGGAGCGATCCCATGCTCAGCCCTCTTTCGCGCGTGGTTTGGCGCTCTGCCGGCCCGCCTCGTCGGGTTTTGATGCATCGAATAACGGCGCGGCCAATACGCTCTCCAGGTCCCGCAGCATGGCTTGAAGCCGCGCGAGCTTGTCGGCGCCGTAACGGTGCGTGATTTCGGCGTAGATAGCTTCGGACTGCACGCCCGACTCCTCCACAAGCTGGCGTCCACTTTGGCTGATGGAAATGTGGCCGCGCCGCATGTCCTTTTCCGAAACGCGGCGCAGCACAAAGCCGCGCGCCTCCAGGTCCTTAAGGATGCGGGAGAGGGACGGGCCGAGCAGGAATGCCGCATCGACCAGCGCTTGAACCTCCATCGATCCAGTGCCCATGAGCGCGCGCAGCACGCGCCATTGCTGCTCGGTGAGATTGACGCCGTGCAAGTGCGGGCGGAAATGGACCATCACGGCTTCCCGCGCGCGCAGCAGCGACATGGGCAGGGACTGGGGGAAGTCGCGCAACGTCGGCTGAGACGCCGCATTGGCGCGCCGGGCGTTGGCCTGCGACCGCGCGGCGGCGGCGTCTCCGTTGAGGCCGCGCTTTCTCATCCGGATCCTCCCCTTTCGCGACTGCGCGGAGCACCGGGACACGGCGTATCTACCTTTTGCGCACCGCCCATTGTTGCTTGCTTGCCCTTATTTGCGTGGCGGAATAGCGCCGCGCTGCGGCCGGCCATTGACAGGCCGCGAGATATTTAACATGTTATTTATATCAGGTTTGAAGGATTGACAACCGTGCCGCACATCACGCTCGAATGTTCTGAAAATCTCGAAGCGGCCGCCGACCTCCAAGGCCTGTGCCGCGTGCTCCATTCCGCAGCCTTGGAAAGCGGGATGTTCGAGCTGGGAGCATTACGGGTGCGCGCGCTGGTGGCGCGCTACTATGCCGTCGCCGATCTCGATCCGCGAAACAGCTTTATCCATATTCACGTGCGCATCGGCGAGGGGCGCGCCCTCGAACGGGTCCGGGAGATGGGGGAGGATCTATTCGCGACAGCTTCGCGCTATCTCGAGCCCCTACTTGCGACATCGTACTTCGCGCTTTCGCTGGAGATCAGTGAGATCAACTCGGCGCTGAGCTGGAAGAAAAACGCTATCCATCAGCGCCTGCGCGTTGCCGCCAGCGTGTAACGCCAACATAAAATAGTCAGACCCGCGTCAAGACGGGGCAAGGAGGATCTCATGCCTACGCTCGAAGAAAATCTCTCTAAGGCCGACCGTTATCTTGAGCGCTTCCGCAAGGATGGCGTGCTCAATCAGATCAATGGCGAGGCCGTGCCGGCGGCGAGCGGGGAAACCTTTGAGACCCCGTCGCCGGTCGACCTGAAGCCGCTCGCCAGCGTGGCCCGCGGCGGGGCTGAGGATATCGATCGCGCCGCCCGGGCGGCGAAGGCGGCGTTCGAGGATTGGGCGGCCATGCCCGGCGAGAAGCGCAAAGCGCTGCTCCACCGCATTGCCGACGCCATCGTGGCACGGGCCGAGGAGATTGCCCTGGTCGAATGCATGGACACCGGGCAGTCGCTACGCTTCATGTCCAAGGCGGCCCTGCGCGGGGCGGAAAATTTCCGTTTCTTCGCCGACCGTGCGCCGGAAGCACGTGACGGACAATCGCTGCGCGCCGCGGGCCAGCTCAACATCACCAGCCGTTCCCCCATCGGCCCGGTGGGCGTAATCACGCCGTGGAACACGCCTTTCATGCTGTCCACCTGGAAGATCGCGCCGGCTCTGGCAGCGGGCTGCACGGTGGTGCACAAGCCGGCGGAATTCTCGCCGCTCACCGCGCGCTTGCTGGTGGAGATCGCCGAGGGCGCAGGCCTGCCCAAGGGCGTGTGGAACCTCGTGAACGGCCTCGGCGAGGAGGCGGGCAAGGCGCTCACCGAGCATCCCGCCATCAAGGCCATCGGCTTTGTGGGCGAGAGCCGCACCGGCTCGCACATCATGCGCCAGGGCGCAGCCACGCTGAAGCGGGTGCATTTCGAGTTGGGTGGCAAGAACCCCGTGATCGTGTTCGCCGACGCCGACCTGGAGCGCGCCGCCGATGCGGCCGTGTTCATGATCTACTCGCTCAATGGCGAGCGCTGCACCTCGTCCTCCCGGCTCCTGGTGGAGCGCAGCATCTATGACGCCTTCACCCAGAAGGTGGCGGAGAAGGCACAGCGCATCAAGGTGGGTCACCCGCTCGATCCGGAGACCGTGGTGGGCCCGCTCATCCACCCGGTGCATGAGGAGAAGGTGCTGGGCTATATGCGCCTCGCCCGCGAGGAAGGCGTGACAGTCGCCGCCGGTGGCGAGAAGGTGGCAGGCCCGGGCGGCGGCTGCTACCTGGCGCCCACGCTTTTCACCAATGCGACCAACAAGATGCGGATTGCCCAGGAGGAGATCTTCGGTCCCGTCCTCACCGCCATCCCGTTCGACGACGAGGCCGATGCTCTCGCCCTAGCCAACGACGTGGCCTATGGCCTGACCGGCTATCTGTGGACCTCCGATCTCGGCCGCGCCCTGCGCATGACCGATCGCCTGGAGGCCGGCATGCTCTGGGTGAACTCGGAGAATGTGCGCCACCTTCCCACCCCCTTCGGCGGGGTGAAGAGCTCCGGCATCGGCCGCGATGGCGGTGACTGGTCGTTCGATTTCTACATGGAAACCAAGAACGTGGCCTTCGCCACGGCGGACCATCCCATTCCCCGCCTCGGCGGCTGATCGCGGGTCGCAGGACAAGGCCGGCCGCGCCAAGCTGCAGGCGCCCCAATCAAAGAAAATCTGGAGGAAGACGTGCCCATTCCCGCCCCGAACCTCTATCCGAGCTTCAACGTGGTCCGGCTCAGCCATGTGGAGCTGGTGGTGACCGACCTCGCCCGCAGCCGGGCTTTCTATGCCGGCACGCTGGGCCTTCAGATCACCCATGAGGATGAAGCCACCATCCACCTGCGCGCCTTGGAGGAACGCGGCCATCATTGCCTCGTGCTGCGCAAGGGCGCCGAAGCCATGGTGGAGGCGCTCAGCATGAAGGTCTATTCGGAAGAGGACCTCGACAAGGCCAAGGACTGGTTCGAGGCCAAGGGCCTGTCCGCCCGCTGGGTGGAGCGCCCGTTCCAGGGCCGCACCCTGCGCACCGAAGACATCTTCGGCACGCCCCTCGAATTCTACTTCAAGATGGACCGGCTCGCGCCCATTCATCAGAAGTATGCGCTTTATCACGGCGTGAAGCCACTGCGCATTGATCACTTCAACTGCTTCACCAAGGACGTGGACGCCTCCGTCGCCTTCTACAACGAGATGGGCTTCCGCGTCACCGAATACACCGAGGACGAGGAGAGCAAGCGCCTGTGGGCGGCGTGGATGCACCGCAAGGGCGGTGTGCACGACATCGCCTTCACCAATGGCCGCGGCCCGCGCCTGCACCATACCGCCTTCTGGGTGCCGACGCCGCTCAACATCATCGACCTGCTCGACCTCATGTCCACCACCGGCTATCTGGCGAACATCGAGCGCGGGCCGGGACGACACGGCATCTCGAACGCCTTCTTCCTCTATGTGCTCGATCCGGACGGCCATCGCATCGAGATCTACTGCTCGGACTACCAGACGGTGGATCCCGACCTCGAGCCCATCAAGTGGGACCTGAAGGACCCGCAGCGCCAGACCCTGTGGGGGGCGCCCGCGCCGCGCTCCTGGTTCGAGCATGGCAGCCTCTTCAACGGCACCGAGATCTGCGAGCCCATCCTGAAGGCCCAGCCCATCATCGCGCCCTGAGCGCTCCTGCACGCCGCACCGCGCGCACGATCCGCCGCCGCGGCTGCGGGCAGAGGAGATGAAATGACACGGTTCGTCAACTTCACCATGGACGGGAAGAAGGGCTATGGCCTCGCACGCGCGGATGGACTCATCAACCTGTCTGCGCGCCATGGCGCCCGTTGGCCGAGCCTGCGCGCGACCATAGCCGACGGCGCGCTGGGACAGCTCGCGGAGGCGGCTTCAGGCCTCTCGCCGGACCTACCGCTCTCAGCCATTGGCTACGACATCCCGGTGCCCGACGCGGAGAAGATCATCTGCGTCGGCGTGAATTTTCCGGACCGCAATGCCGAATACAAGGACGGCCAGGCGGCGCCCACCAAGCCCTCCTTGTTCATCCGCTTCGCCCGCTCCTTTGTCGGGCACGGCGAGGCGCTGGCGCGGCCGCCGGAATCGGCGCAGCTGGACTATGAGGGCGAGATCGTCGTCGTCATCGGCAAAGCCGGGCGACGCATCCGCGAGGCCGACGCGCTGGACCATGTGGCCGCGCTTTCCCTGTGCAACGAGGGCACGCTGCGCGACTGGGTGCGCCATGCCAAGTTCAACGTGACACAGGGCAAGAATTTCGACCGCTCCGGCGCCATGGGGCCCTGGCTGATCCCGTTCACCGGCGAGGACCAGATCGCCGACATCGCCCTTGAGACGCGGGTGAACGGCGAGGTGCGCCAGCACGACCGCACCTCGCGGATGATCTTCTCCTTCCGCCATATCATCTCCTACATCTCCACCTTCACCACCCTGGTGCCCGGCGACGTGATCGTCACCGGCACGCCCACGGGGGCCGGCGCGCGGCTCGACCCGCCGGTCTGGCTGAAGCCGGGCGATGTGATCGAGGTGGAGGCCGAGGGCCTCGGCACCCTCTCCAACGCTGTGATCGACGAGGAGCCCACCCATGCTTGAGCCGGCGCAGATCGCGGCGGAGGCCGCATGCCTCGATGAAGCCGAGCGCACCCGCACGCAGCGGGGCCTCATCTCGCTGAAGCATCCCGGCGCCACCCTGGATGACGCCTACGCCATCCAGGCAGAATGGGTGCGCACGAAGCTTCAGGCCGGCCAGCGCATCATCGGCTGGAAGATCGGCCTCACCTCCAAGGCCATGCAATATGCGCTCAACATCACGACGCCGGATTCCGGTGTGCTGTTCGACGACATGGCTTTCGACGACGGCGCCACCATCGCGCCCGACCGCTTCATCCAGCCGCGCATCGAGGCGGAGCTCGCCTTCATGATCAAGGACACACTCAAGGGCCCGGGCGTCACACTCTATGACGTGATCGAGGCCACCGCCCATGTGACGCCGGCCCTGGAGATCCTCGACACCCGCATCCACCGGGTGGACGCGGCCACGGGCAAGGGGCGCACCATCATCGACACCATCGCCGACAATGCGGCCAATGCGGGCATCGTCACCGGCGCGCGCACGGTTTCGCCCAAGGACGACCTGCGCTGGGCGGGCGCCATCGTGTTCCGCAACGCCGAGGTGGAGGAGACGGGCCTGGGCGCCGGGGTGCTCAACCATCCGGCGCGCGGCGTCGCCTGGCTGGCCAATCGCCTCGCTTGTTATGGCGGGGCACTGGAGGCGGGCCAGATCGTGCTTGCCGGCTCCTTCATCCGCCCGGTGGAGGCCCGCCACGGCGACACCATCTTCGCCGATTTCGGCCCCCTCGGCACGCTCAGCTGCCATTTCGCCTGAGGCCCGCCATGCCCGCTCCCAGGAACCTCTTCAAGCAGGCCCTCGCCGAGAGGCGGCCGCAGATCGGCCTCTGGCTCGGCCTCACCAGCGCCTACACCGCCGAGATCTGCGCCGGCGCCGGCTATGACTGGCTGCTGGTGGACGGCGAGCACGCGCCCAACGACATTCCGAGCCTGCTCGCCCAGCTCCAGGCCATCGGCACGGCGAGCCATGCGGTGGTGCGCCCGCCCATCGGCGAGGCGTGGCTTATCAAGCAGGTGCTCGACATCGGCGCGCAGAGCCTGCTCGTGCCCATGGTGGAGAGCGCCGAGCAGGCGCGCGCCCTGGTGCGGGCGGTGCGCTATCCGCCCCACGGCATGCGCGGCGTGGGCGCGGCGCTGGCCCGCGCCTCGGCCTTCAACCGCATTCCCGACTATCTCCAGACCGCCAATGCCGAGATCTGCCTCCTGGTGCAAGTGGAGACCCTCAGTGCTCTCGAAAAGGCCGGCGAGATCGCCGCGGTGGACGGCGTGGACGGCGTCTTCATCGGCCCCTCGGACCTTGCCGCCGACATGGGTTTCCTCGGCCGTCCCGGGACGCCAGAGGTGCTGGACGCCATTTCCCAAGGGCTTGAGGCGATTCGTGGCGCGGGCAAGCCGTCGGGCATCCTAACCTCCGATCAGGCGCTGGCGCGGCGCTATCTGGATGCGGGGGTGGGCTTCGTCGCTATCGGCACCGATGTGGGGCTCCTGGAGCAGACCACCACGCGGCATCTGACCGAATTCCGCGGCGCGGCCCAGGAGAAGCAGGCTGCCGGCTTGGCTTACTAGATGCCGTAATGGGCCTGCCGCTCACGAGGTAACGGAACGGGTGGCTGTCCCCCAGAGTGATGTCAACAACACGGATTCAGGGAGGTTTGGATGTCCGAGTCTATTGCCAGCGCGAGCCGTGACGGCGGAGCGTGGTCGATCCCATCGTTGACCCGCGTCCCGTATCGCGTCTACGAGGACGCCGAGACCTACCGGATCGAGCAGCAGCGCATCTTCCAGGGTCCGGTTTGGAACTTCCTCTGCCTCGAGATCGAGGTGCCGTCTCCCGGCGACTACCGGACCACGCATGTCGGCGACATGCCGGTGGTCGTCTCGCGCGGGAAGGACGGCGAGCTGTACGCGTTCGAGAACCGCTGCGTTCACCGCGGCGCGCTCATCTGCCTGGAGGACGGCGGCAACGTGCCGAACTTCCAGTGCGTGTACCACGCCTGGAGCTACGACCTCGAAGGCAACCTGAAGGGCGTGCCGTTCCGCGAGGGTTTCGCGGGTCTCGGCGGGATGCCGAGCTCGTTCTGCACGGAGGAGCATAGGCCGCGGAAGCTTCGCGTGACGACGATCTGCGGCCTCGTATTCGGCAGCCTGTCGGACGACGTGCCGCCGATCGAGGAATTTCTCGGCGACGAGGTGCTGCTCCGGATGCAGCGCGTGCTGCACAAGCCGGTCGAGATCATCGGCCGTTTCACGCAGGCGCTGCCGAACAACTGGAAGCTGTACGCCGAGAACGTTCGCGACACTTACCACGCGAGCCTGATGCACACGTTCTTCGCGACGTTCCGGATCACCCGGTTGAGCCAGGGCGGCGGCGTCTTCGTGAGCGAGGGCGGCGGCAACCACGCGAGCGCGTCCTACGCGCCGAAGGGCGGCACGGACAATGCGTACCAGTCGCTCCGGTCGGACAACGAGCGCCTCCGGCTGGTCGACCCGAGCCTGCTCGACACCGTCGACGAGTTCAATGACGGCATCCAGCTCCAGATCCTGTCCGTCTTCCCGACCTTCGTCCTCCAGCAGATCCATAATTGCCTGGCCGTCCGGCAGATCGTCCCGAAGGGGACAAACGAAATGGACCTGCACTGGACGTATCTCGGCTTCGAGGACGACACTCCCGACCTTCGCAAGCTGCGGCTGAAGCAGTCGAACCTCGTTGGCCCGGCCGGCTACGTCTCTATGGAGGATGGCTGCGTCGGCGGCTTCGTCCATCGGGGCATCGCGGCGGCAACGGAGGAGGAGGCGATTGTCGAGATGGGCGGCGACGTCGTCGAGAGCCAGATGACGCGCGCCACCGAGGCCTCGGTGCGGGGATTCTGGAAGGCGTACCGCGAAATGATGGGAGAGTGAGATGGATGCCGCCTCTATCCACCAGCGCCTCGGCGCGCTGAACGCCGAATACGCCCGCTGCATCGACTCGAACCGGCTCGAGGAGTGGCCCGACTTCTTCCTCGACCGAGGCTTCTACAAGCTTACCACGGCCGAGAACGAGAAGCGCGGCTACGAGGCCGGGATCATCTACGCCGACTCGCGCGGAATGCTGAAGGATCGCATTCTCGCGCTTCGCAACGCGAACATCTATGAACGCCAGAGCTACCGGCACATCGTCGGCCAGTCCGCTGTCGTGTCGCGCACGGGCGAGGAGGCCGTGACGGAGACACCCTTCGTGGTGATCCGCGTCATGCGCGACGGCAAGATGGACGTGTTCGCGACCGGCTACTATCGAGACCGCGTCCGCGAGGACGAGACGGGGGCGCTGCGCTTCGCCGAACGCGTCGCGATCTGCGACAGCGCGCGGTTCGAGACGCTGGTGGCCATCCCGTTCTGAGATCCGGCCGATGCGACGGATCGCACTCGCGGTCGGCGATCCCAACGGGATCGGTCCCGAACTCGCCGTCAAGGCGGCAGCCCGCGCCCGCGCCGCCGGCCGGGACGTCGTCCTGGTCGCCGACCGGCACGTGATCGACGATTGCAGGACGCGGTTCGGGATCGCGGACGACCTGCCCGTCAGCGCCGTCGACGCGCTGCCCGTCGAGGCGTACCGGCCCGGCACCCTCGACCCGCGCGCGGGGGCCGCGACCGTGGCCTACGTTCGCGAGGCGGTCAGGCTGTGCGAAGCGGGCGAGGTCGCGGGCGTTGTGGCCTGCCCGCATTCCGAGACGGCGATCAATCGGGCCGGCATCCCGTTCTCCGGCTATTCCGGGCTGCTGGCCGAGCTCACGGGCACCCCGAAGGAGCGCGTCTTCTTAATGCTGGTCGCGGCCGGCCTCCGGATCGTGCACGCGACGCTGCACGAGAGCACCCGGGCGGCGCTCGAACGGCTCTCGGTCGACCTCGTCGTCGCGGCCGGAGAGGCGAGTGCGGCCGCGCTCCGGGATCTCGGCATCGCCCAGCCCACGCTCGGCGTGTTCGGCATCAACCCGCATGCTGGCGAGGGCGGCCTCTTCGGCGACGAGGACGAGCGCATCACCCGGCCCGCCGTCGCCGAACTCGCCGCGCGAGGGATCAGGGCCGATGGCCCGGTCGGCGCCGACCTCCTCCTCAGCCAACGCCGGCACGACGCGTACGTGGCGATGTTCCACGACCAGGGACATATCCCGATCAAGCTCCTTAGCCCGCTTCGGGCGAGTGCGCTCGCGATCGGCTCGCCCGTGCTGTTCACGAGCGTGGCGCACGGTTGTGCCTACGATATCGCGGGGCAGGGCGTTGCCGACCCGACCGGGATCGAGGAAGCGCTGGCGCTGATCGCCGGGAGCGGCCCGGCATGACACACACGGTCACGGTCTCCGGAACCGAGATCAGCTTCCCGTGCCCGGACGGCACGACGATCCTCGAGGCCGCGCAGGCCGCGGGCTGGGAGCTGCCTTATTCCTGCCGAAAGGGCGTCTGCAGCAGCTGCCGCGGCGGGCTCGTGTCCGGCCAAGTGAGCGAAGACGTGTTCCCGGACGGCACGGCGCTCTTCTGCCAGGCGAAGCCGCTTTCGGACGTCGCCATCGCGCCCGCCTTCATCCGGGCGGTGGACCCGACCTCCCGCAAAGTGATGGACGCCAAACTGTACAGGATCACGCGCCCGGCCGACGATGTGGCCGTGCTCCAGGTCCGGTTCCCGGCGGGCAAGCGCGTCAAGTTCACGGCCGGGCAGTACCTCGAGCTGATCCTGGAGGGCGGCAAACGCCGCAGCTTCTCCATGGCGAACCCGCCCCACCAGAACGACGGCGTGGAGCTGCACGTCCGAGCGGTTCCGGGGGGATACTTCTCCGAGAAGGTGTTGCCGGCGCTGGTCCCTGGCACGCCGCTCAAAATGGAGCTGCCGTACGGCAATTTTGGGTTGAAGCCAGAGTCGGAGCGGCCCGCTATCCTGCTGGCAAGCGGCACCGGCTTCGCGCCCATCAAGTCGATCGTGGAGGATGCAATCCGGAGCGGGATGAAGCGTCCGCTCACTCTCTACTGGGGCGCCCGGAGCCGGAAGGACCTTTATGCGATCGGCCTCCCGGAGAAGTGGGCGGCGCGCTTCCCGCAGTTCCGCTTCGTCCCCGTCCTGTCCGACCCAACGGACCAAGACGAATGGCAGGGCCGCACGGGCTTCGTGCACCAAGCCGTGATGCAGGACGTCCCGGACCTATCGGCCCACGAGGTCTACGCCTGCGGGGTGCCGGCGATGGTGAACACGGCAAGGCGGGATTTCGTCGGGACGTGCGGACTCCCTGCGGGCGAGTTCTTTTCCGACGCCTTCGTGACTCCGGCGGACGCCGCGAGCTGAACTACGACAAAGAGACAAATGGGAGGAACGACACATGAGGATCGCAACCGTCTGGACCGCTCTCGGCCTAGTCGCGTCCGGCCTGGCGCCGGTATCTGCGCAGACCGTGAAGGTCGGCGTGATCGTCTCGACCACGGGGCCTGCGGCCTCTCTCGGCATCCCGGAGAAGAACACCTTCCAACTCGCGCCCGCTGCGGACGGGACAGTGAAGCTCGAATTCGTCTATTTGGACGATGCCTCGGACCCGACCGCCGCTCGGCGCGCCGCCGAGCAGATGGTCAATGAGGACAAGGTCGACGTCATCCTCGGCCCCTCGATCACGGCGACGTCGCTCGCCATCGTCGAGGTGGCGGCCCGGTCCGGGACGCCCATGGTCAGCTTGGCCTCGGCGGCCCGCATCATTGAGCCGATGGACGACCAGCGCCGCTGGATCTTTAAGATCCCCTATAGCGATTTTCAGCTCGCCCGGACGATGCTCACGCATATGGTCGCGAAGGGCATCAAGACCGTCGGCTTCATCGGATTCAACGATGCCTACGGCGAGAGCTGGTTCGCCGAGTTCTCCCGGGAGGCGGAGGCGCGCGGGCTCAAAATTGTAACGAACGAGCGCTACGCGCCGCGGGACACGTCCGTCACGGCCCAGGTGTTGAAGACGATCGCCGCGCGGCCGGACGCGGTCCTGATCGCGGCGTCCGGCACGCCCGCCGTGCTGCCTCAGTCGACGCTCGTGGAGCGCGGCTACAGGGGCCCGATCTATCAGACGGCTGGCGTGATCAACCGCGACTTCCTCCGTGTCGGCGGCAAGAGTGTGGAAGGCACGCTGCTACCGGGCGGCCCGCTCATCGTCTCAGACCAGCTACCCGAGACCCACCCGTCCAGGCAGCAGGCCGACGCCTACCGCAAGGCCTACGAAGGCACCTATGGGCCAGGATCCCTCACCACGTTCGGGGCCAACGCCTGGGACGCGAGCCTGCTCGTGCTGGATGCGGCGCGGAGGGCGCTGGCGAAGGCCGCTACACCTGGAAGCCCAGCCTTCCGGGCGGCGCTCCGCGACGCGATCGAGAGCACGGACGGGCTGCACACGTCGCTCGGCGTCATCCGAATGAGCCCGACAAAGCATCTCGCCTTCGACGACGACGCGCCGGTCATGATCCGGATCCGCAACAGCGGCTGGCAGCTCTTGAAGTAGGCTCGGCTAGGAGGAGCGCCAGCGGAGGACACTATGACCGCCGACACCATCTTGTTCCTCGCGCAGGACGGGATCACGAACGGGACGATCTACGCCTTGCTCGGGCTGGCGCTCGTGCTGGTCTTCGCCGTCACGCGCATTATCCTCATTCCGCAGGGCGAGTTCGTCGTCTTCGGGGCGCTGACGCTGGCTGGCATCCAGGCGAACGTCGTACCCGGAACCGTGTGGCTGCTGCTCGCCATCGGCTTCTACAACGCGGTCGTCGCAGGCGGGCTCTCCGCTGCGGGCGGGAAGCTCGCCGCCGGCCTGAGGGCCGGTGCCGTCCAGCTCACGGTCCCGTCGGCCGTGACCCTCGCAACCATCGCTCTCGCGCCGTTGCGCCTGCCGCTCCTCGCGCAGATCGCGCTCACGCTCCTCATCGTCGTGCCGCTCGGACCTCACCTCTACCGGGCCGTCTTCAGGCCTATCGCGGACGCCCCCGTCCTTGTTCTCCTGATCGTCGCGGTGGCGCTCCACCTCGCCCTTCTCGGCATCTCGCTCCTCGTTTTCGGGGCGGAGGGATCGCGCACGGAGGTGATCACCGATCTCAGTCTCGACCTCGGCATGCTGAGCGTGCCGGCCCAGACGCTTTGGATCCTGGGGGCGAGCGTGGCGCTCATCGTCGGGCTGTACGTCTTCTTTGAATGCACACTCTACGGGAAGGCGCTTCGCGCCACCGCGATCAACCGCGTGGGCGCGAAGATCGTCGGTATCCGGATCGAGACGGCTGGTAGCCTCTGCTTGACCCTCGCCGCGGGTATCGGGGCGCTGTCGGGCATCCTGATCTCGCCCGTGACGACGATCTACTACGATTCCGGCCTGCTCTTAGGCCTCAAGGGCCTCGTGGCGGCGACGATCGGCGGCTTCGTGAGCTACCCGCTCTCGGCGATCGGAGCGCTGATCATCGGCATGATAGAAGCGTTCTCGTCATTCTACATGAGCGCCTACAAGGAGGCGATCGTCTTCGCGCTCATTGTCCCCGTGCTGCTCGTCAGGTCCCTCACGTCGAAGGCACACGGGGGAGACGACGAATGAGCGCCCGCGCCCTCGTGCTCGCGGCGGCGATCCTCTGCCTGGCCGTCGCGCCTTTCGTGCTGCCGGAATTCCAGGTCGTGCTGCTGAACTATATCGGCCTCTACACCATCGTGGCGATCGGGCTAGTGCTGCTGACGGGCGTCGCCGGCTTGACCTCGTTTGGGCAGGCGGCGTTCGTCGGCCTCGGCGCCTACACGACGGCCTACCTGACCACCGCGGCCGGCTGGTCGCCATGGCTGGCACTGTTTGCTGGTGAGGCGCTGACGGTCGCGACAGCACTCGTCATCGGCCTCGCGACGCTTCGGCTCTCCGGCCACTACCTGCCGCTGAGCACAATTGCTTGGGGACTCAGCATCTATTACATATTTGGCAACCTGGAATCACTCGGCGGACACAGCGGCCTTTCGAATATCCCCGCGCTGACGATCGCCGGCGTGCCCCTGGACACACCGACGCGGTTCTACCCCCTGATCTGGGGCACCGTGCTCGTCGTGGCGCTGCTGATCTCAAACCTCCTCGACTCGAGGCCGGGCCGGGCGATCCGGGCCCTGAACGGTGGCATGGCCATGGCAGAGAGCTGCGGCATCGACACGGCCCGTGCAAAGCTCGCGGCCTTCTTGATCAGCGCGGTTCTGGCGAGCCTGTCCGGCTGGCTCTATGCCCACCTGCTTCGGTTCGTCAGCCCGACCCCGTTCGGATTCGGGAGTGGCGTCGACTACCTCTTCATGACAGTGGTCGGGGGCGCATCGCACATTCTCGGCGCCGTGGTCGGGGCTGGGCTATTCACGGTGGTGAAGCAGGCCCTCCAGCAACTCGCCCCGATGCTGATCGGCGAGAACGGCAACTACGAGGCGATCCTCTTCGGCATCCTGATGATCGCGATCCTCCAGCGGACGCGGTTGGGCATCGCCGACCTGATCTTGCGCCTGCTTCCCGCCAGAGATCGTCGGATGGATGCAAGCGATGCCGATACCGTCGTGCTCCCGACGCGAGAGAAGCCGGATCTCGGCACGGTCCTCCTCGCGGTCGATGGCATCACCAAGCGCTTCGGTGGGCTCGTGGCAGTGGACGATCTAAGCTTCGCCGTCCGGGCCGGAGAGATCATGGGCCTCATCGGCCCGAACGGGGCCGGCAAGAGCACGACCTTCAACGTGGTTTGCGGCGGAACGCGCGCGTCGGCGGGTTTCGTGACGCTCCTGGGACGGCCGGTCTCGGGGGAGCCGCCACGGCGCGTCGCCAGGCTCGGTCTTGCTCGGACGTTCCAACACGTCCGCCTCATCCCGGACATGACGGTCCTCGATAACGTGATGATCGGCGCGCACGGGCGCGGTCGCCGAGGCATCCTGGCCGCCTGCTTGCGGCTGAACCGCTCGGAAGAGAGCGCGCTCCGGGCCGAAGCGCTTCGCCACCTCGAGCGCATCGGCCTCCTCGAGTTCAGAGGTGTTCCAGCCGGCAGCCTCGCGCTCGGGCAGCAGCGCTTGCTGGAGGTCGCGCGCGCACTCTGCGCGGATCCTGTCCTCCTCCTTGTGGACGAACCGGCAGCCGGGCTGCGTCTCGGGGAGAAGCAACGCCTTTTCGAGCTGTTCGACTCCCTGAAGCGTGAGGGCCTGGGCGTGCTCCTGGTCGAGCATGACATGGATTTCGTCATGAGCCTCGTCGACCGTGCCACCGTTATGAATTTCGGCAAACGCATCGCGCATGGTCAGCCGGCAATCATTCAGGCAGATCCGGTCGTCCGCGAAGCATATCTCGGCGGGATCGAGGTGGACGATGTCGCAGTTTGAGGTAGAAGATCTTCGCGTCCGGTACGGCAAGATTGAGGTGGTCCACGGGCTCACCATGACCGTACCGGCCGGTGCGATCGTCACGATCATCGGGCCGAACGGGGCTGGCAAAAGTTCCAGCTTGAACGCACTTGCCGGGCTGTTGCCCTCGACCGGCCGCCTCCGTTTTGACGGGCAGGACATCGCGAGCCTCAGCACGGAGGAGCGGCTGCGGCGAGGCATCTGCCTCGTGCCCGAACGGCGTGAGCTCTTCGCGAGTCTGTCGATCGAGGACAACCTCAGACTCGGCGCCTATGTCCGGTCGCGAGAACGAGGCAGCGGCGCCTTCGACACGCTCCAGGAAGTGTTCGACCGATTTCCGAGGCTGCGCGAACGACGGCGCCAGCTTGCGGGGACGCTGTCCGGTGGGGAACGACAGCTCCTCGCGCTGGGGCGGGCCCTCATGTCGAAGCCGAAGCTGCTGATGCTCGACGAACCGAGTCTCGGACTCGCGCCGCGTATCGTGCGCGACATCTTCCACATCGTGCTCGGTCTAAAGCAATCGGGCATCTCTATCTTGCTGGTGGAGCAGAACGCCCGGGCCGCTCTACAGATCGCCGACTATGCGTACGTGCTCGAGATGGGCTCGACCGCTCTCGAAGGCGAGAGCCATGTGCTCGCGTCCGAAGCACGTATCGTGGAGAGCTACCTGGGCTTGGCGAAGGCAAGTCACTTCAGGAAAAAAAGTCCGTCGATCGAAGCGTAGTCGCTCGATTGCAGAACCGGGATGGCACGGGGATCTCGCCGACAGCAGATGTTGTGTTTCGGCATGGAGATTGGCTCTGCCCCGCTTTTGATGGAGTTGCGGGCCTCG
>NZ_JBAFWT010000050.1:0-24960 GCF_043195195.1 Roseixanthobacter psychrophilus
AGAGAGGACGCGAATGCAGATGCTTGGCCAAATCCCAACGACACCCTTCGGGCGGCGGGCGCTGTCGCGCGCCGTCGTCAACACGCAGCGCCTCGTAAAGGAGTGTCCCGACGGCAAACCCGTCCACAAGTGGCAGGTGTTTCGACGAGTCTGCGAAGCGAAGGCGACGCTCGCGGTCTCCGATCGCGCGCTGGCGGTGTTGAACGCACTGCTCACGTTCCATCCGGACACGGTGCTGGTGTCAGGAGCCGGCGACCTCGTCGTCTTCCCATCGAACAGGGCGCTGATGTTACGAGCTCACGGCATCGCGCCCTCGACGCTGCGCCGCCATCTCGCCGTGCTGGTCGAGTGCGGACTGATCCTGCGGCGCGACAGCCCGAACGGCAAGCGTTTCGCGCGCAAGGGCGCCGCCGGCGACGTCGAACAGGCGTTCGGCTTCGATCTCGGCCCGCTCATCGCCCGGGCCGACGAGTTCGCCGTCCTGGCCGAGACCATTCGCGCCGAGCGACGGGCGCTTCGCTCTCGCGCGCCAGGCCGTCACGCTCTGCCGACGCGACATTGCCAAGATGATCGCGACGGGGATCGAAGAGCGCGTACCGGCCGATTGGCCCGGTCTGCATCGCAGCTTCATCGATATTCTCAAGTCTATCCCGCGCCGCGTGGATCTCGAGGCGCTGAAGTCGATCGCGGGTACACTCGCGGGACTGGCTGCAACCATCCTCACAGCGTTGGAACAACACGTAAAACCAGCGGAATCAGACGCCACAGAGTCCCATTCCGAGCACCACATACAGAGTTCAAACACCGAAACCTCGATTGAACCTGAACCTGGCTTTCGAGAAAGCCGGGCGGCGAGGTCGGAGCCAGACCCCAAACCGTTGAGGTCGGGGGGAATGGCGTTTCCGCTGGGCATGGTGCTGGAAGCCTGTCCGGACCTCGTCGACTATGCCCGACATGGGATTTCGCACTGGCGCGACTTCATCGCGACCGCCGCTGTGATCCGGCCGATGCTCGGGATCAGCCCGAGCGCCTGGGCCGATGCCTGTGCGGTGCTGGGCAAGGTGCAGGCCTGCATCGTTGTCGCTGCGATATTGCAGCGCGCGTCCGCGATCAAAAGCCCGGGCGGCTATCTGCGAGCCCTGACGCGACGGGCGCAGGCTGGATCGTTCTCGCTGGGGCCGATGCTGATGGCGCTGATGTCCGCGCGAAAGCGAGACTCGAATGTTCCGCGCATCAGATGACCTGGGCCTTGGGGACCAGGCCCTTGCGAGGTCCCGCCGGAATTCCGTCGAGCAGGCTCGGAGGCCGCGCGCATGTCAGCTGGTTCCGTGCCCTCAACTTTGCGGCCGTTGCGCTTTCCCGACAGACATCGGAAATTCTGATGTCTGTGGAGAGTGAAGTTGGCGAAACTGCGAGGGCGTGTCGTTCTCCGCTTCGACGATGTCGAAAACGACCGTCTTGTCCTTGGGTCGAGGTTGTCAACGGCGGCTGTCCAGTCGCGGAACGCGACCGGAGCGTAGCGGAGCAGGCCCGTAGCCGGACCGCGCTTTCATAGAGCGCCGTAGGTACGGCGAAGGGCCTGTGGTCAGGCGCCGCGCGGGGGTGGCAGGCGTCCAATCCGTGTTAGGTAGTGGTGAAGAATGCGATCGATCATGGGCGAATCCAGTTGAGGTCGATCGCGCGATCCGGTGCGGACTGCGTGGAATCCGGGGCGAGGTCTTTCTCCATCGCTCCGCCGTGCCTCTGGATGAGGCCGATCTCTCGATGGACACCGATCACGTGCAACGCGATCGGTGGCCCAACGAATGCAAGGGGATGTGCGGTCTGTAGCGGCACTGGCAATCGTCATTCAACTGCATTACATTGCGGCAGGAGGAAGGGAGATCGACATGGCTGCCAATGCCCTGGTTCAGACCCGCATCGACGCAGACGTGAGGGACCGAGCCTCCGCTGTGCTCGAAAGCATGGGCCTGACCGTATCCGACGCGGTACGCATCCTTCTGACCCGGACCGCCAATGAAGGCGCGCTGCCGCTCGAGCTGGTCAGCAACAGCGAGGCGCATGACGCCTGGTTCCGCGCAAAGGTGCTCGAAGCACTGGCGGATAGCCGACCCGACGTTTCCGACGACGAGGTCGAGGGTCATTTCGCGGCACGGCGGGCGGCGGCCCGGCGCAAGGCCGCCTCGGCCGATTGATGAGGCTTGCCTGGCCCGCCTTCGCGCTCTCCGACCGCGACGGCATCTTCACGCATATCGAGGCAGACAGCCCGAGAGCTGCCATCGCCGTCGACGAGAGGATCGCCGCTGCAGCGCGCCGGCTCGTCGAGTTCCCGGAAAGCGGAAGGCCCGGCCGCGTCGCGGGCACGCGCGAACTCGTGATCTCCGGCACGCCCAATATCGCGGCCTACGCGGTGACCGAGAGCACGATCCGCATCCTGCGTGTCCTTCACGGCGCGCAAATCTGGCCAGAGGATTTCACCGGGAGCTGATACCGGATCCCCGTCTTTGCGTCGCCGCGCGCCGTGAAAGGAGCCCGGCCGCAGCGTCGAGCCAGGCCGTCTTTCTCTCAATGACAGCCCATCATACCGGCAGTCGGGCCGCGTCAAGGACGCGCGGTGCCCCCAATTTTGACGCCGCTGCGCGACGACAAAATCGGCTTCCCCACGCGCCGGCGCTGCCGGTCGCTGCGCGATCCCTGACCCGTCCCTCCAACGCCCGGTCGGCTGCCTCCGTCATCAAGACAAAGGAGGTTCACATGACACAGCTTCTCGACATTCACGCCGAAATCACCGAGCTGCGCGCCGAGCTTGCGCACTGCATCCTCACCCGCAAGGAGCGGCGGGACGGGCTCCGGCGCCTCGAAGAACTGCTCGCGGAAGCCGAGCGTCGGGGTCGCGAAGCGGAGGGGGCGTAAGCCCCCTTTTTTTGTCGGCGACGGCGTCACCGGCGGCTTATCCTCGCATGGCGTCCGGGAGAAGGCGCTGGAAGCGGTCTTCGCAGATACGGCGATGGCCCTGTGGTCAGGCGCCGCGCGGGGGTGGCAGGCGTCCGATCCGTTTCAGGTGATCGTGAAGAATGCGATCGATCACGCGCAGCGGATGAGTCCGCTCCTCGGCTGCGATCTGCCGGACGACGAGGTCGATGGCGTCGGGAAGACGTAGCGCATAAGGGCGTGACGATGAGCGCTCGCCATAGGCATCGAAGGGGTTGCGCGAGATCTCCGGCTTCACCTTTGCCTTAGGCAACGGCCTCGGTGCCGCGGCCGGCGCCGGCTCTCCCTGGCTGGAGCCGAGCGTCGAGATCGGCGCGTGCGCGCCGTCTTCGTATTCCGGGGTCACGATGACAGGTTTGGGGGCCGGCTCGGCGGCTCCCACAGGGACGAGGCGCTGCGCGCGAAACGCGTCGCGGGGGAGGGCAGGGCGATCAGGGTGCTGGTCTTTTGCCGGATCGCTCATGCCGCGCTGTCGTCCTGTGTGATGCCCTGGCTAGCGGCGAGCAATTCGCGCACGACCTGGTCGGCGTTGTAGCGGGCCTTGCGGATCGACTCGTCCTTGTCGCTCATCTGGTAGAGCGTGCCATGTCCGCTCGTCATGGTGCGATAGGTGATGCGGCGGTAGAGCGCGTTGGCGCAGACGGGGACGTTCTCGGCATTGAGATAGGCGAGGACCTCGCGCAGCGGGCGGGTGTTGCGGTCGAGGCTGTCATATTCATTGAAGAGGACGCGGTGCTGGCTCATCGGCAGTTTCGTCTCGTCGGCGTGCTGCTGGAGATTGCGGATGGTCCGAACGACCTGGGAAGCATCGAAGGTGTGGACCTTGCAGGGCAGGACGACGAGGTCGGCGCGCAGCGCTGATTGAACCAGTATGCTGCCGTAGTAGCCGGGGGTGTCGATGACGACGACGTCATAGCCGTCGAGGCGCTCGATCGCCTGCGTCAGCGCTTTTTCGTCGGCTGCGCGCACAAGATCCACCCCTTCAGGGCTCAGGCCGCGTGCGACCGACGAAGCGTGCCATTGATAGGAGGACCCCTGCGGGTCGGCGTCGACGATGGCGGTGGAGTAGCCATGCCTGGCGAATTCGCCGGCGAGGATGATGGCGACGGTGGTCTTGCCGCTGCCGCCTTTGGGGTTGGCGATGG
Source organism: Roseixanthobacter psychrophilus (assembly GCF_043195195.1). Classification (NCBI taxonomy): domain Bacteria; kingdom Pseudomonadati; phylum Pseudomonadota; class Alphaproteobacteria; order Hyphomicrobiales; family Xanthobacteraceae; genus Roseixanthobacter; species Roseixanthobacter psychrophilus. Next base: position 4,137 of record NZ_JBAFWT010000050.1, read on the forward strand.
CGAAGATGCTGGGCATGCGTCCCTCGGGTCGATGCGGCAATGCCGCGATGGCTCATTCCGTTAATGGCAACATACAATAAAATAGACAAACGACAACGCCGCAATGATGTCTTGTCGCTCTGCTGCATTTCGTCATTCTGGTGATATGGCAATAACCGGAGACAGCAATGCGGCCTTGCCGAGGTGGGGCAGGGCGGGATTACCGTATTCCATCACCCTGACAATAACGCATTCGCGAAATGTGGCATTGTCTCAAATCGATAGAACGGTATTGGGTGAATGCGTTATGCCCTGGCCTGCCCTGCAGAGTGCTTTGCAGCGTCGAGTGATCCACGAGGGGGCGCGCTTCGCGCCATGCGGCCGGCGGATTCATACGGACTGCTCCTGCGGGCGTTGCCGCCCTTCATGCGCAAACTTCTAACATTCAGTGTATTAGATATTGATTGACAAGATACCGGTTTGTGGGCCAAACCCGGGGAGGCTGCTGAACGCAGCCATTGCGCTGACGCGCGCATGCTGCCGATCCTGGTCGGATCGGCAGGAGTCCGGCTCTCGGGTTGCACCCGCGAGCCGGTTCGCCGTGAAGGGAAGGGGAGGCTGGCTTTGGCCCATTCCACCGCAATGCCCAGACGCAAGCCCAGGCTGCGGACCGAGCTTTCCGATGCGGATGAGGCGCGCCTCGTCGAGGCGGTGGCGCTGTTCGGGCTGCCGAAGGCCGAGGTGGTGCGGCGGCTGATCCGGGCTTCGGTGCAGGCGGGGCCGGCGCTCTCGGCCGAGAACACGAGGGCCGTCGTCGTGCTGGCCAGTCAGGTTCGCATGGTCGGCCGCAATCTGTCGCAGGTGTTGAAGGCGATCCATCGCGGCCAGGCGGTGCGCATCGAGGACACCGAGCCGGTCTGGCGCGGGCTTCACGATGTGATCGCGGCGATCAACGACGAACTCACCGAGATGACGGTCGCTTATGGCTCGAAACTGCGCCGCGAGGCGCGGCTGACATTGCCGGAGGAGACTGAGCCATGAGCCGCGCGGCGCAGATCGAGTGGTGGGTGGAGCAGGTGGAAGCCGCGCGCCGCACCGTCGATGCCGCGCGCGACGAGCGGCGCCGGCCGCGTCGGTCCGGCGGGCTTGGTGAGGAGCTCAGGCCAAGGGCTGCTCGGGCAGCGCCCGCGCCGGGCTCGACGCCGGCGCATGTGATCATTCGCGGTGCGACGCTGACAGGCGGACTGGATGAGGAGCGGCGGCGCAGGCTGCCGGCGTCGTCCGGCGGCGGCGCAGGACGACAGGCTGCTCCTCCGAGGCCCGGCTCGGCCGCCGCACCCATCGACGGCGGTCTTTCCGGCGGGGGTGGCGGGCAGGGCGGCGGGGGATCGCTCGCCCGCGCCCGGCAGCTCGCGTCGGGCTATCAGCCCGCCGTGGTCAAGGTGCTATCCTACGCGACCGGCGTCACGCGGGCGACGAAGACCGCCCAGTACGCCCAGCGCGAGGATGTCCCGGTCGAAACCCATGACGGCCGGATCCTGTCGGATCGCGAGGCCGTCGCCGACGAGATCAAGGACTGGTCGAAGGATTTCGAGAAGCGCAAGCCCAGCCATGATGTCGTCACCGTCCGCCTCAAGCTTCATGGAGTGGCTAATACGGCCGAGGGGCGTGAGACCTACGCGAAGGCCATCGCCGCCGGATTCGAAGGTCATCGTCATGCCTCCCGCCTCGACCGGCTTCCGTCCGGGGAGATTGAGGCCCATATCGTCACCGCCGCAGCCGGAGGACCGAAGGAGCGTTTCCGTGTTCGCGTGGAGCGGATCGGCACGGCCGAGAACGGCTTCGACCAGAAGCGGTTCGACTACCGATCCGAGGCGGTGATGAAGGCGCGCATCCATGCCGCCGCGGGTATTGCGGAGCATGCCATCTCCCTCGATCCGGGAAAGCCGCAGCATGGACGCGAGGGCGTGACCTGGCAGTTGAACAGGTTGGTCGAGCGTCGGGGGCCGCTGGTCGACGATAGCGGCAGAGCCATCGGCGACGTCGCCGCCGCCCGCAACGCCGCGAAGGAGTGGGGCCGCTCGCTGCGCTCCCAGTCGCCCCGCGACACGATGCACCTGATGCTGTCGTCGAAAGCTGGTCCCGACCCGGAGGCTTTGCGCCGCGCCGCGCGCAATTTCCTGCACGATCGATTCGCGGACCATCGATTCCTGTTCGGCGTGCATGTCGATCGGGAGAGCGACGGGCACATCCATATCCATGCCGTCATCACGGTGAAGAACGAATCCGGGCAGAAGATCCACCCGGGGCCGAGCGAGTTCCGCGGCTGGCGCGAGAGCTACGCGCAGCATGCGCAGGCGGAGGGCCTCAAGATCGTCGCGACCTCGGCGATGGAGCGGGCTTCGGCGCAAAGCTACGGCGCGCGCGACAAGGCGATCGTCGATGTCGCCGAGCGTCCGCGTCCGGCACGCGAGGCGCGGGATCGTGCCTATGCAGCCGAGCCGGCCAACCAGCGTCTCATCGACAATGCCCGGCAGCGGATTGCCGCGGCGCGGACCAATCCGATCAGGCTGCCGGCATCCGAGCCCGAGCGGCGTGTCGTCAATGAGAGCGTCGATGCCTGGAGCACGGTGGCGCGCGAGCAGCCCGACAATACTGTGGCGAAGGACATGCTCGAGCGGCTGACGATGGCGCAGACGGTCGGCACAATTCTTCACACCATCGGAAAGCGGGTGGATCATCTCACCAAGGAGGACCAGCACATGGCCATCACGTCGGAGCAGATGGCGAAGGATCTTCGCCTCATGAACGAGGCGGTGTCGCGCACCAGCGACCTCCTCGATGGCGAGACGAAGCAGCAGTTCCGGGAAACGTCGGCGCGCTACCTCGAGACGCTGGCCAATCGCGTCGACCTGCAGCGCGCACAGGAAAGTGGTGCGCAGCAGCTCTCGCGATCCGAGGTCGAGGCGATCGCCGGGCCCAACGCGGATCGGCTGATCGCCCACGCCCAGCAGGTTCGCATGAAGGAAGATCGAGAAGCGGCGTCGGCCGAAAGGCTGGCCGATCGCGCGATCGAAGCCGAGCGGCGCCAGGAAGGCCGGGGCGGGCTCGACCCGCAGTCGCAGCGCGAGTTGACGGCCGAGAGGGCAATCGTCCGAGGCTCACAACAAGCCGCAGCCCGCGAGGCGCGCGAGGCCGCCGCTGCCGTTGAAGCCGCGCGTGTTCTCGCCGAGCATCCCGCGCAGCCTTTGCCGCAGACGCTGATCCAGACGGACGCGCTGGCGCAGCTACGGGCCGAGCAGGAGAAGATCGTGCGGGAGATCGAGGCGGAGCGTGCCGAGGCCCAATCCATCAAAGGGCAGCGGACTACCTGAACATCACACACTCTGCTTTTGATTAGCGGAGTAATTTGATGCGAATCGCCATCGCAATTGCGTGAGGCTTATTGACCGCGCCGAGCTTCTCGCGGGCGGAGACAATGTGTTTGGTCACGGTTGACCGCGAAATCCCGAGGATGACGGAAATCTCCCAGTCGGTCTTGCCCTCGGATGCCCACAGGAGGCAGTCGAACTCTCTTGGCGTAACCTTGCCAATGAGACGCTTTCGGCTCTCCTTGTAGTGCAGGAGATTGCCGACAGCGTAGTTTGCGACGAAGCTCAAGGCGGCGCGGCCTTCTGCGCCAATGTCGGCATGGCACCCGCCGAATGAAACGGCAGCGACGCGCCCGTCAAGCATCGTCACCGGGACGACATATCCGACCCGAAGGCCAAATTCAGATGCCTCCCCTTGGATCAGCGCGACATCCTTTGGAAAATCGCAGGAGGTGTACGCCTCTTGCCAATCAAAAGGGTTTCGATCGTGCTGCAGCCGATGAACGATGGGATCGCGAAAGACGTAGCCTCGGTCGTTGTAGCGTCCAGCCCATTCCAAGGGAAACCGCTGGAACAGGATCCGCGACTTGATCTCCTCTGGTGACACGCGGGCAGAGGGTACTACCCCACCGAATAGCGTGCTGAACCCATAGTCGGACGCAATCTCCATCAAGCACTGCTCGACTTGGCCCGCTTCGGTCGAGCGTTCGACACGTTCAATGAACTGCCAGGTCTGGTCGAGTGCCTCGTTCAATTGCCATTGCCCTCTGCAGATAGAACTGAAATCTGCGTTGGTGGTGTTCGATCGATGCCATCTCGGCCCAACGCGACGCGTCGCTGTCTGGTCATAGCGTCTGTCCGGTTGGACGGTGTCCCGAGCCTTGCAGGTGTCGATCAGTTCTCGTTGTCCAGACGAGCAGCATCCTTCGCGGTAAGAGGCTGGAACGTGGGACGGTGCCGTTTGAAGCGTGACCGCACGGGTGAGCCCGGGCAGGACTAAGAACCGACTATCCCGGCTCAAACTTTGACCCGTGTTAAAGAACTCGCTCCAAGAAGTGCCTGGGAGGAAGTCTCGTGGCTTGGGGGCTGCGCCAGCCTCCGCTACTGCGGTGCGCGAGACCGCGAGAGATGAGGGGTCATCGGCCGCGTGGCACCAGGCCGTCGACGGCCATCGAGATGTTCGCGGCCTGCCTGCGTCGCGCGCTTTCCCGATCGATCAGGCGGCCCAGCCGGAGCCATGAAGCAGGATCATATCGGTCGTGATCCGGAGCACGATCATGCCGATCGCTCGGGGACACCGGCGGATATCGCATTCTCGCCGACCCTTCGCGTCACGATTTTGCTCAGCTCGCGCAGCCACAGCACCGAACTCGACACTGCCGCACAGAATAGCCAGTCTCCGGCGCTCAAGCTGACGGTCGAGAACGCTTCCTGCAGGAAGGGCGTATAGACCACGAAAGCGTGCAGCAGCAGCGAGAGCACGACCGCACCCCAGAGCCAGCGATTGGTGAAGAGACCATGGAAGGCGCTGCGATCGTCAGAGCGCGCGTTGAAGACGTTGAAGAGCTGGAACATCACGAGCGTCGTGAAGGCCATGGTCTGGCCATAGGCGAGCGTGCCCGAGCCTTCGATCATCCCTCCGGGAAGCGCGGCGTCGAGCACGAGCAGCGTGCCGACCGCCATGATCGTGCCGACCAGGAAAATGCCGCCCCACATCCGGCCCGTGATCACGCCCTCGCCGCGCGGGCGTGGCGGCCGGCGCATCACGTCTCCATCCGCGGGGTCGATGCCGAGCGCCAGTGCCGGTGCGCCGTCGGTGACGAGGTTGATCCAGAGGATCTGCGTCGCCAGAAGCGGAAGCACGACGCCTCCGGTCGCAGCGCCGGTCAGTCCGATCACGTCGGCGAGGAGAATGCCGAAGAACATCGTCATGACCTCCCCGATATTCGACGACAGGAGGTAGCGCAGAAACTTCCTGATGTTGGAGAAGATCGCCCGCCCCTCTGCGACGGCAGCGACGATGGTGGCGAAATTGTCGTCCGCCAGCACCATGTCGGCCGCTTCCTTGGAGACGTCGGTGCCAGTGATCCCCATGGCGACGCCGATATCGGCGGCCTTCAGCGCAGGGGCGTCGTTGACGCCGTCGCCCGTCATGGCCACCGTCTCCCCCGCACGCTGCAGCGCTTTGACAATCCGCAGCTTGTGCTCGGGATTGACACGCGCATAGACGGAGACCTCCTGAACTGTTTGATCCAGTTCCGCCTCGGTCATGGCTGCGAGCTCCGCACCGGTGACGGCGCGTCCTCCGGAGGCGATACCAAGCTCAGCGGCGATGATCGCCGCGGTCACAGGATGATCGCCGGTGATCATGATGGAGCGGATGCCCGCGGCCTGCGCCCGCACCACCGCCTCGCGCGTTTCCTGGCGCGGCGGATCGATCATGCCGATCAGGCCGAGGAAGACGAGATCGTGTTCCACATCCTCCTCGAAAGCATCATGGTCCGGACGATCGGCCGGCAGCGAGCGGAAGGCGACGCCAAGCGTGCGCAGCGCCTCCTCGGCGAGCGCGTCGTTGCTGGCCATGATCTCGGCCCTGCGCGCATCGGTAAGCGCGACGGCGTCCCGGCCGACAAGTTCATGGGTGCAGCGCGCGAGCAGAATATCCGGAGCGCCCTTGGTCACTGCGATCAGACGCTCGGGCCGCTCGGCATCGGTGTGGACCGTGCTCATCAATTTGCGTTCGGAGGAAAACGGCACCTCGCCGACCCTTGCGAAGCGTGCATCGAGGGCCTCGGCAAGCAGGCCGGCCTTGCGCGCCGCAACGATCAGGGCGCCCTCCGTCGGGTCCCCCTGAACGGACCAATTGCCGTCGCGCTCCTGCAGCACCGCGTTATTGGCCCGCTCAGCCGCCGTCAACGCGCGCGTAAGCTCCAACTGCAAAGGCTCGCCGGGCGATTGCGGCCCAATGAGCTGTATGTCGCCGTGCGGCACATATCCGGTCCCGGACAGGTTGGCGCTGCCGCTCGCCGTCACGACCCGGCGCACCGTCATCTCGTTCCGGGTCAGCGTGCCGGTCTTGTCGGAGGCGATGACGGTCGCCGAGCCGAGAGTCTCCACCGCGGCGAGACGACGAATGATGGCCTTGTTCTTCGCCATGCGCTGCATGCCGAGCGCCAGCACGGCGGTCACCACCGCCGGCAGCCCCTCCGGCACGGCGGCAACGGCGAGGGCGACGCCGAGAATCAGCACGTCGAATATTTCGGAGAAACCGGTGATATCGCTGACAAGGAAGATGGTGCCGATCATCACGATCGCGATAAGGACAACGGTGACCGCCAGTGCCTTGCCGACGCGGTCAAGTTCTCGCTGCAGCGGCGTGATCTCGTCCGGCGCTCTTTCCAGCATGCCGGCGATGCGCCCCATGGCGGTCTGCATTCTGGTCGCGGTAACGACGGCGCGGCCATGTCCGTAGACCGCCATGGTCCCGCTGAAAACCATGTTGTGCTGGTCGCCGAGCTCGGGCGTGCCGGTGATGGGAGCGACGTTCTTTGAAACCGGAAGGCTTTCGCCGGTGAGGGCGGCCTCCACCGTCTGCAGCGACGTGGACTCGATCAGCCGCGCATCGGCGGGAATGGTATCGCCTTCGATAATGAGGACGATGTCTCCGGGCACGAGTTCGGCCGCCGGAATGCTCCGTCTGTCGCCGTCGCGGATGACGATCGAATGTGTGGCGGACAATTGCCGCAGGGCGGCCGCGGCCCGCTCCGCCCGAGCTTCCTGGATGTAGCCCATCAGCGCGTTGAGGATGACGATGGCGAAGATCGCCAGGGCCTCGTAAGGCGCTGCCGTGTCGCGCTCCTGCAGCCAGATCACGGCGGAAATCATCGCCGCGGCGAGCAGCAGAAGCACCAGCACGTCGGTGAACTGGTCGAGGAACTTCAGCCATTGCGGACGCGGCGGCGCTGCATCCAGCTCGTTGCGGCCATGGTGCTCGAGACGCCGCGCCGCCTCTGTCGGACTGAGGCCGGATATCGGCTGCGTCTTCAGGGCGGCGATGACCTCTGCGGCGCTCTGCTGGTATGGCTCATTGATGATCGGATTGGCGGATCTGATGGGCATGCCGCAACGATACGCATCCGCGACGCATTGCAATACGGCACTTCTGTCAGCACCGCGATTTATGCCATGCCGGCCATGCGACTTCGATCACGAAGGGCGCTCTTCGATCAGATGGATAAAGCCGGCCACCGTCTCGACGGGGACGACGAATGCGCAGCGCGCACGATTTCCAGAAGGATTGCATCCTTCATATCCATTGACACGACGGATTCAAGAATGCAGCTGCTCCTCGGTGAACAACGACCAGACGGCAACAAACAACGCCGCGATCAGAGGACCGATGACGAAGCCATTCATGCCGATCAACGAAAGGCCGCCAACCGTCGATATGAGAACGACGTAGTCTGGCAAACGCGTTCCTCTTCCAACCAAGGCCGGCCGTAGGAAATTGTCGATCGTGCTGATAACCAGCACACCCACCGCCAGCAGGATCGCGCCCTTCAAATAGTCGGCCGTGACCAGATAATATATGCCTGCGGGGGCCCACACGAGCGCAGCGCCGATTGCAGGGAGGAGCGACAGGAAGGCCATAAGCACTCCCCACAGGAGCGGCGCCTCAATTCCAAGCATCCAGAATGCAATCCCGCCAATCCCGCCCTGAATCGCGGCTATGATGACGTTGCCCTTGACCGTGGCTGTAACGACGGACGTGAACTTTCCGAAAATATAATCCGTGTAGCGGCCGCTGAGCGGGCTCGCGTTCCGCATCATGCCCGCCAATTGCCTCCCGTCGCGAAACAGGAAGAAGAGCAGGTACAGCATCACGCCGAGGCTGACGAAAAACTGGGCCGTGTTCTGCCCGATGCTGAACGCTCGCGTGGCGACCTCCTGGCTTACCTGCATGAGAAAGGAAGTCAGCCTCGTCCGGATTTCTACGAAGTCGCCTAAATTTAATGTGGAGAGCGCCCTCTCGATAAAGGGCGGAAGCGCGCTTTGGATTTGCCCGAGTAACGTCGCGAGATCGAACTCACGTGTGCTGATTCTATTGTAGAGGCTGGCCGCCTCCTGGGCCAGAGAGGCCAATATCGCTGCACCGGGAATGACGACGATGCAGATGCAGGCCAGGACGCTGACCGCCGCCGCAAGATTTCGGTGCTCGCCCAGCCAAGTCTCAAGTCTCCTGTGCAGCGGATTGAACAGGATCGCCAGGATGACAGCCCAGAGGATGGCGCCATAGTAGGGAAGCAGAAGCCAGACGAAGGCCGCCGTCACCCCAATGACGACTGCGAGAAAGCTGAGCCCCTGGATCGTCGCCTTGGGCACTAGGCAGTGCTCCCGTCTGCGGTTTCAGGCCCTCCGATCCAGAGCGCTATAGCGTTGATATAGCACTTATCACCGTCGGTTGTGTTGTGGCCCATCGCAGCTGGGCGGGCTTGCGCGGCACCGGTGGCGTCGTTCCGGCCGGGTGGCCTATGATGATCGGCGCGACCGGCATGAACCCCTCGGGCACGTCGATGGCGCGTCGGCCCTCGGTGGTCTCCAGCCAGCGCTGAGCGAAGCCGATCCAGCATGAGCCAAGGCCTTCAGCATAAGCCGCCAGCATCAGGTTCTCTGCGGCCAGAGCCGCATGCTCCGCAGCCCAGCCTCCGGCGCTCACGGAAATGACGATCAGCGCCGGCGCGTGATAAAAGATGTGAAAGTCAGGATTTTCCATGCTTTCACGAAGCCAATGCGGATAGGTGCCGCTGTCCATGGCTTCGAGCATATGCGCCTTGGCCGCGACCGAGATGCGGTCGAGCAGAAGCGCGTTCTGAATGACGAGAAAGTCCCAAGGCTGTTCATTGACTGCACTGGGTGCCTGAATTGCCGCGTCGACCAGGCGCTCCAGCACCGGCCTCATCACGGTTTCACCCGTAAAGGCCCGGGTGGCGCGACGCCCATAGATCGCCTCTGTCAGCTCCATCGCGATTATCCTTGCTGTGTCGCCTACGGATCGCAAGCCGTGCGCGCGACTGCCTTGATCTGGGTCACGGGCGGATGCCGGCCGTCGCTGCACCCTCTTTCGATGAGGGGTGCAGCGGAACGCGAAGTCGCCAATATCGGCGACATTCAAGGCTCCTTTTCAGATTGATCCAAGGCATCAGAAGGAGCCGCATCGACGACGCCTGCCGTGGATCGAAAGTGGGCTGCTCGACCGACCGGTGAAACGGTTTGGATTCAGGCCGGCAGGTGGCCCAGCATCTTCAACTGGCCGTATAGGTCCTCGCAGAAATCGGCCGCGGCGATCCTACCGTCCTTCAGGCGATAGATGCCGATGCCTTCCCATATTGCGTATTTTCCGGTCGCGGGCCGACCCATGTAGGGGCCGACATTGACGCCGCTGTTGGTGAACCGGACGACGACCTTGTCTCCGCTCGCCACGACATCGACATGCGGGACTTCACCCGCGATACCTTTCAGGTTCTATGGCGCGCGCTCGGCAAGCTCCGGTAGCTGGACGCCTTGAGACAGTGAGATGGAGGACAAGGAGCCGCCGAAGATTCCGAACATCCTCGTCGCCGTCGCGCCGCTGACCCGCCCTGCATCACTCGATCACGCCGTCACCTCTCGGCCAAGCCGATTCTCGAAGACCGATCACCGAGGAACCAGGGTGAAGTCGTGGCGCGTCTCGACGATCGCGAGTTTGCCGCAACGTCGGCGTTGGAGCGTGGGTCGAAACGTCGCCGCCCAGGCCGAGCGAGGATGTTTGCCGGTTGCTTAGTGGGATCAAGCTCCCGAATGGAGAATTGTGCAGATATCACGACACCCGCCAGAGCAATCACGTATGGCAGGAGCGCGGTTCCAGCGTGCGCCTCAAACCTTATCCGCCAATTGATGGAGTGGCTCAGCAGCGTTGCGTTGATCAGAACCGCTACCCAAGGTCATCGACGTCGTTAAATGACCGCCCGGCGCTGGAACAAGTCCCCTTGATGCAGACGACTGTGATTATCATGTGTGAGCTTGAGAAGCAGTTCGCACGATAGACAACAGTACCGTTGCTGTCCGACAGCGTTTCGACCTTCGCGGTCGGACAGCCGGCCTTAAGCAAGACAGACTGGAAGTCGCCGTCTCTCGCGATCCCGTCCGTCGAGGGGCCGCCGAAAGTTCAGTACCTCAATCGTCTCAGGAACGATTGTTTTCGAATTTCCGTGATCCTGAATCGGCCATCGATGCGCGTGACGATGCTCCCGAGCGGTTCGCAGGTTCTGATCGTCTTGTTCATCGCCCGATTTGCCACCTTTGAGACAGTGGCCACCTGATAAACTTGTGCTGCCGGTGAAGTAATCCATGATCTGCCCTTAATCCAGAGAGGTGCGGCGCGGCCGGAGTGCGTTGGCCATGACGCTGACAGATGACAGCGCCATGGCCATGGCCGGTCAGCTTCGTGATGCGAATGATTGCCTGCCGCACGCCCGGACCGCCGGGGGAGCCGCCACCTTGATCCGAACGTTGATGGCGAGAGGTCCGTCCGCTTTTCCGTCGATCGCTACGAAGATCGCCGTCGCACCCTGCACCCGTAGCCGCTCGACTTCGACGGCCAAGGCCGACAGCTCGACTTCCGCTTCCGCCATGATGCGATGACTGCCAGTGGCGAGCTTCCTGCCTTCGACCGACCCGCCGACGCCCTTGCCGACCGAACTGCCGAAATCCCGCGCTTCGCCGAAAAGATTGCCGCGTTCTTTTGGCGCATCCACGATCGCGGAGGCAATTGGATGGTTTGTTGCCGAGGTCGGTTGCTTGCTTATCCGGTTGTTACCCACACCCACTAAATGTGGGGTGCGTCCATTCCCCGGAGTAAAGCCCGTCGAAGGTCGGCGCGGCTACCTCGCCGGCGATTCCGAGCAGCGAGCGGAACGCGTTGAAGGGATAGAAGCGCCGGTTGAATCGAAACGTGAACTCGTTGAGGTAGGCCTGTAGATGCTTGGCGCTGACCCCATGATGGACGCCGTTGATCCAGGTCTTCAGATTGGCGAAGACCAAGTGGATGATCGGCAGGAATTCCTCTGCGATCTCCGGGTCCCCGCATTCGGCGATCGCGTGGTAGTCGAATCCGCGCTTGCGAAGGCCGGCGTAGCCGGTCCAGTCGTCGGTGACGATCAGCGATCCGGGAGAGACGGCGTTCTCGACGAATCCGCAGAGCGAATTGGCGCTACGGTCGGGGACGACGGCGAGACGAACGCGGCCCGCGTAGCGACCGTCTTTCCGATTGTCGAGCTTGGTTCCCGGCTTGCGACGCCGCACCTCCACGGCGCAGGAGACGAGAGCCTTGTGATGGACGCCCCGGCCTTCGCCTCGGGTCCGTCCTCCAACCCAAGTTTCATCGACTTCGACATGCTCTTGCGGCTTGCCGCCGATCTTGTCGCGCTCGGGGCGCACCATCGCGGCGCGGAGCTTGTGAAGGATGCCGAAAGCGGTTTCGTAGCGCGACAGGCCGAGCTGCCGCTGAAATTGGACGGCCGACATTCCGGGCGTTTGGCTGGCGATCAAATAGGCCGCCCAGAACCAAGTCGACAACGGCGTGTGACTGCGCTCCATGACGGTCCCAGCCATCAGGCTCACGTCTTTGCGACAGGCTCGGCAGCGCAGAACGCCCGGGCGCGCCTCGAAACGGAACGGCTCGCCAACGACGCCGCACCTTGGACAAGCGAAACCTCCCTTCCAGCGGGCCTTTTCGAGATAGGCGGCACAGGCCGCGTCGTCCGGGAAAATGCGTTGGAACTCCGGCATCGACTGCGGGAACGGCAGGTCGTCACGGGCCAGGACATCCATGCCAAGCAACTAGATCTAGTGGGCGTGGGAGTCAACCGGATAGGCAAGGTCGGTTGTTCTCGGATACTCGTCGTGGAGGGCAGATGATTGGCATGTTGCTGCATGACACTCTCCCCATTCACGCGTCGTAACTGACGAACGACATCATGCCGGTCGCCATGTGGTAGAGATGGTGGCAGTGGAGCGGCCAGCGGCCGGGGTTGTCCGCGTCGAACGCCACGGTCACGCGCGCCATCGGCGGGAGGAGGACAGTGTCGCGCAGCGCGCCGCCAAACGTCTTGCCGTTGATGCCGACCACCTGGAATGCGTGCCCGTGCAGGTGCATCGGGTGCGCCATCATCGACATATTCTGGAGTGTGACCTCGATGCGCTCTCCCCGCTTGATCCGCAGGGCGTCGCCACCTTCGATGCCCCAACTATAGTTCGCCATGTTGCCGGTAAGGGTGAGCGCGAAGCGGCGGTCGACGGCACGCTGCGCCAGCGGTTCGACGGCGCGCAGCCTCTGCTCGAGGTCGAGCCCGAGCACGGGTCCCTTGGCCTGACCAAGCACCGGAATCTTGGCGATTGTCGCGCCGGCGGATGCCAGGATGATCCCCGCGCGCTCGGCGCTGTCCTCGCGCAGTGCAAGGATCGGGTACGAACCGCCCGCCTTCGGCAGCGCCAGCCGAATGTCCAGGCGCTGGCCCATGGAAATCGGGAAGGACCGGCCGGCGACCGGCTGGACGGCTTGACCGTCGACCGCGATGAGTTCCCCATCCAGGCTTCCGGTGTCGATGGCGAAGGCAGTCGCCGTCGCGCCATTGATGATCCGCAGGCGCACCCGGCCGGCCTTGTCGACGGTCACGACCTCAGGGTCGTCCAGCGTGCGGTCATTGGCGAGATAGGCGTCGTAGTCGATGTCGTTGAGGTCCATCGCCATGCCCGGCATGCCTTGCATCTGGCCCGCCGCACCGGAGGCCATCATGCCGGCCATGCCCTTCATCGCATCGGCCTGGCCCATCGCGCCGTGATCCATGGGCATGGCGCCTGCCGAGCTTGCCTTGAGCCTGGCGAGCAGCTCCTCGGCGGGCGTGAACGAGAAATCATGCAGCAGGATCACCACCTCCTGCTCGTCCCGCTGCCGGTCGGCGGCGGTCCGGACGATCAGCGGCGCCGCCAGCAGGTTCTGCTCCTGGAGCGTATGGGCGTGCATCCAGTGCGTGCCGCCTGCACCAACCGGGAACGTGTAGCGGCGAGTTTCGGAGGGTCCCAGAAGCGCGGCGGGATTGTCCGGCACGCCGTCCATCGTCCAAGGCGGCGTCAGGCCGTGCCAATGGATCAGCGTCGGTTCACTGATCCGGTTGGAGAGGACGACGTCGAAGCTGCTCCCCGCGTCCAGCGTCAGGCCCGACGTGCCGTTGGGCTGGGCAAGCCCGAACACACGCGCGGCCTTGCCATTGACCTCGACGGTCCGACTGACCACGCCGAGCGGGCGCGGCGCAGCGTTCGACGCGGGCGGCGGAGCATCGGGCACGGCTTGCGCCCAGCCTTCGATGGGGTGAAAGGTGGCCGATGTGCCGAATGCGGCCGCTCCGGCCATCATCCGGTTTAGAAAGTGACGACGATTCATGGTGTGGGCCCTTGTTCCCTCGCCGGTAGCAGGCCGGCTGACTGATCATGCGAATGCGCATAGAGCGACCCGATGCCCGTGCAGCATCGGGTCAGGTCTGATCAGGCACGGGTTCGAGGAGGACCGAGGGTGGGTGGAAAGGCTAGGCCGCGGACGATCTCATCACGCTGTGCGTAACGCGCAGTGAGCACGATGCGCTGCGGGACAGTCGGACCCGGTGCAGCGAGCGCTACGACACAGGATGCGCAGGCGCTGCTGCAACAGAGCGTATGGTCGACAGCGTGAGAATGACCTTGGAGCCCATCGCCGCTGATGGCAGCCTGAAGCTGGCCGCTTTCCATGATGGTTGCTTGCTCGTGGCGGACAAGATCGTGACACGGCATAGCCTGCGCGCTGACGACAGGCGCAACGAGCAGCGCGATCGCGACCAGAAAGGCCAGCAACGCTCTCATCTGTCCTATCGTTTGCAACCTGACGCTCATGCCTGACCCCTGCCTCCTCAAGAAGGCACCCTCCGCACAATTCCACCTTGACCCACATCAATGGCCTCTCTGAGGCGTTCTCTCGTCACGAGAACTTGTCCCTTTGCGAGGCCCTTGGGCCGGGACAGCCGATCCGGCCCTGGCTCACGTCTCATTCGGCGGCGAGCCGGCCGGCGACGGACTTCGAGCTCGCGGAGTCGGACGCCGCAGCAGTCGACGACAGCCCCCACCCCTTGACCAGGCCATAGATGGCCGGGATCACGATCAGTGTCAGCAGGGTCGAGGAGACCATGCCGCCAATCATCGGGACGGCGATCCGCTGCATGATTTCCGAACCCGCTCCCGTGCTCCAAAGGATCGGGATCAGTCCGGCCATGATGGCGACCACGGTCATCATCTTGGGCCGCACGCGCTCGACGGCCCCTTCCATGATGGCATGCTGGAGATCGGCCCGCGTCAGACTTCGGCGCGCCGCCTCAGCGACCGCACGCTGTTCGCTCCAAGCGTGGTCGAGGTAGATCAGCATGATCACACCCGTTTCCGCGGCCACGCCGGCGAGCGCGATGAAGCCGACAGCGACCGCAACCGACATGTTGAAGCCGAGCCACCACATCAGCCAGAGGCCACCGACCAGCGCGAACGGCAGCGACAGCATCACGATCAGCGTCTCGGTAATCCGGCGGAAGTTCAGATAGAGCAGCAGGAAGATGATCAGCAGCGTGACCGGGACGACGATCTTCAGCCGGGCCTCCGCGCGCTCCAGATATTCGAACTGACCGCTCCACGAGACATAGGTCCCGGCCGGGAACGCGATCTGCGTCGCGACGGCGCGCTGCGCTTCGGCGACATATCCGCCGAGATCGCGGCCGGCGATGTCGACATAGATGTAGATGGCGAGCTGGCCGTTCTCCGTGCGGATCGAGGTCGCCCCGCGGGTGAGCTGCACCTTGGCGACCTCACCGAGCGGCACGGTCCCGCCGTTCGGCAACGGCACCAGCACATTGCCGGCGATCGAGGACGGGTCGCTGCGGAAGTCGCGCGGATAGCGGATGTTGACGCTGTAGCGCTCGCGCCCCTCGACCGCTGTAGTGACCGCATCGCCGCCGAGCGCCGTTGCGATCACATCCTGCACGTCGCCGATCATGAGCCCGTAGCGCGCGAGTGAACTCCGATCCGGGACGATATCGAGATAATAGCCGCCGATCACCCGCTCGGCATAAGCGCTCGACGTGCCGGGAACCTTCTTGACCACGGTCTCGATCTGCCGCGCCGCGGTCTCCATCTGCGTCAGGTCCGTGCCGAATACCTTGATGCCGACGGGCGTGCGGATCCCTGTCGAGAGCATGTCGATACGGGCCCGGATCGGCATGGTCCAGGCATTGGAGACACCGGGGAACTGGAGCGCGGCGTCCATCTCGGCCTTCAGGCTGTCGATGGTGACGCCCGGCCGCCATTGATCCTTCGGCTTCAGGTTGATGATGGTCTCGAACATCTCGGTCGGCGCCGGATCGGTCGCGGTCAGCGCGCGCCCCGCCTTGCCATAGACCGTCTCGACCTCGGGGAAGGACTTGATGATGCGGTCCTGGGTCTGGAGAAGCTCCGCGGCCTTGGTGACCGAGATGCCCGGCAATGTCGTGGGCATGTACATTAGCGTGCCCTCGTTCAGATTCGGCATGAACTCGGAGCCGAGCTGCGTGGCGGGCCACCAGGAGGCGCCGAGTGCCGCGAGCGCGACGAGGATCGTCAGCGTCTTGGCCTTGAGCACGCCGCGAATGACCGGCCGGTAGATAAAGATCAGGAAGCGGTTGATCGGATTCTTGTGCTCCGGGACGATCCGCCCCCGGACGAAGATCACCATCAGCGCCGGCACCAGCGTCAACGAGAGCAGCGCGGCCGCCGCCATCGAGAAGGTCTTGGTGAAGGCGAGCGGCCCGAACAGGCGGCCCTCCTGCGATTCCAGCGTGAAGATCGGCAGGAACGAGACGGTGATGATCAAAAGGCTGAAAAACAGCGCCGGGCCGACTTCCCTGGCCGCTTCTATCAGAACCTCGACGCGGGGCTTGTCGGGCGGCGCCCGCTCAAGATGCTTGTGAGCGTTTTCGATCATCACGATGGCGGCGTCGATCATAGCGCCGACGGCGATGGCGATGCCGCCAAGGCTCATGATGTTGGAACCGAGGCCGAGCAGTTTCATCGCCACGAAGGCCATCAGCACGCCGACCGGCAACATCAGAATGGCGACCAGCGCGCTTCGGACATGCAGGAGGAACACGATCGACACCAGCGCGACGATGACGCTCTCCTCAATGAGCGTTCCCTTCAGTGTTTCGATGGCCGCGTCGATGAGCTGCGAGCGGTCATAGACCGGGACGATCTCCGTGCCCTTGGGCAGGCTCGGCATGATCTCCGCAAGGCGCGTCTTGACGTTGTCGATGACGTCGAGCGCGTTTGCCCCGAAGCGTTGCAGGACGATACCGCTCGCGACCTCGCCCTCGCCGTTAAGCTCGGTGATGCCGCGCCGCTCGTCGGGGCCGAGTTCGACATAAGCGACGTCGCGCAGGAGGACAGGCGTGCCGCCGTCATTCTTGAGCACGATCTGCTCGAGATCGCCGATACCTCTCAGATAGCCGCGGCCGCGGACCATGAACTCGAACTCGGACAATTCGACGGAGCGGCCGCCCGTGTCCATGTTGCTCGCCCGGACGGCCTCGCGGACCTTCTGGAGCGGGATGCCGAAGGAGCGCAGGCGCTGCGGGTCGACCACGATGTTGTACTGCTTGACGAAGCCGCCGACGCTGGCGACCTCGGCGACGCCTTCCGCCTTGGCGACGCCGTAGCGGATCGTCCAGTCCTGAAGGGAGCGCAGCTCCGCCAGCGTGCGGTCCTTGGCGATGACGGCATATTGGTAGACCCAGCCGACGCCCGTCGCATCGGGGCCGAGGCTGGGCGTCACGCCCTGCGGCAGGCGCTGCGCGGCCGCGTTCAGGAATTCCAGGACGCGGCTGCGCGCCCAATAGGGATCGGTGCCGTCCTGGAAGATCACATAAACGAAGGAGACGCCGAAGAAGGAGAAGCCGCGCACCACCTTCGACTTCGGGACCGTCAGCATCGCCGTCGTCAGCGGATAGGTGACCTGGTCCTCCACGACTTGCGGCCCTTGGCCGGGATATTCGGTATAGACGATGACCTGCACGTCCGAGAGGTCTGGGATGGCATCGAGCGGCGAGGTCCTGATGGCGTAAACGCCGGCCGAGATGGCGAAGACCGCACCGATCAGGACAAGCATCACATTTCGTGCGGACCAGGCGATGAGGCGACCGATCATTTGGGAACCCCGCCGTTGAGGCCGCTCAGTGCCGCCTTGAGGTTGCTTTCGGCATCGATGAGGAAGTTCGCCGCGACGACGACCTTGTCGCCCGCCGTGACGCCGTCCCGGATTTCGACGTAGTCCGCGTCCCGGCGGCCGAGCTTGACCGGGCGAGGCTCGAAGCGGCCCTCGCCCTTGTCGATGATCACGACTTGGCGCATGCCGCTGTCGATCACGGCGCTGACGGGCACAGCGACGACCGAGGCCGCGGCGCCGGTGGCGATGTCGGCATCGACATACATGTCGGGGCGCAGGATCCCGTCGGGATTGGCGAGTTCGACGCGCACGCGGGTGGTGCGCGTCTCCTTGTTGACCTGCGGATAGATCATCGCGACCTTGCCCGCGAACACCCGGTCGACGAAGCCGCGAGCGCACACCGAGACGGGCTGCCCGAGCGCGATCATCGGCAGATCGCGCTCGGCGACATCGACCAGCGCCCAGACGATGGAGACATCTGCAAGCCGGAACAGGACGTCTCCGGGAGCGGCCTTCATGCCCTCGACGGCATTGCGCTCAAGCACGACACCGTCGCGCGGAGCAGTCCAGGTGACCAAGCGGGGAACCTTGCGCTGGCGTTCTATCTCGGCGATCGCGTCCGCCGGAACACCGAGGTTCTCAAGGCGCAGGCGCGCGCCGCCGGCGAGGGCGTCGCGCCCGGCGCCGTTGAGATCGGTCAGATAGAGCGCACCGGCCGCGGTGACCTCCGGCGAATAGAGGCGCAGGAGGGCCTGGCCTTTTTTCACCCGGTCGCCCGTCGTCACTTCGGACACGTTCTCCACGAAGGCGTCGGAGCGCACAGCGACGACGACGATCCGCCGTTCATCGAGCTGGATCGTTCCGGAACCGCGGATGGGGACCGAAAGGACGCGCTGCTGCGCGGGTTCCGAGCGCACGCCGGTGCGTTGCAGACGACCTGGACTGACCCTGACGGTGCTCCCGTCATCGTCCTCGCCCGCATAGACCGGGATGTAGTCCATCCCCATGGAATCTTTCTTCGGCACCGGCGAGGTGTCGGGCAGGCCCATCGGGTTGCGGTAATAGAGGACGCGCTTGGTTCCTGCCGCTCCCGAGACTGCGGACACGTCTTCCAGCGCATCCTCGAAGCTGACATCCTCGCTGGCATGGACCGGCCGAAAGGCACGCCCATCCGCCGTCTTGCGGGGCTCGGCGGCGTAGAACGGTCTGCCATCGGGGTCGCGATAATAGATCACTGGTCCCGACACCACCTGCGCGGCTCGGGCGGATGGAAGCGGAAACGCCCCGAGTTCCGGCAATCGGAGCTCATGGCGACCGGCGTAGTATCCCCCGGCCCCCGCCGCCGTCAGGGCGGCGAGGGTGAGGACCACCGAAGCGATCCGGGGTCTCATGGGATTGCCTTGAGAACCAGCTTGCTCTCGACCGTATCGGCCTCGCCCTGCACCTTGGCGCCGAGCGAGAGCTGCCAGCCGCCGGCCATGCTGAGATTGGCCTTGAACTGGTAGACCCCCGGTTCCGCGCCGGGCACTGGCTCCAGTTTCGTCGCCATGCTTTGCATGCCCTCGGGTGCCATATCGAGCCGGGTGGCGAAGATGACGGCGTCCGGCACGGGCTTGCCGGTCTTCTTGTTGATCAGGCGGACCGCAATGAGGGCGTCGCCTTTCTTGATATCCGTCTGGACGAGCTGGAATTCGTAGTCGCTCGCGGCAGCGAAGGTGGACGTCAGAGGCACGGCCAATGACAGGGCGAGGATCGCCGCGCCAAAGGCGCGCGCGGAATTGAACGTGGTCATGTGTCGTTCCTGGAGTCTCAGTGTGTCAGATCCACCGGAAAGGCGGAGTGGCGCGCGGCAGCACATGGCTGCGCGCAAGACCGCCGCGCAGCGCCCAGGCTGCCCGACGATCCGCCGGCCCTAAGGCCGGCGCTGAGACCTAGATTCGCGGAGGTCGCATCAGTGGCGGGGGCGCCAGGCTGGCGAGCCGGGTGTCGGCCTTCAGGCCGAACAGTTTGCCCGCGTGCATCGGCAACGACCGGACGACGGCTGCCAGTGGTCCGCTTGAGAAGCACTTGGCAAAGCAGAGCGCCATCGACGGGCAGGTCGCCTTGCCGCAATCGGGTGTCTGTTGCTGCTGTTGGGAGGGGCAGCACGGCATGTCGTCGGACATCGCCGCATCCGACATGTCCATGTCCGACATCGCCATATCCGATGGCTCGGCCATCGACACAGCCGCCATCATGCCGGCACCCGCAGGTGCAACGACGGGAACAGCGACCATGCCCACGATCGCCAGGATCGAGAGCGGTCGAAAGAGCCGGGACCGGATCATCGCATCCTAAATCTCACAATGGCTTGACCGGCGGAAGAGCATTGCGTTCACGTTCTCGGCAGATACCGCAGCAATGACGGCCATCGTCACGTCAAAGTCGCGTGGATAATTGTTTCGTCATCCTGAGCCGTCTAACACATCGTACTCACGACCTCGCATTCAATGGCGTAAGCCTTGCTAGGAATTTTGGTGTGACTGCCAAACACCAGCCTCGGAGCTTTTCCAATCGACGCTAAAATGGTCCTTGCCATTCGCGGCGTCACCCGTATTTTGCAACGTGATATGATGCTTTCGCTTCGCTCATTCGCGATTCTTCTGACCGTGCTCGCCTTTTCGGTGACAAGCACGGGTTGGGGCATTGCGAGCGGCTTGATGGCGTCGAGCGGGGGAAGAGGGCACCACGCCCCGATCGAGGCCAGCCATTCCAGCGGATCGCACGAGCACGGCGACAGCGGCCTAGCCCAGAATTCGGCTTGTCTGGAAGCAGACGGCTCGGCCTGCTCCGCCCAACATCAGCACGGCGATGCATCCAACTCCTGCTGCGCCATGGCCTGCCACACGGCAATTCCCGCCAGCGGATGCGCTATGGCGATCATCGCTTTTATGCGGACCATCGATCATCCGTCGCTCGATGTGGGTGTAAAGGAATCGTCCGCGACGCGCCTCGAGCGCCCGCCAAGATCCACCGACGTCTGATCGTCGGCCGACTCCCTTCACGACCTCTGACTGCTGACGGATTTAATCCGTCTGTGTTTCCGTCCTCGGGTTTCTGCCGACGGCTTTCGCCGCTGCGTCTCCGCAGCCGCTGAAGATCGCTGTTCGATGCCGCGCGGCCATGCCGCTCA
>NZ_JBAFWT010000051.1:0-23958 GCF_043195195.1 Roseixanthobacter psychrophilus
GGTCCCCGGCCATTCGCCGGAGGTGACGAGCCGGTACACCGTGTCGCCGAGCATCGTCGTGAACGGACCAGTTAGGCGGCTGCTCGGACCTCAGAGCCGGATTTAAAAGGAGTTGAGCGATATCAGCAGGTTGTGATTCCCGTTTGGTGCTGAATCAAATGGGGTTTCCGATGGCCTGGACCGATATCGCTCGTGCTGAGCATAACCGTGACCGCCTGCGTTTTCCAAGTGATCTGACCGACCGCGAATGGGCTATTGTGGAGCCGATGATCCCCGGTGCCAGGCGTGGTGGGCGCCCCCGCACGACGGACATGCGCGATGTTATGGAAGCGATCCTGTTCATCGCTTCGAGCGGCTGCCCATGGCGCATGCTGCCGGGCGAGTTTCCGCCGGTTTCGACCGTGCGCGGCTATTTCTACGCCTGGCGCGACAGCGGCCTTCTGGCGACGATCAACCAGCTTCTGGTGATGGCGGCGCGCGAGATCGAAGGCAAGCAAGCCCAGCCCACGGCCGGCATCATCGACAGCCACATGTGGACGGCCCCTTCCTCGCAAGGTTGTCGAGCAATGTTTTGATCGGATCGCTTGCGATCATATGTCCGGCCTATTCGTGCGGTCGCACATGACCGCTGGCCAAGATGGTTTCCGCGACGCGAGTTCCAAACAAAGCGACGACCTTTGATGGCCGCTGGCTGTCCCGGAGTGTCTCACGTCTCGGATCGATCGATCACACCATCTGCTCGTTCTCTTGCAAGTTCCGGCACCGGCTTACCACGGCACAGTAGATGCTCCCCGTGTCTGGCCGATCTATGCGGCGCGCGCCAGGGCCGGCGGCGGCACATCCGCCTTGTAGTTCTCACCGCTGACCATCAGCTTCCAGGCTATGCGCGCGATCTTGTTCGCGCACGCCACGGCCGCGAGCTTCGGCGGCTTGCGCTTGAGCAGTTCGATGAGCCAAGGGGAGACGTTCTTGCCGCGCCCATCCCGTATCTGCCGAAGGAGAGAGGTGGCGCCGCATACCAGTACGCTGCGCAGGGCCTCGTCGCCGGCGCGTGTAATCACGCCGAGCCTGACCTTGCCGGCGGTTGAATGATCCTTCGGCGTCAGACCGATCCAGGCAGCAAAGTGTCGACCTGATCGAAAACCCTCGGGCGACGGCGTCTTCATCGTCAGCAGCGACGCCCCGATCGGGCCGACGCCGGGGATTTGCGCCAGGCGACGGCTGCATTCGTCAGCGCGGTGCCATGCCATCAGCTTTGCCTCGACCTCCTTCAGTTTCGCCTGCAGCTGCGCGTATTCCTTGCCATGGAGTGCGAACAGCTCCCGCGCCAGGTCCGGTAGCGTCGCATCAGCCGCGATGCGCTCGAGCAATGGCTCAATCTTGCCCATTCCCTTGGCGGCGGTCAGTCCAAACTCGGCGGCATAGCCGCGGATCGCGTTGGCGAGTTGCGTTCGGTTGCGGATCAGTCGGTCGCGCATGCCCACCAGCATGAGGGCCGCCTGTTGTTCCGCGCTCTTGACCGGCACAACGCGCATCGTCGGCCGGCTCATCGCCTCGCTCAAGGCTTCGGCATCGGCGGCGTCGTTCTTGCCGCGCTTGACGTAGGGTTTGACGTACTGCGGCGGGATCAGCTTCACCTCGTGGCCGAACGACTGCAGCAATCTCGCCCAATGGTGCGATCCACCGCAAGATTCGATCCCGACCACCATCGGCGGCAGCTTCTGGAAGAACGCCACCATCTCCCTGCGCCGCAGCTTCGTGCGCAAAACCGGCTGCTCCGCCGCGTTCACCCCATGCAACTGAAAGACGTGCTTTGACGTGTCCATTCCGATTCGAATAATCTGTTCCACGGACGGTCTCCTTCGCTTGAGATCTAACGACCTCACTCTGGCACATCGATGCCGTGCTGGGGGCCGTCCACACCAACAGAGCGTCACGACCACCGAAAGCGGCGGGGTTTGCGGATATGACGCGGGCAAGAAGATCAAAGGGCGCAAGCGCCACATCATCACCGACACGCTCGGCTTCCTGATCTTCGTGCGGGTCCACCGGGCCGATATTCAGGATCGAGACGGCGCTCCCGACCTGCTCAGGGCGATCCGGTTCCGCCATCCATGGCTGCGCCACGTCTTCGCCGACGGCGGCTATGCGGGCGACAAACTCAAGGACGCCATGCGCGGCCACGGCCGCTGGACCATCGAGATCGTCAAGCGCTCCGACACGGCCAAGGGCTTCGTCGTCCTGCCTCGCTGCTGGGTGGTCGAGCGGACATTCGCATGGCTCGGACGCTGCCGCCGCCTCGCAAAGGACTGGGAGAAATCCATCGAAAGCGCGACCGCTTTCGCTCACATCGCCAGCATCCGCATGCTCACGCCGCATCGCAAGACATTGCAAACCCGCGTGAACTTTTGAATCCGCCTCTTAGATCTTCTCCACAACAATTGCGTCAGACCCAATCGTCGACGCCGAAACACACATTTCTACTTTGACGCGTCGTCGATCGCCTTTCGAATCGAACGATAGGTCTCGTAAAAGAGAGCCCTGGCATCGGCGTAGCTCTTCTGTACAGCCTTCCAGGCTGTACTCGAGGCTTCTTCGAGTCGCGCGAGCCTGGCCTGAGCGTCATCGACCTGCGCCTTCAGCGCGGCAATGCGCGCCTTGATGGCCGCGCGTTGGTCGTCCGAGACCTTATCTGCCCGTGTGCGCAGATCCTCGATGGATTGCAGCCAGACTGTCCGCCGAGCCTCCAATTCCGCCTGGAGCACAGCCCGGCGCGTCGCGAGGTCCGCCTTGGCTGCGTCCAGATAGGAATCGCGTGCCGATTGGAATGCCGCCCAACTCGCATCGAGCCCGACCTGAGCCGCACTCACCTGCGCTTCGGTCCAAGATTTCGCATTGGCTATCGCCGCGTCGGCCTGCGCCCGATAGGCATCGCGCTGCTCACGCAGCGTCTTGATCGCGCCATCCGCCTTGGCGCGTGCCTCACCCGTGAGCGTTGCGGCGCTGCGCTCCAGCGCAGCGATGGTCGCGTCGGCTTCCGCAAGGCTGTCCTGCGTCCACTGGATGGCCTGGCGGGGGACGGAGGTCTGGCCGGCCCCCTGCGCCGGAGAGGGCGTCGCAGCACCCTGGGCGAACGCGCTGGGGCCGGCGATCGCCAGGGCGGGAATCAGGATCGCGAGCCCGAAAATGTTTGAGCGCATAGTCTTCATTTTCATCTCCACTGGGGCTTCAAGAGGCCGATGGACCCGAGCGCCACAAAGCTCAGAACAGCTTGGCGAATGCGCCCTTGATCTTTTCGATCGTGCGATCGTGGACCTCCTTGGCCTCAGCGAGGCCGGTCTTCACAGCCGCCCACGACTCGTCACCGGCGTCCTTCGCTTCTCCGATCTTCGCCTGGAACTTGTCTGCCTCGTCGGACAGGCGCCGGATTGCGGCATCAAGGTCCTGCCGGGCCTTTTCCACCGTCTCGGTGGCCTGGTCGCGGAACGCCTGGAGCGAGGCTTCCCACGACTGGCGCTGCGCATCGGCTCGAGCGACCACGAGCCGACGCACCGCGCCCGCTTCGCCCGCGGCGGCCGCGAGGAAGGACTGGAGGGAAGTTTCCACCTCGACCCATTCGTCGTCGAGGGCGTCCTGCAACTCCTTGGCGCCCTGCTTCACGTCGTCGGCCTCGGCGAGCAGCCGGTCGTACTGCCTGCCGATGGTGAGGCGGGACTCCTTGAGTTTGACGAGAGCCTGCTCGGCCTCGGCCCGGACCTTGCCCTCCAGTTCGGCCGAGGATTTTTCCACCTCGCCAATGATGGCATCGAGCTCGTCGAGGCGTTGCTTGACCCAGACGATGGTCTCGTGCGGGTAGGATTGGTCACTCATGACGTCTGTCCTTTCGGGTGCTGAAGCTAAGATGACGGGGCCTGAAAAGGCGGCCGCAGCCGGGGATCACCGTGGCTGCGACGCGCGGAGAAAATCGCTGCGGCACAGATCGCGGACCATGTCCTCCATCTGCCTGACATAGCCGGCCTGGATGCTCTCCCCGTCCATGCCGCGCAGCATGATGCCGCGCAGGAAGCGGAAGCCGATGATGGCGGTGACGATGGCGCTGATGCGCAGCCGCAAGGTCGCTTCACCGGGCTTTTGTCCGGAGATTACGCTTGCGGAGCGGATGAGGCGGTCGAGCAGCGGCGCTATGGCCTGATCGTGGATGAGGGCGAAGGCATCGTCGTTGTCGTAGGTGCAGCGCCCCAGGAACGACGTCCAGGAGTGCGGCTCGGCATCATCGAGAACGATGTGCAGCAGGTGGATGAGCGCCTTTTCGAAGCGGCTGGCCGGATCGGCGTCCGCAGGTTCATCCAGCAAGGCGGTGACTTCCGCGAAGCGACCCCGCGCATAGTCGGCGATCATCTGCGCCGCCGCGAGATACAGCTCTTTCTTGCTGCCGAAATGATACGGGATGGCCGACAGGTTCGCGTTCGCGGCCTTTGCCAGGGCGCGTGTGCTCGCCCCCTCATAACCCACGGCGCCGACGACCTCGATCGCCGCCTCGATGAGATGCTCACGGGTTTTTGCGCTCCGGGCGTCGTGACCACTCTGCGATGTGGTTTCTGTTGCCATTGCATTTTCCTCGTCCAACAATTAGTTCATTCGAATGAACTTATCAAGACGCCGAACGTGCGATCATGGCCGGCCCACTCCCGATCGAAAACACGGTTGGTGATTCAAAAGGATCAGTCATGTCACCCCTGAGCTTCGCCACGCCGTCCGTGTTTAGGGCGCAGTGCTCTGCCCTCTGGGACGTCCACCCCCAGGCTGAGCAGCATCGCGCCGACAGGAAAGTCGGCTCCTCCAGCAGGCCGGGGGACGAGTGACATGGCGCCGATGTCCCGTGCCGCCTGCCTCGCGGCCCTGTTCCTGTTCGTCTTGTCCGGGGCCGGCGTGGCCGCGGCGGAGCCCTCCTCCGAAAAGCCCACGGGCCTATCGGCCGTGCCAATCGAGGAAACCAATGTCCCGGTGATCTATAGCATTCCCGGCTCAGTCGTCTCCGACGGGCGCATCGCGATGTCCTCGCGGGTGGTGGGCTTCATCCAGCAGCTCGACGTGCGCGAGGGGCAGAAGGTGTCGCGCGGCGACCTCCTCGTGCGCATCGACCCCTCCGACATCGACGAGGCCATCCGGCAGACCGAGGCCGGCGTGCGGGCGAGCCGTGAGGATCTCGACGACGCCAGGCAGGACGTGGAAAAATATTCCAAGCTCGCCGTCACGGGCTCCGTCGCCGCTGAAACCTTGCGCAAGGCCAAGGTGCGCGTGGATGTCGCCCAGGCGGGCCTCGACAAGGCACAGTCCGCGCTCGCGGCCGCCAGGGCCCAGAAAGGCTATGCCGCCATCACCAGCCCCGTGGATGGCGTAGTAGTAGCCGTCACGCGGCGCGCCGGCGAGATGGCGACCGCCGGCACACCCTTGCTGACGGTGGAATCGCGCGAAGTTCTCCTGTTCAAGGCTTTCGTCGCGGAGAGCAAGCTCAGTGAGATCAACCCGAAGGCCACGGTCCAAGTGCGGATCGATACGCTGAAGGGCAAGGCTTTCCAAGGCCGCGTGCGCGGCATCGTACCGTCCGGAGACGACATCACGCGGCGCTACGAGATCAACGTGATCCTGCCCGCCGACCCGGCGCTGGTACCGGGCATGTTCGGGCGCGCGGACTTCGTCTTCGGCGCCCGCACGGCGCTGCTCGTGCCGCGCGCCGCCATCGTGCGTCGCGGCGGGCTCGACGGGGTGTTCGTGCTGGACGGCAACGCGGCGCGGTTCCGCTGGCTGCGCACCGGCAAGGAGATCGACGAGGCCGTGGAGGTCAATGCCGGGCTCGCGGCCGGCGAGACCGTTCTCGTCGGCGCCACCGACACACTGCGCGACGGCGCGACGGTCAACATGGTCGCGGGGACGAAATGAGCACGCCGCGTCTCAACATGGCCGGGCGCCTCGCCCAGACCTTCATCACCTCCAAGCTCACCATCGTCTTCATCATCGCGGTGGCGCTGATCGGCGTTGTGGCGGTGCTGAAGACCCCGCGGGAAGAGAACCCGCAGATCATCGTGCCGGCGGCCCTCATCACGGTGAGCCTGCCCGGCGCGTCGGCGTCCGAGGTGGAGCAGCTCGTCGTCAGGCCGCTCGAAGGCATCATGAGCGAGATGTCCGGCGTCGACCATGTGGAGAGCACGGCGCAGAACTCCCTCGCCATGGTCCAGGTGCAGTTCAAGGTGGGCCAGCCGAAGGAAGAGTCGCTGGTGAAGCTCTACGACCGGGTCCTGGCGAGCCGCGCCCGCCTGCCGGCAGACGCGAGCACGCCCTTCGTGCGCAGCATCGATGCGGACGACGTGCCCATCGTCACCGTGACCCTCTCCTCCCTGCGCTATGACGACTATGCCCTGAAGCGGCTCGCCGAACGCATGGCGGAGCACCTGCGCAGCACGGACAACGTCTCCGTCATCTCGGTGAAGGGCGGGCAGACGCGAGAGATCGCCATCGAGCTCGATCCCGACCGCCTTCAGGCCTTCGGCGTGACGCTGAGCCAGGCCTATCTGGCCTTCGGCGCCAGCAACCTCTCCGTGCCCCTTGCGCCCACCGTGCGCGGCGGAAAGGTGGAGGCCATCAAGCTTTCAGCCGACTTCACCTCCGCGGACGACGTGCTGAACCAGATCGTGGCCATCCATGATGGCCGCCCGGTCTATGTGCGCGACGTGGCGACGCTGACCGATGGTCCCCCGCCTGAACTCTCCACCTTGAGCCGCTTTTCCTTCGGCCCCGGCGACCCGCGCTTCGGTGGACCGGACGCGGCAGATCTACCGGCAGTGACCATCGCCGTGGCCAAGAAGAAGGGTGCCAATGCCGTCACAGTGGCCAACGCCGTCATCGACCGGGTGACACAGATGCAGGCGACGTTCGTGCCGAAGGACGTTCAGGCGGTGGTCACCCGCGACGACGGCGAGAAGGCCGATGCCGCCGTGAACCTTCTGCTCGAGCACCTCCTGATCGCCCTCGCCACGGTTGGGCTTGTCCTGATCTTCTTCCTGGGCTGGCGCGAGGCGTTGATTGTGATGGTGACGGTGCCGCTCATCCTGTCCATCACCCTTGCGGCCGACCTTCTCGGCGGCGTCACCATCAACCGCGTGACGCTGTTCGCCCTCATCCTCGCCCTCGGCCTCCTGGTGGACGCGGCCATCGTGGTCATCGAGAACATCCACCGCCACTACGGCGCAAAGCGCTCCCGCGCCAGCAAGGAGAAGATGACGGTCGAGGCCACCAACGAAATCGGCAACGCCACCAATCTCGCCACCTTCGCGGTGATGCTGGTGTTCGCTTCCCTGTTCTTCGTCACCGACATGCCGGGCGAATATTTCTATCCCATCGCCTACAACGTGCCCATCGCCATGGCCGCATCCGTCCTCGTGGCCTACATCGTCACGCCCTGGGCGGCCAACCGGTGGCTCCACCGCCATGAGGTGCAGGAGGAGGACGCCCACGCGGAAGCCGCGCATCACGGCGAGCCGGGGTGGATGGAGCGCCTCTATCTTCGCCTCATCGCGCCCCTCCAGCACCGGCGCGGCGTCCGCCGTATCTTCGCCGCGGCCGTGCTCGTCCTGATGATCGCCTCCATGATGCAGGGGGCTTGGCACTTCGTTCGCCCGTCCGGCGTCGCCGGCCCGGTCTCGGCGCTGGGCGTGCCCCTCGGCTTCCTGCCGAAGGACAACAAGAACACGTTCAACGTCGTCATCAAGACACCGGAGACGACGCCGATCGAGGTCACCGACCGCTTCGCGCGGGAGATCATGGCGCTGCTCGCGACGGAGCCGCAGGTCGCCAACACCCAGAGCTGGATCGGGCAGGCGGGCGTCGAGGATTTCAACGGCCTGTTCAAGGGCACGGCTGGCCGCGTCGGCAGCAACATCGCCGAGATCCGGGTGAACCTCACCGACAAGCACGACCGGTCGGAAAGCTCCATCGACATCGTGCGCGATTTGCGACCCAAGGTGGAGGCCCTCGCGAGGGCCTATCCCGGCACCCAGGTCTCCCTGGTCGAGGACCCACCCGGCCCGCCGCTGCGCTCGACCGTCCTCGCCGAGATTTACGGCCCGGATTCCGAGGGGCTGCGGGCGCTGTCGGCCGGGGTGCGCAAGGCCTTCACGGAAACCTACGACGTGGTCGATCTCATCGACACCGAGCCGGAGGACGTGCGGGAGCACCGCATCGTGCCGGACAAGGAGAAGGCCGCCCTTTCCAAGGTCTCCACGGCGCAGATCGCCGAGGCCCTCTCCCTCATCTACGGCGGCAAGGTGCTGAGCCGCGCCCATCTGCCGGACGAGAAGGACCCGGTGGATGTGCGCGCCTTCGTGCCCCGCCGCTTCGAGGTGGACCCGACGCGGCTCGACCGCGTCTTCGTCGACAATGCGGATGGGAGGCCAGTGCCGCTTTCCGAACTGGTGACAGTGATCCCCGCGGAGGCGGACCGCCCCATCCTCCATCGCGACAACGAAAAGGTGACCTTCGTCGGCGCGGAACTCTCCGCCTCGGTGCCGCTCTACGCCGTGCTGGACCTGCAGCGGCGCCTTTCCGGCATCACGGCGCCGGACGGGCAGCCGCTGCGCACCGGCAATCTCGGCTTCGTCCAGGACGTGCCCGACACCATCGGTGGCTACCAACTCCTGTGGGGCGGCGAGATGCGCATGACCCTCGACATCTACCGCGACATGGGCGTGGCCCTGGGCGGCGCCCTGCTCATGGTCTACTTCCTGCTCGTGGCCTATTATCGGTCGTTCCTCATTCCCATGATCGCCATGTCGTCAGTACCGCTCGGCATCATCGGGATCTTCCCGGGCCACTGGCTGGTGGGGGCGGATTTCTCGGCAACTTCCATGGTGGGCATCATCGCCCTGTCCGGCGTCGTGATCCGCAACTCGCTGCTGATCATCGACTTCATCCAGGACAATCTGAAGCACGGCATGCCTCTCGATGTGGCCGTGCGGCAGGCCGGAGCCGTGCGCCTGCGCCCGATCCTTCTCACCACGCTCGCCATCATCCTGGGCTCGGCGATCATGGTGACGGACCCGGTCTTCGGCGGGCTCGCCATCTCCCTGATTTTCGGAACGGTGGTATCCACGGCGCTCACCGTGTTCGTCGTTCCCATCCTCTATGATCTCGACGCTCGGCGGCGGATGCCCGGCACCGAAACCGAAACTCGAACAGACACACCGAAGGTCGAAGCCACACATTGACGGCTCGGACACGCCGGATCCGAATAGGCCAGACAGGATGTCTGCAACCATGGGGCCTGTACCGCTCATGTCGCGGACGAAGATCCAGGAGTTCGCCTTTCACGCCACCATCGTCCTCGTGACGGTGGCGTTCCTCTGGCTGCTGTCGCCCTATTATGGCGCGATCCTGTGGGCGGTCATCCTCGCGATCCTGTTCGATCCGCTCCAACGCGGGCTCGAGAACCGGCTCGGCAGCCGGCGCAACCTCGCGGCGGCACTCAGCGTCCTGGCCTGCATCTGCGTCGTCGTCATCCCCGGCACACTGATCCTCGCCGCCCTCGCCAACGAAGCCGCCAGCCTCTACACCCGCATCGGCACGCGCGAATTCGATCCGGGCACAATGCTCGCACAGCTCCAGGGGGTGCTGCCGTCCTTCGTTTGGAGGGCCCTTGCCGCGCTCGATCTCGGCGACATGGCTCAGCTCCAGACCCGGCTGACATCGTTCCTCCTCGAATTCAGCCAGACCCTCGCCAACAGGGCGGTCATCATCGGGCAGAACACGGCCCAGTTCATCATCAGCCTCGGGGTGATGCTTTACCTGCTGTTCTTCCTGTTCCGCGATGGCGTAGCCCTTGCCGCCCGTATCCGCAAAGCCAGCCCTCTCGGCGCGCGCGAAACCGACCAGTTGCTCGAGAAGTTCACCTCGGTGGTGAAGGCCACAGTCAAGGGCAATGTCACCATCGCCGCAATCCAGGGCGCCATCGGCGGAGTCACTTTCGGGATGCTGGGGATCCAGGCCGCGCTCCTGTGGGGCGTCTTGATGGCCGTGCTCTCGCTCCTCCCCGCCGTGGGCGCCGGACTGGTCTGGGTACCGGCGGCCGCCTATCTGCTGCTGACCGGCGCCTATCTGAAAGGCGCCATCCTGCTCGCGATCGGCACGCTGGTGATCAGCACGGTGGACAACTTCCTGCGGCCAGCTTTGGTGGGGAAGGGCACCATGCTGCCGGACTACGCCGTGCTCATTTCCACGGTGGGCGGGCTCTCGTTGATCGGCATGAACGGATTTGTCCTCGGCCCGC
Source organism: Roseixanthobacter psychrophilus (assembly GCF_043195195.1). Classification (NCBI taxonomy): domain Bacteria; kingdom Pseudomonadati; phylum Pseudomonadota; class Alphaproteobacteria; order Hyphomicrobiales; family Xanthobacteraceae; genus Roseixanthobacter; species Roseixanthobacter psychrophilus. Next base: position 10,319 of record NZ_JBAFWT010000051.1, read on the forward strand.
TGATCGTCGCTCTGTTCGTTGCTGTCTGGTCACTTCTCAACCATGACGAACCGTAGGCTTGCGGTACAGCGTGGTTCGACGTTCACCGCCAGCCCACTTCGGGCCCCGGTTGAGGGCCATGCAGGACCCGCGTGCATGGCAGCCCCGAGACCGCGGCCAATTATCCAAACTCCGTGGCTATGGCCACTCCTGCGAGGCAAACGCGTCGCCCTGAACTGTATCTTTGGTTTTTTCTCAACGACCTCTCCCCTGGCCGATGGAATTACCGCCGGCGAATTTGGCCATTGACGGTATATGAAGTGTCGATCGAACCACCTCACTTCATCATTGAGCCGCTGTTGCCGAACAAGCCGCGCGGGGTGGCTCGGGCGGACGACCGGATGGTGCTGAACGGCATCTACTGGCGCCTTCGCACGGGCTCGCCGTGGGCCGACATCCCCGAACGCTACGGGCCTTCCACAACCTGCTACAACCGTTTCGTGCGATGGCGGAAGATCGGCGTCTGGGATCGCATCTTCGATGCGGTGTCGAAGGCCTACGACGGCGACATCCAGATGGTCGATTCCACCACCATCCGCGTCCACCAGCAGGGGGCGAACGGCAAAAAGGGGGGAGCTTCTCGGCGCTCGCCGCCGCTCGGAACCCAGCGTCTGGACGCAGAACGGGAGCTTCTTCAGCGCCATGGCCGTCGTCACCTTCGGCGGGGCCTATGCCGTCCTTGCCTACGTGGCCCAGGCGGCGGTGCAGACCTTCGGTTGGCTCGCCCCCCGGGAAATGGTGGACGGCCTCGGCCTCGCGGAGACCACCCCCGGTCCCCTCATCATGGTGCTCCAGTTCGTGGGTTTCCTGGCCGCCGTCCGGACGCCGGGGTCGCTCGATCCGCGTCTCGCCGGATGCCTCGGCGCCCTCCTCACCACCTGGATGACGTTCGCGCCGTGCTTCCTCTGGACCTTCCTCGGGGCGCCCTATGTCGAGGCGCTGCGCAGCAACCGGGCCATATCGGCGGCTTTGTCCGCCATCACGGCGGCCGTAGTCGGCGTGATCATGAATCTCGCCCTCTGGTTCGCGCTCCACGTCGTGTTCCGCGAAGTCCGAACGGTTTGGTTTCTCGGCATCGGCGTGGACCTTCCTTTTCCCGACACCGTCGATTGGCGGGCGGCTGTTCTTTCCCTTGCGGCGATGGTCGCTATGCTCCGGTTTGAGATTGGAATGTTGCCAACCCTGGCAGGTTGTGCACTGGCAGGCGTGGCGCTTCGGCATCTGATAGGCTGACGCCTCACCTCACGATGGGGCTTAAAAGGCTTGATGGCACTGCTAAGCTTTGGGGTACTTGGCATAGGCGAGCCGGTCACACTGCTATTTAGGTATCCGTCGCACTGCTGCCAAAAAAAGCGGTAGGCCTAGGATGGAAGTCAAATCTCAAACCGTGCAAAGATCGACGCTTTGCCATTTTGGAAGCCAAATTCTGGATGAATATCTTGGATTCGCCCATGGCGTGTCTCGGATAGCGCGCGAAAGCATGCCGAAGTGACGAACAGCTCTTCGATCAATGAAACAGTATTCGACCCTCCGATTAGCTCCTCGCGCTACATCTCTGGTCCGGTGTGCCGATGCGGATCGAAATAGATCTCTGACACACGAAATCGCCCCCCTGCTCTCCTGCACTGAACGATGACGTCGATCGCGATCTTCAGCAGGTCGCGGATATCGCTCCGCTCGAGGTCGTGCCCACCATCAGATTCCTTCACGAGCAGCGTAAGCTGCTCGAACGCCAACCTGGCGGAATCGGCATGCACGGTGGTGATCGAGCCGGGATGTCCTGAATTCACGTTGCGGATGTAATAGAAGGCGGTGCCGTCGCGGAGCTCCTGCAGCAGGACGCGATCCGGACGCATGCGCAAGGATGCCTCCAAAAGCTCCTTCGCCCCGATCTTGGCCAGCCCCTGCCCGTCCTTCGAATAGAACAGCCGCACATGGTTATCCTGCGGGATCACGAGTTCGGGCGTGTCCTCGATGGTGATCAGCCGTTCGTCTTCGGGGATATGTTGGATCAGCGCCTTCGAGAGCGTGGTCTTGCCGGACCGCGTCGCGCCCGAAATGATAATATTCTTTCGAGCGAGCACCGCCTCCCGCAAGAACGGCATGTAGCTTCCGGCTTGGTATAGCTCGAGCAGCCTGGCGTCGGCTGCCGAGAGCTCGTCGGGGATCGGACTGACTTCCGAGAAGAGGCCGGCGGTTTCGAGATCGTCGAGCGTCAGCGCGACCGCGGAGGGATTGCGGAGCGTGATACTCACCGTGCCTTTAGGGGTGGCGGGTGGAATGACGATCTGGATGCGATGCTCATCGGGCAGGGTGGCGGAGAGCAGGGGATGGGACTCGTCGATCGACTGGTGCGAATAGCTCGCCACGGCCCGCGCGAGCCGCATCAGCTTCTCGAACGTGAGATCCGGTGCTTCGTGCCTGCGCCACCCGCCGGGACCCTCGGTCAGGACCACGCCCGGGCGGTTGATCACGATCTCGTAGAGCGTCTCGTCGCTGAGGAATTGCGCGAGAGGGAAAAGCAGGTCGCGGACGACGCCGACATCTGCTCCTTCTGTCATCCCCCTCCCCTCGCCTATTTTGTGACGAGCGTCGAACGCCGGCTGAAGTCGCCGAGCACGCCGCGATCGTAGATCGTGTTGCGCGGCTCGGTGACGCGCAGACCGTAGACGCCAGAGAAATCCAGGTCCCGGGCGACGAAGATCGACACCAACTCGCCCTGGTGTTTCTCCAGCGTCGGCGGGATGTTGATGGACTGCTCGACCGCGATGGCGGCCGCCTGCTGGCCGGCATTGGCGCTGTTCTGGACTTGGATGTCGCCCTGCTGGAGCTGGCCCTGGGCGTAGTTGGCGGCGTCGCCAACAATCGAAAGCAGCAGAGCGCTGCCGAAGCGCTCCCACCAATGAGTGTCGACATAGCCGTCCATGCCGGCCCGGCCCAAGGCGTCGGTGGCCGGTGATGCGAGGGTGATGATCACGCCTTTCGGGGTCTTGGCGCGATTCCACAGTACGAAGAGGCGGGCCTGCCCGCGGCGCAGGCCACCACGGTACTCGCCCACGACCTGCGTGCCCTTCTCCATCATGACGACACGGCCATTGTCCGAGAGCACGTCGCGATTGATGACGCAGCTGGCGAAGCCGGGCTGATCCGAGGACAAGGCGGTCTCAAGGACGCACGGGATCGACGTGCCCATGGCGATGATGAAATCACGATTGCCCAGGGTGCCCGCCCGTGACCCTTCGAGGCGGGTCGGCGTCATCATGCGGCCGAAACGCTGGTCCTCATTCTCGCCCGGCCCATTGAAGCCGCCTCCTGCTCCATTCAGAGGCACATAGTTGGAGCTTGCGTCAGCTGGAACGCCGGAAGCTTGTTGCCGGTTCTGTGGGCCGCGCTGTGCGCCGAACGCCATCACCGGGGCGCGGCGGGCGGCATCGAGCAACGGGTCGTCCGCTGGGGCGGCTTGCGGCGTGACGACCGGCGTCGGCAGCTTCACCTCCGGCATGGCCGCAGGCTGGCGGGCCGGCTCAAAAGCCGAGGTCTGCCGGATGACGACACGCTCGGGCTTCTCAGCGTCCGTCCGCGGTCCTCGATCTCGCATCGACCACAGGGCAAAGCCGACGAATGCGATGACGGCCAGCACCACCGCTCCGCGTTTCAGGAGCGGGTTGTCTTGCCGCCGTCCAGTGACGGACTGACCGCGCTCTCCCGGCACGCCGCTTTCGATATCGTCCGCCATCGCCCGCCCCTATTGCGCCTTCGGCGCCGATTGTGGTTTCACGATCCGCTCGACCGAGGGAGACGTCGTGTTGGTGCCCGGGTTGATCCCAACCCGGTCATAGGCTTCGTTGAAGATGCAGAGCACATCGCCGCCACGTCGCAGGATGAACTTGCGGCTGATGGCCTGGACGAGCACCAGGTCGCCCTCGACCGATTTCGGGACCAGGCTCTCCGTGCCGTCGGAATTCTCCATGTAGATCGCCGGCATCTCCTGGTTGCCGGTGAAAGCGAAGGTGGTCAGCTTGCCATTGTCGTAGACCGCCTCCGGCTCGAGCGCGGCCGAGCCCTGCGCCGAGTAGCGCCAGTTGCGGGGGCCATATTGCTCATGGAAGGTGAGCACCTTGTCGGCATAGCCGGCCTGGGCGGCCTGAGCCCTTGCCGCTGCCTCCTGGCGCCGGCGCCCGGCCTCGTCGGCGGGATATCGATACTTCACATAGAAGTAGGTGGGCTGTCCCGAGGCCACCGAGCCGTCGCGCACCGTGAGCTCCATCTGATAGCTGCGGGTCGCTCCATTGCGCCGTGTCGTCACCACAGAGATGTTCGTCACCGGCTGGTTCTCGCGCGGCTTTAGGAACAGGATGTTTCCGGCGGGTGCCACCTCCCAGGCCACTGTGTTGCCGAGCGCCACATGAGCGATCTCCTCGTCTTCGGCGAACTCGACCTGGACCGAGGAGCGCAGCGAGCCCACGATCTTGGTGATGTTGTAGGGCTCGTAGTCGACGAAGCGGACCCGGTTGTCCTGGGGTGCGCTGCTGGGCGTCTCCAGGGCATTGGCAGGGGTGACGAGGCAGGCCCAAGCCACCACGAAGATGAGAGCAGCGCGCTTCAATTGATGGCCTCCGGGTCGGCCCGGTACTCGCTCACGACAAAGCCGAGCGGATTGACCAACCGGTCCGTCGCGGACATGGGCGCGTTGACATAGGCGAAGGTCAACGTTGCCACCCAATGGGTGGTGCGGACATCCTCTCCGCGCGTGACGGTGCGGATGTAGCGGACCGACACCACGTGAGGGTTGATCAGCGAGATCGAGACGATGTTGATCCGGGCAGTGGCGCTGCGGACATAGATGTTCTGGGGAGATTCCGGATTGCTGCCGCGATAGAGCGCGGCGAACCGTTGCTGCTCGGCCTGGGTGGAAAGAAGGGCGACGGTCCGGAAGTTCTCTTCCGCCTCGCTCCAGACATAGGCCTCCCGCGCCCGGACGTATCGCGCCGCGAAATACTTGGTGACGGCCTCGTCGTAGGTTCCGGCGGTCGCGGTCAGGGCCGAGACCACATCGACGATGCCTGTGGAATTGTCGACCCTGACGACAAAGGGCTGCACCGTCTTTAGCGGCGTCAGACCCGCAACCGCGAAGACCGCGGCCGCCGCCAGGATGCTGGCGCAGATCGCCACGAACCAGGCGACCCGGGTCGAGCGCTCCGCCCGGATCATCCGGTCCTGATCGAACCGGCGGGCTTTCTCGAAATAACTTTTAAGGCTTTCGTTCGTCACCATCACCCCTGCCCCGCGCAAGATCGGTAGGAACCGGCGCTGTCGAGATGCGCGAACGGGCCAGTTGGCGATGCCGGCGCCTCATCGGCAAATGCCGTTGCGCGGTTCGGCGCCAGGGGCGCAGCGTCCGACTGCGCCTTCACGTTACTGCTCCCCTCCCACTGCCACATGGCGCGGTTAAGCGGCCGGCGCGCGTAGCCGTCGCATTTGGGCAAGGGATAAGACCAAGAGGCACAGCCGCTGAGAGCCGACGCCATGCAGAGCAATAGGAACGAACGCAACATGCACCCACCCGGCTGTGAAAATGATTCTCAGGAAACGGCGTCACCCAGCCCCGCCCGATCCGAAGTTACGTCCCGCCGCGCGGACACCCCGGCCGACGGCGCGGGCCGCATACCGGGTGCTCCGGGCGATCGTGCCTTCATGCGCGTCGCGCGCGGCGCCGTAGCCGTAGGTCAGTGATGCTCCGCCTGCGGCAAGCGCGGACGCGATGCCGGGGAGCTGGTAGAAGACGTAGAGAGCGGAAAGCGCGATGGCGCCGAGCGCGATCGGACGCATCAGCACGTCCGCATAGGATTCCATGGTGGCGAAGGTGGCATCGAGGCAGGTCACCAGGAGCGATCCCACCGCGACGACGAGCACCTGCAGGATGACGAAGTTTGCCATCTGGCCGATCCACGCCTCGGTGAACCGCCGCGTCGACTGGAACATGGCCAACGCGACGAAGATCGGACCTATGGCGAGGACGATGGCGAGCGCGACGCGGGCATAGAGCGACACCACATAGCCAATCGCCGCGACGATGAAGGTCATGACGATGACCACGAGCCCTGCCGCGCCGGTTAGGATGTCGACCGGCCAGGACCCTTTCGCCCAGATGTCGTTGGCGGATTTTTGCCCCTTGTCGAGGAGGGAATCGAAAGCGGAGGCGCTCGGCGCCGAGCCGGTGTTGAGGGCGCCGGAGATCTCAGTGGGCAAATCCTCGAAGAACACCTTCGAGACATAGGTCTGATAATTCGAGGCGTTCTGCACCAGCATCAGGATGATGGCGAGCTTCATCGCCCGGAATGCGAATTCCATGATCGGCTCGGGAATCGAGCCGCGCAGGACGAGGAAGCCGTAGAGGATGACATAAAGCGTCAGCGCGATGGTCAGCGGCCCCGTCACCCAGGAGCTGATCCCCGATGTCCCCGAGCTGATGAAGTCCTCGAGCGGCGTCTTGAACTGGTTATCGAGGAACGAGAAGACTTGATACATGCCCTACCCTCCCAGCGCCTTGTTCATGCGCTGAAGGCGGGCCTTGCCATCCGCTTCGGTCGCATTCTCGCAGTTGGGGGTTGCGGCGAGCTGCCCCGGATTCTCGCGGCACTTCGCCAGCTGCTCGGCACGCAAGGCATCATCGGCGAGATAGTCGCTGACGGTGTAAGTCCCCTCCCCCGGCTCGAAGCAAGCGGCAAGAGGAAGCATCAGGAGGAACGCCGCGATCCGCTTCATGGCAGCGCCGCGTTCATCGTGTCGATGCGCCTGCGCCAGTCCTCGGCCTTGCGCTGGTCGTCCACCTGGGCCTGGGCCTGCTGCACCATGCGCAGGCCTTGCATCCGCACCACATCGATCTGTAGGAACGCCGCTTCGGCTTGGAGACGCGCCTGCAGGTCCGCCACGTCTTTCGAGGTGCCGGCCGATGCGATCTGCTGCCGGAGCTGGTCGATGCCGTCGATCCGCTTGGTGGCGGCATCATAGATCTGCTGGCCAAGGCTCATCTGGCCGGCGTTCTTCTTCTGGATCCGAGACAGCTCCTGCGCGTAGAAATCGTTGGCGCTGGTCTGGTAGGTGGAATTGTCCTGCAGGAACTTGGACGCGGACTCGCCGAAGGCGCCTGAACCGGAGCCCTGGAGCAGGCCTTCGATCGCATTGAAGTCCTGGGGCAGCGCCTTGCGGATCGCGGGATCGTTGAGCACGCTCGCGACGTCGGCCATGTTTGTCAGCTTGTTCAGCGAACCGTAAAGCTGCTGTGCCTGCTGAAGCTGCTGGTTCAGGGTGTCGAGCTGCGACTTGAGCTGCGCGATGCTCTCCAGCTGCTTGGCGAGGGCTGCTTGGTCGATCACCGGAATGCCTTGGGCGTTGGCCGCTCCCACGAAGATGCAGAGCGCGGCTGCGGCCGCCAACAGCATGGTTCGCTTTGCCATCAGCCGGGACTCCTTCTTTGTTGGAATAGGGGGAGCCAGTCCTCCTGACCGCTGCCGACCTCCGCACGGATCGCGTCGGCCAGCTCGACATTGGCGGTGCGGCCGGAGAGGACGGCGAGCTCGTCGTCGAAGCCAGCGAGGTTCAGCTCGGCGACGACGCTGTTGTGCCCCTGCTTGACAATGAAGCGGCGGCTTTCAGGGGACAGCTCGCGCGCGATGAGCTGATATTCCCGCTCGGTGAGCTTGAAGCCGTCCACGTAATCGGCGTGGCTGCCACGCGGGTTCGGCATGAAGATCTGGGTCGGGCACTGCTCGATGATGGTGTGGGCGATCGGCGAGGCGATCGCATCGCGTGGGCTCTGCGTCGCGAAGAGCATGAGGCCGCCCTGCTTCCGGATGGTCTTGAGCTTGTTCTGGGCGAGGTCGCGAAATCCCTCGTCCAGCAGCGCCTTCCAGAACTCGTCGATGACGATGATGATGCGGCGGCCGTCGATCAGCTGCTCCACCCGGTGGAACAGGTAGGCCATGAGCGGCGTGCGGATCTCCTCATTGTCGAGGAAATCCGTCATGTCGTAGCCAAGGAACTTGGCGCCGATCCCAATGTCGTCGGTCTCGTTGTCGAAGACCCAGCCGAGGGGCCCTCCCCTCTCCCAACGCCGCAGCCGGGCGGCAATGCCCTCCGGGTCGGTGTTGTTGAGGAAGGTGCGCAACGCGCCGATGGTGCGCCGCTGGACCGGGAGGTCCGCGAGGCCGTCGACGGCGCCGGCGATGTCGCGCAGGTCACTCACGGAAAGCTCGCGCGACTTTGAGCCGACGAGCTTGGCGATCCATTGCGCCAGGAACACCTTGTTCTCCGGCGTGAGCTCAAGCCCCTTCAGCGGCGCGCAGCCGGTTGGCGTCCCATTCTTCAGAGGCAGATACGTGCCGCCCGCCGCCCGCACGAAGAGATCGGCGCCACGGTCCTTGTCGAAGAACACCATGTGGGGATCGTGCTTCTCGAGCTGCGAGAGCATGAAGTTCAGGATAACGGTCTTGCCGGATCCAGAGGGGCCGCACACGAAGGTGTTGCCGAGATCGCCATGGTGGAAGTTGAAATAGAACGGCGAGCCGGAGGCCGTCTTCAGCATCGCGACGGCCGGCCCCCACTCGTTGCCGTCCTTCCTGCCCACCGGATAGGAATGAAAGGGTGACAGCGCAGCGAAGTTGCGCGAGGTGATCGCACCAGAGCGGGCCCGGTAGCGGAAATTGCCAGGCAGCTGCGCCCACCATGCGGCTTCGAGGCCAAGGTCCTCGCGTGCCACGACGGCACCGCCGTTGGTCAGATGAGAGCGTGCCTTCGCCAGATTGTCGGTGAGGTCCTTCACCGATGGGGCGCAGACCGACAGCGTCAGGTGATGCTCGCCCAGCACGAAGTGATTGGATTCCAGTTCGTCCAGGGCGCCATCGAGCTCATCGACCTGCGAATTCGCCTTGTCGCCGGCGCTCACCATCTGGTTCTGCTTGCGTCCCAGGATGGTCCGGGCATCGGCCTTTGAGGCGAACGCGAAGGACTGCGTCAGGATGAGCTCGAACGGCGTGGTGAGGACGCCAGCGAGCATGCCGGGCCTGGTCCGGGCGGGATATTCCTTGAAGCTGAAGATCCCTGCATACCGGGTCTCAGCCTCATGGCGGATCTCCACCGTCTCGCGACCGATGATGACGCGGTCGGAATAGATCGCTGACGAAACCCGCCCCTCCGTGAGGGGCACTCGTTCCCGCCGGCCGCCGATGATCTGGTGCAGGACCTCACTCGGCTCGGAAAACAGAAGACCATCGTGTTCGTAGAGGGAAAGAACACGTGGCTGGAACCGCTTGAGGCCGGCCGTCACGTCGGTGACCTTGTCGCGCAACTGCTTGAGCGCCTCCTCGTCGAGCTCTACGCTCCCGCGGCGCGCCCGGCGAAGGCGGCCCAGGAGCTCCGAGATCTTCTCAGCGGGATCGCGGGTCGGATACCACAGCAGGGTCAGATAGAGGTCGTTGCGGAAGAGATCCTCCTCTACCATGCGGGCGCGATATTTCGCGTTCAGGGCAGCGGAGAAGGGATTGGCAAACGCTCCCTCGGGATAGTCGTTGTCGCGACGACGGAGGATGTGGGTCCAAAGCGCGAGGCGTTCGTCCGCGAGGTTGCGGTAGAGCGTGTTGAGGTCGCGATGAAGGCCGTTGAGTTCGAGCGGATCGGCCGTCTCGAACGATATGCCGTCGAGGGCGATCATGACCATCAGCGCCCGGGAATCGAGCGCGATCGTCGTCTCGTCCACGTGACGGACATACGGGATGAAGGTCTCGGGCTCGAGCTCGCGGGTTTTGAGAATGGCGACGTTAGGCAAGGCCAAGGTCTCTTTCGTCGTAGCGCCTCACGAGCTTGAGGGGGGTCAGCGTGGTGCCGCCCCAGAAGGCCCCGTTGCGCGACCGGCCGCGAGTTTCGATCCACGCCATCAAGACGCGAAACATGTTGTGGTCATGCTTCACCAGCGTCTTGAAGACGAGATGGAAGACGATGCCGACAAGGGCGTAGGCGATCGAGCCCGCAAGGATATAGAGGATCGTCGTCAGGATGACGTTGATGCCCATGGCCTCCATCGTCACGCCGGCGACCATGGCCGGCCGCGTGCAGGCCAGGAACAGCGTGTCCTCCTCAAGCGCCACGCTCTCCGCCATGGCCGTCACCCGCCGGAGATCGTCGTGACGAGCTGGGCGGCGCCGAAGATGATGCCGATGCCCAGCACCACATAGGCGGCCTTGCGCAGGTCGAGATAGCCGAACATCCAGGCGATGCCGACGACGATCACGGCGATCGTCGCGAGGAGCTTGGCGACGTTGCCCGTGAGCAGGGTGACGATGTTCTGAAGGACTGTCTCGATGCCGCCGGACGCCTGGGCGAATGCCGGCTCGGCCATCCCGATCGCGAAGACGCCAGCCATCAGTATGATGGCTAGGGCTGGACGCACGCGCACTTTTTCACTCATTCGGCTCACTCCGATTGTTCGTTCTGGAAGACGAGAACGGAGGACGTCCGCCCTGTCGCAAAAACATCCCAGGGCGCTGGCTTGGCATCGCGCCGTGGGCCGGGCGACGCGGCAGCCGGCGGCGCCGATGCGGGTCCCTCCCCCACGCGATCTTTCGAGGCGGACGTGTTGGCTGGGTTGATCGCCAGCGAAACCAGCGTCGGCGCGAGGTGCTTTGCCTCGTCACGCACCTGCTTGTCGTAGCCGACCATCTCGCCAACCGAGGCGTCGCCGCGTCCGTAATAGGCTTGCAACATCATGGTGGCCGCCTGCCCGGGGCTGGCACCTTTACCGATCGCCACGCGGTAGTAGCGGTCGAGCAGTCGGGCGGTCGCCTTGAGGTTCAGGCAGGGATCGAATGCGTCGGAGACCGTGAGTTCGAGACGACCCAGATCGTCGGCATTGATGCCGCCAAGACCGAGATCGACATCCTGGCGTTGCGCAATCAACGTGGTGGCCAGCTCGATGGCCTCCGCTTTGGTGTTCGGCAAGTCGCGCAGAGGCGTGCCGCTGTTGATGCGGATGGCGAATGGCGCGAAACCGCTTTCGAGGCTCACGACCGCCGAGAGGGTCTCGACCTGAACGGTCGGCGCGCAGGTCTGCGCGAGATCGGCGAAGGCAACGGGCATGAGCTAGAACCACACCCGCTGGGTGCCCGCACCGTCGATCATTACATCGATAAAATGAGGTTGCGCTCGGGCGCTCGGCTGAGCTGTCACGTAGGCCATGCACCGGTGCTGTCCGCCGCCCGACACCCAGCGTGCGGCGCCACTGCCGGCTCCGGCGCCGGATGTGCATTGGCTGCTGTCGACCACTTGGCGTGTCGCCGACACACAGGCCGCTTCTTGCCCTTGCGGGCCGAACCGGGCGGTCAGGCGGTAGCCGGTCTCGCAAGAATACGGTTCGTATCCGGGCCTGGAGGTCTGGAGTCCGACGCCATTGCAGGTTGGAAAGGGGCGTCCCCTGGCGAGTTCGTTCCAAAGCCTCTGAACGGGAGGGACGCATTCGGCGAACTGCATGGGACCGCCCGGGTTCGAAAGGCAAAGGAGAACCTGACAGCCCCAATCGTCCGCGCGCGCTTTACTGCTGGAAATGCAGTAGGATGACAGCAATACGAATGCGCAGGAAAGCGCCCTGGCAGTAGGGGAATTCATGCCTTCCACCCTCCCGAAACGACCCCGGAAAGGCTTGTCGGCCGCAATCTCATGCCCGGTTAACTCTCATATACAGAGCAGTTAAGCAGATGCCAAGAGCACTTGACGCCGAATGGCGCAGCCTCTCGTTCTCGGCGCTTATTCTGCGGCTGATCCTCGATAATCCGCTCGACGATGAGACCCCTCAGTCGCGCCTGAAGCAAATTGGAATGATGAGCGTCCTCTATTATATGCATCAGGGCAATCAGCGCCTGACGTTAACCAATATAATTGAGGTGACGTCGCTAACACGCGGTGGTGTCACGGAGACGATTGATCGGCTTGTCAATCGTAAAATCTTGACGGAAGCAATGGTTAAAAACTCGTTGGGGCGAGGGCAGGCGCGCGAATTCAAGATTGCACCTGATATTTTCAAGAAGCTCCGCAGCCTACAGGGCGGTTGATGGAGCGGCGCAAAATTCCGGTCGACGGTCGGTATCATCTCAAACTGCCGTAACTGTGATAGTATGGCGCCTCCGGTTGAGGTCATCCAGCCTTCATTCGGATCAGGCCGAATCGCGAGTAGGCAATGGTTGGTGGGACGGGGGGTAAGGTTCATCGGGACAAAGAGGGCTCGTACGCCTCTCCTCTCCTCTCCTTCTCTCTCCGTACCGCTCCCGCTTAGAGCGGCGCCCGAGGAATGGATGGCAGTGGCTGCAAAGTATGGTTGTTGTGGCCACTGTGCTCATCATGGGGGAGGTCATGGCAGCGCCGAGGAAATCCGCCGCCGATCGATCTGAGAGTTGGACAGTCACCGATGCCAAAGCACGTCTGTCCGAGGTCATCGAGCGGGCGCAACGCGATCCCCAGGTCATTGCGCGGCACGGCAAGCCGAGCGCCGTCGGCGTCTCGGCCGAGGAATGGTCCCGCAAGACGGCGCGCAGGGGCACGCTGGTCGAATTCCTGATGGCATCACCGCTGCGGGACGCCGATCTCGATCTCGAGCGCGTCCGTGATCAGCCACGCCACCTCGACCGGTGAACGTTCAGCTCAACACCAACTCAGCTTGCCGATTGGCTTGCACAGGATCTTCCAGAGCGCTTTGCTGGTCGCATCCTGCCTATTGACCCTGCGACTGCCGAATCGCCGGGGAGATTCGATGGCGGAGGCCCGCGTAAGCAGGAAGGACTTTGCATCACTCGGTGTGTCAATATTCAATCCCTGGACCGATGGCGGCCAATCGAGATGAGGGCCTCTATTCGACTACCCGACGTCGCATCGCTCGAAATCGCGCTGGCCGGGCCTTATCCTCACCCGGGCGTTCCCGGGTTTTAAGTTCAGTCTCGCCCAGGTCGATGATGACGATTGGCGCGCCGCCCGCAGCGTCATCCAGCTGGATGGCACTCGGATCGGCGATCTGCAATCGTGGATGACGGACGAACTCGTCAAGGGGCGTGGCGACGTCGTAGCGCTGTGACGCCGTCTAAAAGAGACCGCCTGCAGATTACCGCATGGCGCGTCACCAGCGCGTTTGTGTTCGCGCCGACAGGGCCCGGGCCAGCCGATGGTGTGCAGATTTCGCTCGGCCGCGAGACGGAATGGCGGGCCGCTCCGATCGGTGATCCGTGCTGGCCGCTATCGGACGCGGGAGAGCTTCTCGAGCCGTCCTGGATTTTGCGGGAAGCCCCCTCCCCGGCCGGCCGGATCGCAGGTCGAGTCTACCGCGTGCATGACCGCGCCGGCGGCGCTGTGGTTCACGTCCGCAGTTTCCTTATTTGTCGCGCGCACCATGAGCGCGCTACCCGCGAGGCGCGTCGCCCGGAGATGGCGCAGCGTGTCATCCATGAGGTCGGGCCGACGGTATCCGGGAGACGCCTTTTCTTTCGGCGATGCCGGACTTGTTCGACCACGGGCCACGCGAGTTGTGGTTCTTTGAAGACTGGGAAGCTTCCTGCGCTGCGACGTCG
>NZ_JBAFWT010000052.1:0-23266 GCF_043195195.1 Roseixanthobacter psychrophilus
GGTCATGGGCATCTTCCGTATGATTTTAAGCTGCAAAGCCTATATTGTCTTTGCGGCAAGGACGCGGCCGCGCCTCACCGCCGGGCGATGAGAAACCGCCTGGGAAAAGCCAGCAGCGCCTTGCCGTCCGCCCGCAGCGGATAGGCCTTCACCAGGCGCTCGCGATAAGCGGCCAGAAAATCCGCCCGCTCTTGCCCCTCCAGCGGATCGAGGAAGGGACGCAGGCCCGTCGATTTCAGCCAGTCCACAATCGCCCCCTGCCCGTCGAGCGGGTGGTGATAGGTGGTCAGCCAGATATCCACCTGCGCCGCATGGGCGATTAGCAAATCATAATAGGCGCCAACCGGCGCCAGCACCGTGCGCGCCCGCACCACATCCGCAAGCTTTTCCGCCCAAGGCCCCGCCTGCGCGGTCTCGCGCATCGCCACATGGGAGGGCTCGTCGAGATTGTCCGGCATCTGCACCGCCAGCACGCCGCCGGGCGCCAGCAGCGACATGAGGCGCGGAAACAGCGTGGGATGATCCGGCACCCATTGCAGCACGGCATTGGCGAAGATCAGATCGGCGGGCCGTTCCAGCACAAAGGTGGAAGCATCGCCGGCCACGAAGCGGGCATGCGGTAGACGCTTGCGCGCCGCCTCCAGCATGTCCGGCGACGTATCGATGCCGAGCACGTCGGCGCCGGGAAAGCGCTGCGCCACCAGCTCGGTGGAATTGCCCGGGCCGCAGCCGAGGTCCACCGCGAAGTGCGCGTTCGCCAGCGGCACCTCAGCCAGAAGATCACGCGCCGGGCGGGTGCGTTCATCCTCGAATTTGAGGTAAAGGCGGGCGTTCCAATCCTCGGCCATGGCAACCCTCCGCGCGTCAAGGCAAGTAGAGCGGGCGGTGCGCCGCCCGCCTTTCAATCAGCGTCCGAACTTCTTGTAGTGGATGCGCTTGGGGATGATGGAATCGATGCCGAGGCGCCGCTTCTTGTCTTCCTCATAATCCGCGAAATTGCCCTCGAACCATTCCACATGGCTGTCGCCCTCGAAGGCCAGCATGTGAGTGGCAATACGATCCAGGAAGAAGCGATCATGCGAGATGATGACGGCGCAGCCGGCATAATCTTCCAGCGCCTCTTCCAGAGCCCGCAGGGTTTCCACGTCGAGATCGTTGGTCGGTTCGTCGAGCAGCAGAACATTGCCGCCGCGCTGAAGGGTGCGGGCAAGATGCACGCGGTTGCGCTCGCCGCCCGAGAGCATCCCGACCTTCTTCTGCTGGTCGCCGCCCTTGAAATTGAAGGCCGCGCAATAAGCGCGCGAAGGAATTTCCTTCTTGCCGACATAGATGATCTCGTTGCCGCCGGAGATTTCCTCCCAGACGGTCTTCTTGTCGTCCAGCGCATCGCGGCTCTGGTCGACATAGCCGAGCTTCACCGACTCGCCGATGGTGATCGACCCGCTATCGGGCTTCTCCTGGCCGGTGATCATGCGGAACAGCGTGGTCTTGCCCGCGCCGTTGGGGCCGATGACGCCGACAATGCCGCCGGGCGGCAGCTTGAAGGACAAATCGTCGATCAGCAGACGGTCGCCGAACGCCTTGTTGAGATGGTCGAAGGCGATGACGTTCTGCCCCAGGCGCTCGGCCACGGGAATGACGATCTGGGTCGCCGAGGGCATGCGCTCGGAGGCCTTCTCCAGCAATTCTTCATACCGCTGGATACGCGCCTTGCTCTTGGCCTGGCGGGCGCGGGGCGAGGTGCCCATCCATTCCTGCTCGCGGGCAAGGGCACGCTGGCGCGCCTCGTCCTCTCGGCCTTCCTGCGTCAGGCGCTTCTGCTTCTGCCCGAGCCAGGAGGAATAATTGCCCTCATAGGGAATGCCGCGGCCGCGATCCAGCTCCAGGATCCAGCCGGTGACATTGTCGAGGAAGTAGCGATCATGGGTGACGATCAGGATCGCGCCGGGATAGGAGCGCAGATGGCCTTCCAGCCATGCGGTGGTTTCCGCGTCCAGATGGTTGGTGGGTTCGTCCAGCAGCAGCAGCTCCGGCTGCTCCAGCAGCAGGCGGCACAGCGCCACGCGGCGCCGCTCGCCGCCCGAGAGGCTGGCGACTTCCGCATCGTCGGAGGGGACGCGCAGCGCGTCCATCGCCTGGTCCACCTTGCTGTCGAGATCCCACAGGCCCTGGCCTTCGATCTCGTCCTGCAGGCGGGTCATCTCGTCCGCCGTCTCGTCGGAATAATTCATGGCGAGCTCGTTGTAGCGATCGAGGATCGCCTTCTGCTTCGCCACGCCCTCCATGACGTTTTCGCGCACGCTCTTGGTGGGATCGAGCTTCGGCTCCTGGGCGAGATAGCCCACGCGCACGCCTTCGGCGGGGCGCGCCTCGCCGGTGAAGTCCTTGTCCATCCCGGCCATGATCTTGAGCAAGGTGGACTTACCGGCGCCGTTCGCGCCCAGCACGCCGATCTTGGCATCCGGGTAGAAAGACAGGTGCACGTTGTCGAGCACCTTCTTGCCGCCGGGATAGGCCTTGGTGAGGCCATGCATGTGATAGGCATATTGATAGGACGCCATGCGCCACAGGCTCCGGAAAAAGGGATGCGGGAAAGTTGCCGCCGTTCTAGCCTCCTGTGAAGACGCGGGCAAGCAAGCCCGTCGCCGATCTTGAAGGAGGCGCACATGGGCGAGCCGCACGACCACTCCCATCCGCATGACGGCCACACGCACGGACCGCAGGCCGGCGACACGCCCATCCCCTCCCCCGGCATCGACTGGCGCACCCAGGGGGTGAAGGTGATCCCGGGCGACAATCTCGATCCAAATACCGCCCAGACCCCCGGCATGAACCGCGCCACCGCCATCAACCGCGCTCGCGCGGGTGCGGAGAAGCTATGGGCCGGCACGGTTCATATTCATCCCGACGCGAAGACCGGCGCGCATCATCATGGCGATCTGGAAAGCGTGATCTTCGTGGTGAAGGGCAAGGCGCGCATGCGCTGGGGCGACCATCTGGAATTCACCGCCGAGGCGGGACCCGGCGATTTCATCTATGTGCCGCCCTATGTGCCCCACCAGGAAATCAACGCCTCGCCCGACGAAACCCTGGAATGCGTGCTGGTGCGCTCGGGCCAGGAGCCGGTGGTGGTGAACCTCGACATCGAGCCTGTGGAAAAACCCACCGCCGTCAAATGGATCGACTCGATCCACAGGGAATGAGCCGGCGAAAGGGTTTTCGCTTCCTCACACCGACATCTCCGCCCGCGGCGCCGGCAGCAGGCAGCGGCGATTTACCCCCAAGGGCGAAAACGGGCCGAGAAAGCCTGTTGCAATCCCCATCACCTTTTGGCATAGACACGCACCTGCCCGGCGGCACACCGCCACGGCAGATGGATGCGGGTGTAGCTCAGGGGTAGAGCACAACCTTGCCAAGGTTGGGGTCGAGGGTTCGAATCCCTTCGCCCGCTCCAAATTTCCCTCAAGGAAATCAGAGCGTTATGACAGGGCCGCCGCAAGGCGGCCCTTCGCTTTTGGCGCTTACATTTTCGTGACCAAGAAAATGTAAGCATTATGTAAGCAGTTCAGCGAAAGCCGGGTGCGGCTTGGGCGTGTTCTGGCGTGACTATGAGGCCAGTTTCATAGCCGTTTGGATGGTAGCGACCACCGCCTTGCCGCTGCCAAGGCGGCTCGTGATCCGGTACTGGGCGCTAGCCGGGCCAGTTCAATCCAGCCCGCGCAACTGAAACGCCCTCTGAGTGGTGGGCGCAACGCCGAGGACCGGTATCTTACGACCATTCTGTTACGGGGGCTCGCAACACCCGATTCTTGCGATTGGTTGAGAGAACCATTCCTCGACGGGCGGCGTAGCGCGACCGTTGCCCTCCGAAGGCTTGTGTCAAGTGTGTTTCGTTTATCGGCAACGGAAGAAAGGTATGTGAAAACAGAAGTTTAAGCGCCCATAGCTACCGCTGCAGGAGCCCCGAAAAAATTGCGTAAGCAGCGCGTAAGCACTTTCGGGAGAACAGAAGCGGACCGCAGACAGGCGGAGCGTAGCTATCTGGTCGTTCGATTGAGGCCTGATTTTATGATCGCCGAATCCGTTGACCCTCTCAGGTCGATCGGGCTAGGCGAATGAGAGATGCACCCGTAGCTCAGCTGGATAGAGCGCCACCCTCCGAAGGTGGAGGCCACACGTTCGAATCGTGTCGGGTGCGCCATCTCTCCTCGATCAGCACATCGAAGATGTCTTGGTCGCAATTATTTTAGATTGAGCGTTTGCGAGAGGCGTGGGTGGCATTGGCCCCGCGGCAATCCCAACGGTCTAAAAAGCTTGTTAGCGGCGTTCTGAGGTGGTCCCGGTTTGTCGGACAGGTGTTTAAGCTTGGTTCGCCGGTGAAGGACGGACCTGATGATGGCCAGCTCGTGCGTATCCGCAAGAATGACTGCGATGACCTGGCCGTTCCAACGGATCTCCTGATCCTGCAACACCGGCAACAGATTGTTGCCAGCCGCGCGGGTGTTTGTGAGGCCCGTCGCCGGCGGTAACGCCAGTTTGGGGGCATTTCGATATGTCATGACTAAGCGCACGCCGGGCGCGGCTTCCGCTTCCCTGGAATCGATCTGGACGCCGCATTGAAGCGCGTCGTGATATGAACGCCTGCTGCAGAGGATGCAGTTCCTCATCGCAGGAGAAGCTCTCGATCGTGCGGACGCGCCGCCCCTCGCATTGAACGGCAGCGTAAGGCACGACAAGACCCGCTCGTCGTCATCGAGGACGGTACACGCCCCACAAGCACCCTGGTTGCAGCCCAGCTTTGTCCCCGTCAGCGCGAGCTTCTCACGTAGGAAGTCCAGCAGCGAAACACGGTAATCGCCGGGTAACGCCTGCGGAACACCATTGACCATAACCGTCATGTCATTCGCCTCTCGCGCCAGACGCAGAAAGCGGACATGTGTCCGTTTATGTCAATCGCGTGTGAGGCGCGCTCAGTGCGACGCCACGAATAGGGCGTTGTCTAGGCAGTGATCGTTTCGGGTTGGCTGCAAATCTGCCGCGTTTGCATAAGCCTGGAGTAAGTTTTTTGCCCAGCAGGCTATTCGACTTTGCGGCCAGACGAATGAGCCCCGGTACCAGTGTTCGCGGAATCCGCGCTTTGCAAGGACTCAGCACCCAGACCAAGAAAGACTAGCGCAATCAACCTGTTTGCTCGCGCCTTGCCGACGGAAGTCGAGGGAACTGTTCCTAAAACACTCAATAATGTCAGCACGTCTTCCGCATCGCTTCCAGACCGGATCTCGCCAGAGCCTTCGCAGGCCTCCAACAATTGGCGAACGGCTCCCACCATAGGCCAGTAAGTCTCATGGATATCGTTATCTGAAATCGCTGCGTGCAGCATATCGGCAACTGCGTGCTTTACCCTCCCAAATTCCGCCAGTCGCTCGCACCAAAGCTGGAACGACCGGAGCGGGGGGTGCTCGGCGAGCAGCGTGCCAGCAAGGGTGACAATCTCGTCAATCTCCCTTCGATAAACGTCCAGCACCAACGCCTCGCGGGTCGGGAAATGGCGATACAACGTACCTTGGCCCACGCCGGCTGCCTTAGCGATCGCGCTGAGGGACGCATCCGGATCGGCAGTTAAAGTTGCACGGGCAACATCGAGAATGCGGTCCCTGTTGGCGAGAGCGTCGGCGCGCCGCCTTCTTTCAGCCTCCAAGATTATCCCCTTGCGCAAACGGACAGTTGTCCGCTAAACCATAAACGGACGGCTGTCCGCATCTAGTCCCTCTAGGAGGTGTCATGCAATATGTAAAGCTCGGCCACAGCGGCCTTGACGTCTCACCCGTAGTCATCGGCTGCATGGGTTTTGGTGACCCTTCTCGCGGCTATCCGCCCTGGTCGATCGACGAAGAAGCCAGCCGTTCCTTGATCCGACACGCTGTTGAGGCCGGTATAAACTTCTTCGACACTGCCAACCTGTATTCAAACGGATCGAGCGAGGAGATTCTCGGCCGAGCGCTGAAGGACTTCGCCAATCGCGATGCCGTGGTCGTCGCGACCAAGATCGCTGCTCCCACCCGCAACGGTCCAAACACTTATGGCCTATCGCGCAAGGCAATCATCGCGGAGGCTGACCACTGCCTGAGGCGGCTCGGCACCGACTACATCGACCTCTTCCAAATTCATCGTCGTGATGCGTCAACGCCGTGGGAAGAGACGCTGGAAGCCCTCCACGACCTCGTGAAAGCCGGCAAGGTGCGATATCTCGGCGCCTCCTCCATGATGGCCTGGGAGTTCGCCAAAGCGCTGCATCTGCAGAAAGCTAACGGGTGGGCACGCTTCGTGTCGATGCAGGACAATTACAACCTGGTCGCTCGCGAGGAAGAACGCGAGATGCTGCCTCTTTGCGCGGACGAAGGCATTCACACGCTGATCTACAGTCCGCTAGCCAGCGGTCGTCTGGCGCAACCTTGGGGCGCCACCAGCTCTCGTGCCGAAGTCACGCAAAACGAAGAGACGGCGGACAGCGACCGCCAGATCATCGAAGCGGTCAGCGCCGTTGCAGCGGAACGGGGAGTTAGTCAGGCCCAGATCAGCCTCGCCTGGCTGCGACGTAATCCCGTCGTTGCCGCCCCGATCGTTGGTGCGCTCAAGCCCAAGCATATCGATGAAGCGCTCGCCGCGCTGTCGATCACGCTTACCGACGAAGAAGCTGAGCGGCTTGAAGCACACTATACGCCACGGCGAGATTATCAGGGTATCTCCGATCCATCGGTACATATTCGTGCCGCAGAGACCGCAACCGGGTTCAAGATGGACGGCCCGATCACAATCGAGGGCAACCAATCTCTGAAGGCAAAGGCGAAGTAAGCGCCACGGATCAGTGCCGCTTTCAGGCGGCGGTGTACCGCGTTCTACGCGATACACCGCAACTTCGCGCGAATTTCGGATTTGCGATGCGTCGTCAATGGAGCTTGCGCCAAGCTTGAGCCGACGAGCGAAGGACAGAGACGTTAACATCATCGGCCGTTTGCAAGCAGGGATCACGTAGTTTGAACGGACCGCCATGCGTCCATTGGATCACGGCGACCGTGAATGCGAGCACCTCTTGTGAGGTGCAGCTTCAATTGATCGGCTCGGCCGTAGAAGAGATGGTGGAGGGACGTGAGTGTAGAATCTCGTGATCTACGATGGGCGGTCACCGTGGCCCAGTATGATAGCCTCCGGCAGGCGGCGGACGCGCTGAACATTCGACAATCGACCCTGAGTCGCGGATTGCGGCATCTGGAAGACGAACTCGGCGCCGTGCTATTCAAGCGTACGAACGGCGGCACCCGGCCGACGGTCGAGGGTGCGGAATTTTTAGAAGACGCCCGGCGAATCCTTGACGAGATCTCGACAATTGTGGCTCGAATTAAAAGCCTCTCCCGGGGCGAAAGCGGACGGCTGACAATTGGCGTCCACGCCGCTTTGTCGGCGGGAAATCTGCGCGCGACGCTGATCGAACACCGACAGCGCTTCCCCGGCGTCGAGGCGAGGCTGGTTGATGGGTCAAGCGATCGTCTCTTCGGTGCTCTTGAGAACTCCGCCATCGACATCGCCTTTGTCGTCGCCCGGAACGGCAACTGGACCGGGCGATCCTTACCCGTGTGGAGCGAGCGCGTAATCGTTGCGATTCCTGCTGATCATCCCCTCGGCGGTCGCGAGGTCATGCATTGGAGCGATTTAAAGCAAGAGACTTTCATCCTGCGCGAAGGCGGTCCCGGAATCGAGTTGCACCGTCTTCTACTACAAAAACTTGGCGATCGCGGACCTTCCAAGTGCCTCCGACACGACACGGCGCTTGATCGTCTGCTCAGCCTCGTGGGTGCCGGCTGGGGTGTCCTGCTGACACTTGAGGGAGCGACCGGCCTCGCCGTTCCCGGCGTGACGTTCTGCGAGATCCGCGATTCGGATGGACCCACTCGTCTAGAGTTCCGAGCATATTGGCGGGCCGCCAATCCCAATCCGTCATTGCAGCCGTTCCTTGCGATGTTGCGCGAGCGCTACCCGGATATTTCGATCGACTCGTCCCAGCCGAAAAAGAGAAGTCCCACCGATATTCACTCGCAAAGCGGCAAACCGTCGCCATGAGGGAGCGAGCACGCGCCCCACACCTTATCGTTTTCAAGCCTCGGCATCGTCCGCATTAGCCGCCATTCGCCAAAGACAGGCCTCTCTATTCACCATCGCATGGAAGAATCGACGCGATTGGCGATGATAGGCGCACAGACAGCCATCGACGCAGTCCATCCCAGCGTGAAGAACAGCGGAGGGGTTGCGAGCACGCCGATCGCTTCGTCTTCGACAGGACGACCCCGGTCACGGAGCCAACGAGGTTAGACTTCCTGACCAATGATGCAGGCTAGCGGCAGCCCAACTCTGAAGCAGTTCCTTGCACTGCTTCGAAAACGCTAGCCTGATCTCTCCGATATACTCTCGGTTTGGGGCAGACTGCTCCGTCTTGCCTTTGCGAACGCACGATCGGTCGCCATGAAGCGCTCTATCATCGGTACGATCAGTTTGGCGGGATCGGTCACGGTCTGCGCCGTTGCACGGCCCAACACCTCGGCATAGGCCACAAGGTCTCGATGGGTTGTAGCGGGCAATTCGACGCTAACCTTGACCGGCTTGTCGTCAGGTAGTGGCCCGAGTTTGAGCTTCATCACGGCTTTCCTCCTTGAACATACGGTGCCAGGACTAAGTCGTGCGTAACGATCAGGCGGACAGGAAAACCCGGGCGGATCGTGAGCGTCGGCTGGATGTTCAGCTGGCGTTGGACGATTTGCTGGCCCGTCTGGCTGATGCTGTTGGAGGCGCCGCTGCGGATGGCCTGCACTAGGTTGTTCTCATCCTGGCTGGTACCCGCCTCTGCGCCGACACTGAGCAGGGTCGAGAGCACGGCGGCCTTGAACAGCATGCCCCAATGATTGTCGACTTCATCCTCAAGGCCGGCATAGCCTTCAGTATCGGCGCCGGGCTGGCGTTCAAGCACGATCGAGGTGCCGTCCGGCATGATGATCCGGGTCCACACCAGCAACACGCGGCTTTGGCCGAACGCGACAGAGCTGTCGTATTGGCCAATCAGCTTCGCGCCCTGGGGGATGAGAAGGTATTTGCCGGTCGGGCTGTCATATACCGCTTCCGTCACCTGCGCGGTGATCTGGCCGGGCAGGTCGGACCGAATGCCGGTGATGAGCGCCGCAGGAATGACGGTGCCGGCCTGCACGACATAGGGCGAAGCCTTCGCCTCAAGCCGATCGGAGCTGACCGTGCGCTTGTCGGTCGAAGCGTTGAGGAAGGCGCTCTTGCGGTCCTGCATATTCTGCGCGGCGCCGACGTCGACCGGCGGCGCGGGCGTCGGCGCCGAAGCGGTCCCCGTCGCCGCCGGCGCGGCGAGGCCGATCGGCTGCGTCTGCTGATTGGTCTGGGCGAAGAGGTGACTCAGCCGTGCCGCTTCCGTCTCTTGAGCCAGGCGCTGAGCCTCGGGATCTGGGCCGCCTCCAGGAACGGTCGTGTTCGGGGCCGCGCCGGCGTTGAGGATCGGCTTACCCAAATCGCCGGGAAGCGGTGGACCCAACGGCGGAGCCTGGCGCGGCAGGCCGGTGTAGTCCTTCGGCAATCCAGCCAAGCCCTCGGCCGAAGGCCGGTTTTGGGTGCTGAGCAACTCCTGGCCGGACTGCGATTTGTTGTGCGTCTGGAGCGCGTAGCCGAGCGCGCCTGCGAGAGCGAGCGCCGAAACCGCGCCCAGGGTGATCAGGACCTTGCGCGAGAGCCGCGTGACGCGCGGGTGCTCACCTCTAAGTCGCAGGTCCGGCGCGGCGACAGGCGGCGGGGCCGGCTGGCGTTCTTCGGGTTCGTCCGTCATGACCGCGGCTTTCCATCGGTGCGGACGATGCGGACGCGCCGCTCGCTATCCTTGTCCCCGAGACGCAGCTCAGCCGCGGCGAAGAGCCGATCGACGATGTAGTAATTGCCCTTGACGCGATAGTTCACGAGTTCCGAGCCGCCGGCCGGACCGATGACGAACAGCGGCGGCATCTCGCCTTGGCGGATGCCCGATGGGAATTCAATGAAGACCTTCTGGCCGTCATCGAAGGCGCGCAGGGGCCGCCAGGCGGGGCTGTCGCCTTCGATCGCATAGCGGAAATTGATCGCGGCAAGATCGACGTCCGTGGCGATCGGCGCCGCCGCCTCCGCTGTCTGGTTCTGCTGGCGCAGAGCGATGAGCTGGTCTTCCGGATACTGCCAGGAGACCGAGGCCATGTAGGTCTTCTCCGTCGAGCGCAGTTCCAGCAGGTAGGTCCGGCGGTCCGTGTTGATGACGAGATTGGTCATCAGTTCGGGCCGGGTGGGCTTCACCAGGATGTGGATCTTCTTGGTCGCGCCGGCGCCACTCTCCGTGTCGCCGACGATCCAGCGCACGGTGTCGCCGGCGGCGACTGGACCCGAACCGACGAGCTGCTCGCCCTCCTGCAGAGCAATGTCGGTGATTTCGCCGGGGGCGGTATAGGCCTGATAGAGCGCGCCGGGCGAGTACGGATAGACCTGCACGGCGTTGATGAAGCCGTTGCGCACGGGCTGCACGCGGGCCGCGGCGTTGGCCTGGTTGATCCGCGCGGCGGGATCACCCGCCTCAGGTGTCGGCTTCCCCGTGTCGAGCGGCTTCAACTGTCCCGGCAACGGCAGGGGTTTCGGCAATTCCACGATCTTGATCGGCGCCGGCGGATCGGCGGCGAGCTTCGCCGGGACGGCGCTGTCGTAGTTGATGTCCGGCGGGATGAACGGATGCGCGCAGCCGCCGAGCGCGGTGACGGAAAGCAGCAAAGCCGCGAGGCCGGCTTTACGGAAAGCCGTAATCCCGACTTCCCGACTCCGGGGAATGGTGAGGACGCGTGAAGCCGGGCTGCCGGCTTCCATGGAAATCGGCAGGGTCATTGTCCCAGCTCCTTGGACCAGTTGATGGCGGTGACGTAGATGCCGAGCGGGTTCTTGCGGAGCACGTCGGCGGAGGTTGGCGTCTGGATCGCAATGGTGAGGATGGCGGTCCAACGCGCGTTGTCGGCGAGCGCGCCGTCTTGGTAGCGATGCTCGACCCATTCCACGCGGAAGCTCGAGGGCGAGGCTCGGATCACGCTCGACACGTCGATGGCGATCTGCTGCTTGCCAAGCTTGGCGAACGGGTCGTTAGCGCGGGCATAGTCGTTGAGCGCCTGTGAGCCCGAGGTCGTGGTGAAGTCGTAGGCGTCGAGCCAGTTCTGCCGCACGATGATCGGGTCGGCCGGGAGCGAGCGCACCATCTCGACGAAGTGGGCGAGATACCAGGCGATCTGCGGATCGCTCGGAGTGTAGTCGGCCGTGGCCGGCGCAACGGCCTCAGCCTGGCCGAGCTTGTCCACCTGCACCACCCACGGCACGATGCTGCCGTGAGTCGACTGCCAAACGAGGCCACCGGCGAGCCCCACAGACAGCGCCAGCGAACCGAACGCCATCAGGCGCCAGTTCTTGGCCTGCACGCGGGCCGACCCGATGCGGTCGTCCCAGGCCTGGGCGGCCCGCTGGTATGGCGTCTCGGGTTCGGGGGTGCGGCCGTAACGAACTGTGGATCGGCGAAAGAGCGCCATTATCTATTCTCCCGAAAGATCGACGGAATGGCCGCCGCCGTGGCTGTCGCCGGATTTGAGGACCTGCGCGGCCGTCTGCGCCCCGTGAACCATCGATTGGTTGCGCTTGATGCGCTGTGCCCAAGCCGGTGGGCCGGAGTCGGCTGACCCGCCCCCGGCCGGCGCGGATGCGCTCGGCGGATTGCCGCCGCCGACCGTGCCCTGGGTCGAGGAGCCGCCAGTCGCGGCGAAGCTGGACCGGGCGCCGGCAGCGAAGCTCTGGCGCATGGAGCTGGAGGCCGAGGCGGCCGCGCGGCGCACCGGGCCCGCCGCGGCCGAAGCCGCTGCGCGTCCGACACCGCCAAGGCCAGCCGCGACGCCCGATGCGCCAGACCGGCCGGCCGAGGCGAGGCTGTAGGCAGAAGACGCTCCACCGGCCATCGCCGCGCCGCCGCGGGCTGCGGCGGCGCTTCCCGAAGCAGCGGCCATGGCTCCCCTTCCGGCCAAGCCCAGCGCGCCAGCGCCGGCCATCGCCGTACCCGCGACGGCGAGGCCCGTCCCAACGGCGGCGCCCGCGCCGAGTTGGGGCGCGCCCGAGACCAGGCCGGTCGCGATCCCCGGGCCGAAGATGCCGAGACCCAGCATGGCGAGGGCGGCGAGCACAACGGACAGCGCCTGCTCAACGGTCGGCTGACCGCCGGCATAGGTCTGCGTGAATTGCGAGAAGAGGCCGGTGCCGATGCCGACGATGACGGCCAGCACCATCACCTTCACACCAGAGGCGACGATATTGCCCAGCACCTTTTCGGCGAGAAAGGCGGTCTTATTGAAGAGCGCGAAGGGGATGAGGATGAAGCCGGCGAGGGTTGTCAGCTTGAACTCGATGAGCGTGACGAAGAGCTGCACGGCGAGAATGAAGAAGGCGATCAGCACCAGCAGCCAGGAGATCATCAGCACGCCGATCTGCACGAAGTTGGCGAAGAAGCTGGTGAAGCCCATCATCTGGCTGGCCGCATCGAGCAGCGGCTGACCGGCGTCGAGCCCGACCTGGGCGAGATGGCCTGGCTGCAGGAAGGTGGCGGTCGAGATCGTCGAGCCGCCCGCCTTCAGGCCGAGACCGGCGAAGCTGTTGAAGACGATGGCCGAGAGGTTGTTGAAGTTGGTGATGATGAAGGCGAAAAAGCCGATGTAGAGCGTCTTCTTCACGAGCCGTTGGAGGATGTCTTCGTCAGCGCCCCAGGCCCAGAACAGTCCAGCCAGCGTGATGTCGATGACGATCAGGGTCGAGGAAAGATAGCCGACCTCCCCTTTGATCAGGCCGAAGCCGGAATCGATGTAGGTCGTGAAGGTGTTGAGAAAGGTGTCGATGACGCCGACGTTGTTCATCGCGCATCTCCCGCAGTATTGGTGGCCGGCGCGACGGCGCCCGGGGGCGATTGCGGCAGCGGCCGCGCCGGCCTGCCGAAGAAGCGCCGGCGGTTTTCCTCCCAGACCGCCACGCAGCGCGCATCTTCGGCGTCCTGCGGCCCGAGCGCGCCGCAGCGGCGCAGCTCGGCCGAGAGGTCATCGGATGCCGGGTCTGGAATGGTCGAAGGCGTCTCGATCGCCGACGGCGCGGGCCGCTGATGAATCGCGACCAGGCTCACGACGACAACCGCGATCAACGCGATGATCGCGGCGACGCGGAATGTGTCCGACCGGCCCAGCATCGCGGCGCCTCAATTGCCGCTGAACATGGTGACGTTACTCGGCACGTAGCCGCTGCGCGTGTGGAAGGTCTGATAGTTCTGTTGGCCCTGCGCCTCGGCCGAGGCTGTGCGCGCTTGCTCGAGCGCATCTGCCCGGCTCTTGGCCGACAGCACCGCGACCAGATCGGAGAGCTGCTGCGATTGCAGCGCCAGGAGCTGGTTGCCGGCCTGCGCCGCCTGCAGCGCGCCGGTGGCGCTCTGGCTGGCGGTGACCAGCGAGGTCATGGCGCTGGAGTTTGTCGAGATGTTGCCGACCACGCCCGCCTGGATCTTCAGGCTATCCTCGAAGGCGGCCACCGAGTTCTGCCAACGGGTCTGGGCATTCGCCACCATCGTAGCGGTCGAGCCTGTGCCCGCCGCTGTTCCGTAGCTGGTGGAATAGGCCGTCTGGACGCGCTGGACGTTGAAGGAAATATTCTGCGCCTGGCTCAGCAGCGACTGAGTTTGGGCGATCGACGACTGGAGCTGGGTCAGCGTCGACATCGGCAAATTGGCGAGGTTGCGGGCCTGATTGATCAGGCTCGTCGCCTGATTGTTCAGCATCGTGATCTGGTTGGTGATCTGCTGCAGCTCGCGCGCAGCCGTCAGTACGTTCTGGCTGAAGTTAGTCGGGTCGTAGACAATCCACTGCGCCGACGCCGGCGGCGCAGCGATGGCCAGAGTGAGCACGGCGGCGCTCGCCGCCGCCAGATGGCGCAGCTTGATCATGGGGACGTCTCCAGGTTGGTCAGGTGAGGGATAAGATCGGCCGCCCAGGCCAGATCGTGATCGAGAAGCCAGGCAGGCGTGAAAGCCTCGCGGCCGTGCTCGGCCAGCACGCGCTCGATCGCGGCGTGATCCTGCTTTGACGAGGCGGCGCAGAAGGCGAGCGCGACGGGCCCGAGGCCCAGCTCGAACAGGCGATTTCCCCGCCGCGATTGGCAGTAGTAGTCGCGCTTCGGCGCGGCCCGCGCGAGGATCTCGATCTGTCGATCGTTGAGGCCGAAGCGCCGATAGATCGCCGTGATCTGCGGCTCGATGGCGCGCTCGTTCGGCAGGAAAATGCGGGTTGGGCAGCTCTCGACGATGGCGGGTGCGATGTTGCTGCCGTCAATGTCGGAGAGCGACTGCGTAGCGAAGACGACGGAGGCGTTCTTCTTGCGCAGCGTCTTAAGCCACTCGCGGAGCTGCTGGGCGAAGGCGGGGTCGTCGAGAACCAGCCAGCCCTCGTCGATGATCAGCAAGGTCGGCCGACCGTCGAGACGGCCCTCGATGCGATGGAAGAGATAGGTCAGCACGGCGGGCGCCGCGCCGGCGCCGATCAGCCCCTCGGTCTCAAAGGCCTGGACCGGAGCGGAGCCGAGCTGCTCGGCCTCGGCGTCGAGCAGCCGGCCAGAGGCGCCGCCGACGCAATAGGGCTGAAGCGCCTGCTTCAGCGCGGTCGATTGCAGCAGGACCGCAAGGCCGGTGATGGTGCGCTCACCCACGGGCGAAGAGGCCAGCGAGGTCAGCGCCGACCAGACATGCTCCTTCGCTGTCGGATCAACGATGACGCCTTCCTTCGCAAGGATCGCCGCCACCCATTCTGCTGCCCAAGCGCGTTCGGCCTGGTCGTCGATCCGCGCCAGCGGCTGTAGCGAGACGGAGTGCTCCGACCCCGCTGAGAGGCTGCCGCCGAGGTCGTGCCAGTCGCCACCCATGGCGACGGCCGCGGTGCGGATCGAGCCGCCGAAGTCGAAGGCGAAGATCTGATTGTTGCGGTAGCGGCGGAACTGCATCGCCATCAGCGACAGCAGGACCGATTTGCCCGCGCCGGTCGGGCCGACGATCAGCGTGTGGCCGACATCGCCGACATGCAGGCTCAAGCGAAACGGCGTCGAGCCTTCGGTCTTGCCGAACAGCAGCGGCGGCGCCTGGAAATGCTCATCGCGCGCGGGGCCTGCCCAGACCGCCGAGAGCGGGATCATGTGCGCCAGGTTCAGCGTCGAGACCGGCGGCTGACGGACATTGGCGTAGGCGTGGCCGGGGATGGAGCCGAGCCAGGCCTCCAGTGCATTCACCCCTTCCGGCATGCAGGTGAAGTCGCGGCCCTGGATCACCTTCTCGACCAGGCGGAGCTTCTCGGCCGCAAGGCCGGGGTCCTCGTCCCAGACGGTGACGGTGGCGGTGACATAGGCCTGGCCGACATCATCCGTGCCGAGCTCCTGCAGCGCGAGGTCCGCGTCGGCGGCCTTGTTGGCTGCGTCACTGTCGACCAGCGTCGACGCCTCGTTGGTCATCACCTCCTTGACGATGGCGGCGATGCTTTTCCTCTTCGCGAACCACTGCCGCCGGATCTTGGTCAGCAGCTTCACCGCCTCGGTCTTGTCGAGCAGGATCGCGCGGGTGGACCAACGGTAGGGGAAGGCCAGCCGGTTCAGCTCGTCGAGGATGCCGGGATGGGTCGTGGTGGGGAATCCGACCACCGTCAGCGTGCGCAGATGATGAACGCCAAGACGGGGCTCTAGCCCGCCGGCCAACGGCTCATCGGCCAGCAGCGCATCCAGGTGCATCGGTGTCTCGGGAACGCGAACGCGCTGCGACCGGGTCGAGATCGTCGAATGCAGGTAGGTCAGCGTCTCGCCGTCGTCGAGCCACGCCACTTCGGGCATAAAGCCCTCGACGAGCTGCAGCACCCGGTCGGTGCGATCGACGAAGCCGCGCAGCAACTCCCAGGGATCGACGCCGGTCTGCGAGCGGCCCTCATAGAGCCAGCCCTCGACGCGGGACGCGTCCTCCGCCGGCGGCAGCCAGAGCAGCGTCAGGAAATAGCGGCTCTCGTAATGCGCGCCGGCCTCTTCGAAAGCATCCTGGCGTTCGAGATCGACCAGCGCCGAGGCTGCGTCGGGAAAGGCGCTGTGCGAATAGGTCTGGGACGCGACGCGCTGCGCCTCGACGAATATCGCCCAGCCGGAACCGAGGCGGCGTAGCGCATTGTTCAGCCGCGCTGTGACGCCGACCAGTTCGGCCGATGTCGCCGAATCCAGGTCGGGTCCGCGGAACCGGGCGGTCCGCTGGAAAGAGCCGTCCTTGTTAAGGACGACACCCCCTTCGACAAGGGCGGCCCAGGGCAGAAAGTCGGCGAGACCAGCGGAGCGCTTGCGATATTCGGCGAGGTTCAGCATCTCAACCTCACGCGCCGAGATAGGGCGGGTAGCGCAGATGCCGGCGCACCACGTCGACGAACTGCGGGTCGCGCTTCGCAGCCCAGACGGCGGCGGTATGGCCGACCGCCCAGATCAGCGCCCCAGGAATCCAGAGCCGGAGCCCGAGTGCGATCGCCGCCGCCAGCGTACCGTTGGCGATGGCGACCGCCCGGGGCGCACCGCCCATGAGGATCGGGTCGGTCAGCGCGCGATGAACCGGCGCGAAGAAGCCGGGGACGTCCGGATCGAGGAGCGCAGCCATCAGATCAGCGCCCCGCCCGAGAAGGAGAAGAAGGTGAGGAAGAAGCTCGATGCCGCGAAGGCGATCGACAGGCCGAACACGATCTGGATCAGCCGGCGGAAGCCTCCGCTGGTGTCGCCGAACGCGAGCGTCAGGCCGGTCACGGTGATGATGATGACCGAGATGATCTTGGCGACCGGGCCTTGGACCGATTCCAGGATCGAGTTGAGCGGCGTCTCCCAGGGCATGGAGGAGCCCGAGGCATAGGCCGTCGGTGCAAAGGCCAGCGAGATGGCGCTGATGAGAACGAAGTCGGCGACGCGACGATGAGCGCGGCGAGCGGCGGCGAAAACACGGATCATGAGGGGTCTCCGGACGAGAGGGGATCGCCGCCCGCCCCGGCGGGTTGGACGCGGTAATCGTCGGTGGCGGGATCGAGACCGGCGACGGTGGCGAGTTCGGAGAGGCGGCGTTCGGTGCCGCGGCCGCGCAGCACGGCGACGAGATCGATGGTCTCTGCCAGCAGCGCCTTGGGAACGGTGACGACGGCTTCCTGGATGAGCTGTTCGAGGCGGCGGAGCGCGCCAAGCGCGGTGCCGGCGTGGATCGTGCCGATGCCTCCTGGGTGCCCCGTGCCCCAGGCTTTCAGGAGGTCGAGCGCCTCGGCCCCACGCACCTCGCCAATCGGGATGCGGTCGGGCCGCAGCCGCAGCGAAGAGCGCACGAGGTCGGACAGCGACGCCACCCCGTCCTTGGTGCGCATGGCGACTAGGTTCGGCGCCTGGCATTGCAGCTCGCGCGTATCCTCGATCAGCACGACGCGATCGCTGGTGCCGGCGATCTCGGCGAGCAGCGCGTTGGTCAGCGTCGTCTTTCCGGTGCCGGTGCCGCCGGCGACGAGAATGTTCTTGCGGGCGGCGACAGCGTCGCGCAGCAAGGCCGCTTGGCCGGGGGTCATGGTGCCGGCGGCGACGTAGTCGTCGAGGGTGAAGACCGCAACGGCGGGCTTGCGGATGGCGAAGGCTGGCGCGGTTACGACAGGTGGTAGAAGCCCTTCAAACCGCTCTCCCGTCTCAGGCAGTTCGGCCGAGACGCGGGGGCGTCCGGCATGCACCTCGGCGCCGACGTGGTGTGCGACCAGGCGCACGATCCGCTCGCCGTCGGCGGCGGACATTGTTCGTCCGCTGTCCTCCAGGCCTCCCGACAGCCGGTCGATCCAGATCCGACCGTCGGGGTTGAGCATCACCTCGACGATCGAGGGGTCTTCGAGAAAGGTCGCAATCGCGGGCCCAAGTGCGGTACGCAACATGCGTGCGCCGCGGGAGAAGGCCTCGGAATGGAGTGAAGTGACCGCCACGATTGTCCCCGTCGAAGGCCAAGCGCGACAAGCGATTGGCGACGGGGATGATTAGAAAAGGCAATGAATGGGAAGGATCAACAAGTATTCAGGCGGCGTAGGGGCAAGGCGTAGAGCAGAGAAAAAATACTTGCTGAGGGTGAAATTGGCTTGGTTTGACTTTGGTCTGAGATGTAAGTCCCGATGGTTGATTTGATATCATCTATCTGTTTGCGAGAATCCGCACGATCGTAAAGCCTCCGATAACGATGAAGCACCACTTAGGCTCGTCGTCGGCGGCCAAGTGAGCGCAACGTTAAGTTTATCTATGCGCCTGTGTATCCAATGGCTACACTACCAAAATGAAGGATTCGGGGCTGCGCATCCGGGTGCAGCGCGAGTTGCGCGACCGGTTCAACGAAGCTTGCCGCGCCGAGGATAAATCGGCAGCGCAGGTGCTGCGGGAGTTTATGCGGGCGTACGCTGAACGCCACGAAGCCGCCGCGAAGAGCTCCGGCCTCGAAGAGCCGCAGGGGAACAGGGGTTATGTCACAGGCAAAGCCGATACATAGCGCGGCGCAATCGGCCGCTGGATATTTGTATCAGGCCCGGCTCGCGCTCGCCGAATGCCTGCGCTTCGCTTATGGCGATTCCAACATCGAGATTTCCATCGAGAAACTCGACGATGTTTCCTTCGAGAAGGACGGGACGGCGCTCGAGCTTCTTCAAACAAAACACCATCTCAAAAAGGCTGGCGACCTCAGCGATGGCAGCGTCGATCTCTGGAAAACCTTGCGGGCCTGGGCGCAGGCGGTCAAAGGCGATCCTTCCCTTCCGGGCCGCACGCGGTTCGCGCTGGTTACGACAGCCAAGGCTCCGGACGGCTCTGCGGCGGCTTTTTTGCGTCCGGCAGGGTCCGCCGCGCGCGATCCGCAAGCGGCGGATGCTCTCCTGATGAAGGCGGCGGCCGCATCTGAAAATGAGGTTCTGAAGAAGGCGGTTGCAGCATTCACCGGCCTTAGCTCCGCGATCCGCAAAGAGCTTGTGGGAGCTATCGAGGTTCTGGACGGGCAGCCACTGATTGCCGATCTCGGAGCAGTCATCGAAGAGCGGCTGCGGATGATAGCGCCGCGCGGCAAGGCGGCGCTGGCGCGCGAGCAGCTTGAGGGATGGTGGTGGCCGCGCATCTGCGCCGTCCTTCAGGCCGAGACGCCGGGAACGATTTCTGTTCTAGCGGTTGAACAAAAACTGGACGACATTCGTGATGCTTTGAAGCGGGATGCCCTGCCGCTCGATATGGAGCACGTTGAGCCCTCTCCGGAGGAGATGGGTTCTCTCGACGAAATGCGGTTCGTCCGGCAGCTTCAGACCGTCGGAGTGGGCACTCTTCGCCTCCAGTATGCAAAGCGCGATTTCTATCGTGCTTCCGTTCAGCGCTCCCGCTGGGTACGACAAAGCCTCCTATTCGATGGCGAGGTAGGCCGGTTTGAGCAGCAGTTGATCGAGGAATGGCAGCCGCGATTCGCGCAGATGTGTGAAGGGCTGACGGCCGACTGTAAGGAAGCGGTGCTGCGCACTTCGGGCCAACAGCTTTACGGTTGGGTGGAGAGCGATGCCCGCTTTCCAATCAGGACACAGACCGCTCGTTTCCTGACCGTTGGCTCCTACCACATCCTCGCCGACGATCTTCGTGTGGGCTGGCACCGCGACTTCGAAGCGCTTCACACTGACGAGCCTGCCGATGCCTGAGACACACTGGAATCTTGCATGGGTTGATCGGCCAGCCGAGGAGGCGCGGAATCTCAACCCTGCCTTCTGCGCCGAACTGATTGCTCGCACCATTGGTGAATTCCACAAGAATCGCCGGGGGCCCCTCAGTATGGCGGTCGCATTTCTCGTCCTACCACTGACACTGCACAAGCCGACGCGGGATGCCCTGCCGGGGCGCGCAAATACGGCTTTTGCCACTTGGATCGCGGAGAACAGCCCCTTACTCGCCGAGTTGCCCGGGCGCGTGAGTCGTCTACGGCCTATTAGCCGCGAGGCGTTGCTTTTTGCGATTCGCTACAGGGTTCTTGCCATACACGATGGCGGCCTCATTCCAGGTAGTAGGGCGGTCCGGCTAGCGTCGCGGGCGAGTCCGAGCACCGACGATGTCAATGAGGGTCGGGCAGCCGCAGGGCTGCTCGGCCGGTGGTTTGCGAGCCAGGCGAACGAAGGTTCAATCTTGCAAGGTTTAGGGATAGCGCCATGACATTACAGATTCGCGCGATCTCCATCTATTCTAAGGAGGGAGAACGCCGCGAGGTTGAATTCAGGCTTGGGGCGCTGAACATCGTTACAGGCGCTTCTAAAACCGGCAAGTCCGCCCTGCTAGACATCGTCGACTATTGCTGGGGACGGAACGAGTGTACGGTTGCGGAGGGCGAAATCCGTCGCAGCGTGTCCTGGTTTGCCGTGCACTTCGACCGGGACGGAGAAGGAATCCTCGTCGCCCGTAAAAATCCCGGGCCGGCCGGACGCGCAAGCGATGAGATATACTTCGCCAGGGGGATCGAGATATTGCCCGCGGATCCGAGTGGATTCCATAAGAACATCACCGCCGACGGGCTCAAGGCCCAGCTTTCTGCCACGCTCGGCATCTCGGAGAACATTCACGTTCCGGAAGAGGGTGCAACTCGCCAACCGCTCGAAGCCTCATCTAGGCATGCAATTTTGTTCTGCCTTCAGGCGCAGGATGAAATCGCGAACCGTCGTTTCCTCTTTCACAGGCAGGGGGAGCAGTTCTTTCCACAAGCTATTCGTGATTCTATTCCCTACTTCCTTGGAGCAGTCGACGAAGAGCATTTCCTTGCGCTGAAGCGTTATCAAGATGCGAGAACACGGCTGCGGCGGCTGGAGAGAGAGTTTGCAGAAGTTCAGTCGATCGCGCACAGCGCGACTGGCGCAGCCCGAGCGCTCCTTCAGGAGGCTTGGCGTGCTGGTTTGCTCCCTGTTGGGCCGGAACCTGAGGATGCCGATGGCGTACTAACGCTGCTGCGTCAAGCGGCTGTCCCGCAACCCACGCAGTTCTCGCAGATCGACGATCCGCAGGCCGATCTCACAGCGCTGGACGATCGACGCCGCTTGTTGCTCCGACGGCTACAAGATCTGCGTGAAGAGATCGGCGACGTCGAGCGGCTTAGCCGCGAAGCAACAGAATTCGAGGGGGAGGCCCGCGAGCAGGAGGCTCGTCTGACCTCGATTGGTCTAATAACTGCTGAAGGCGACGGCGACAGTCATATGTGCCCGCTTTGCGAGAGCCAGCTCGCAATTCCGGTTCCGACTGTAGAAGAGATAAGGGCTTCGCTCTCAAATCTGCAGACGCAGTTGCGCTCGGTTCGGCGCGACGCGCCACGCCTGCAGGAGCGTCTGGCAATTCTGGAGGCCCAGCGTTCAGACCTGTCAGAGCAGTTGCGCAGCGTACAGGGCGATATCGCCAAACGGATCGAGGACAACGAGCGTCTCCGCCTCGAACAACATCAATTCGCCGAACAAGCAAGGGTCGTGGGCCGGATCACCTACTATCTTGAAAACTTAAGAGCTGTTTCTGCGGGCAGCGATCTTCCGCGCAAGATCGATCAGCTTCGCGCGGAAATCGAAGAACTTCAGCGTGCGATCGATGACGATGCCGCGCAGGAGCGGCTGCTCACCGCCCTCAATCTGGTGGGCCGGGACCTCACCGCCTTCGCAACCGAACTCGGTCTTGAGCACGGCGCGAACCCACTTCGTCTCGATATCAAACATTTGACGGTCGTCGCGGACACTGACGACGGCCCGCTTGCACTCGCCCAGATGGGTAGCGGGGAAAACTGGGTCGGCTACCACGTTGCAGCGCATCTTAGTCTGCATCGGCTTTTCCGTCGGCGCGGACGGCCAGTACCAGGCTTCCTTATGCTCGATCAGCCCTCACAAGCGCACTACCCTCCGGAACGTGATCAGGAAGGGAAGATTGATAGCCTTGACGACGAGGACCAGGCCGCCGTCCACGAGCTTTTCGCACTATTAAGCCGCTATTGTTCCGAGCTCTCGAACATGCAGGTCATCATAGCCGATCATGTTGAGTTGCTCGACGACTGGTTCAGGGAAGCGATCGTGCAGCGCTGGCGCGATGGCATAGCATTGGTACCAGCCTCATGGCCAAGAGGGTAGCGGCGCCATTTTTGGACGGCAATTACGGGGGGCCAGATTCAGAGGGGTTCTGCCTATCTGGGATGTCCTCTGGAATCTCCTCCCGCAACTTCGGACCCTGACTAAGGCGGCGGCCGAGCGCGGCCACAAAGTTGTCGTAGCGCGTCCCGGCCTGGGCTCGCGCCGCCTTGGCGGCCGGCTCCGGAAGCTGAGGCGTCGTCGTCAACCAGAACCGGACGAACAGCGCAAGGGTTTCGACGCCGATGCCGAGATCGCGCTCTAGCCGTGCCAGGCGCCGGTCCTGTTGATCGAGGCGCTTGGCGATGGCCGCTTCGCGCCGTTCGTCAGCATCGGGCGACAGGAAGGATGCGATGGCGGCCTCCGCAATCAACGACAGCGGCTGCTCGCGCCGCGCGGCATAGGCCGAGAGCGTCTTCATGACGTCCGGGTCGAGATAGACCGAGACCTGGGCCTTTTTCTTCGGTGTGCTCATGGGCATGTCAGAGACCCATATCGTCGCCGGGATCGAGCGAGACCTGCTGGGCGACGCCCTGCATGACCCGGTTCATCCGGCTCGCACGGATGGCATTGTCCTCCATCTCGTCACCTGGATCGGGTGCGAACTCGTTGTCGATCGGCTCCTTCTTCTCGACTGTCTTCGCCTGGTTCAATTCGGGCTGATGGCGGCGCTCGGATTCGGTCGGATCGTCATCCGCCTCCTTGCCGCTGCTCGCGGCCGGTTCGGCGATCTCGGGACGCGGTGGCAGCGGGCGCGCGCTCCAATCATCCGATTGGGCGCTCGTGGGCTTGATGAGTGCGGGAGGCGCCAGCACCCGCTCCTGAAACCGTTTGTCCTCGTAATAGCGGGCCTTCTTCGCGCGGATCGGCGGGGTGCCCGCCACCATGACGATCTCGTCCGTGGGCGGGAGCTGCATTACCTCGCCGGCGGTCAGCAGCGGTCGGGCCGTGTCTGAACGCGAGAT
>NZ_JBAFWT010000053.1:0-23141 GCF_043195195.1 Roseixanthobacter psychrophilus
GTCAAGACTCATAACCAGTAGCTGAGAGTTGTGGCGATGCAGACGGCAGCGAGGAAGTTGACGGCGTTGCAGTCGTATTGGGCGGCGACGCACCGGAAGTCCTGGAGACGGCAGAACATGCGCTCGACGGCGTTTCGGTCGCGGTAGAGCACGGGAGAGAAGCAGTTCTTCCAGCGCTTGTTGGAGCGAGGCGGGATGTTCGGCATGGCGCCCATGCCCTCGACCTGCCGGCGGACGGCATCGCTATCGTAGCCCTTGTTGCCGTGGAGAATGCGGGCGCCAGGCATCTGGTGCAGCAGGACTGCTCCGGCGGTGCAATCAGCGATCTGTCCGCCGGTCAGCAGAAACGCGATCGGTCGGCAGTGGCGATCTGTCAGCGCATGGATTTTGGTCGTGCGCCCGCCCCGCGAGCGACCAATGGCCTGACTGCTCTCCCCCCTTTTCCTCCCGAAGCGGAGCGATGGGCTTTGACAGCCGAACTGTCGATCAGCACCTGGGTGGGAGGATCACCTGAGGGGACACCTGTCTCAAATTTGCGCCTAGAACGGTTTCCACCCTGTCCGCATTAAACTCACTCCTCCGTCGCGACGGCAAGCCTCATCATAGCCGCGAGCCGTCGTATCTCGTCCGCCATTGCGCTCGCGAGGTAGCAGCAGGAGGGAATCAGAGGAAAGCCTGGTCCCAACCGCCTTCAGGGCATATTGGGTCATGTGATCAGGGGTTACGAATACGCGCCCAACCCACATGTGCCGCACTCGCGTATCCCGGATCAGAGCAGCCTTGTTTTCAGTCACCCAGAGATGGAATTTCTCCCGAAAGCGAGACACAGGCGGCTGCAGAAAGATTGCATGGCAATGCAGGCCGTCATTCAGAGTGACATCCTTGATGTCGACTTTGGTGTGTTTTGGAACTGGCAGATCCGGCGCCACAAGCATCAAGGGCAGCTTATAACGCTCCTGAGGGGAATTTGGCCTACGGGCAAAACGCGTGATGATCCGGGAATATATCCGCTCGATATCGGCATGCATCTGATCGATTATTTTCGCTTTAAGCGAAAAAGTGAGAGGGTGAAACATGAAGCTGATGAAGAAGGGCTGATACCCTTGCTCAACTTTGTCTGAGACCCACTTTCCATAAGCGAACTGAAGCTCCCTGGCAGGCGTATAAGGTACGTCCTGATGTCCGAGATTAGAAGACATGATATATACCTCATATATGCAGATAATTGATACATTGCATAATTGACAGATATCTCATCATCGAATGTCTCTGTTTGTGATATAGACAATTGATGATGTTGATGTATGTCGATGATGCAGATTGTCATGTCTAAAGAAGCATGTGCTTCATAGCCAATTAGACATGACTCTTCATATGCAGTGCGATTTTGCATCACATTGAATAGGCGTGAGGTCGTTGCGATTGCGTTCGGGATTGCCACGGCGCCCGCTGGCGACATGACTAATTAACAGTATCGCAAAAATGACCCGTTCTCTGCGTTTCACCCTCAAATTGACGAGTTGCGGGGGCCTCGCATCTCTGCAAGGCCCCCATTTCTCAACTAATTGCGCTTAACCGCCTTTTTTTGTGCGCAGTTTTTCCACGCGCGTAACCCGGAAATTCGGATCCCCATCGACACGCCTGATTGTGAGAACACGCCCTTCCCCAATTTCCATCTCTTCGGTCTCCTGATGCCGACGACGACTCAGCTTCGCAGTGATCGAGTACACCTTCGGCAGCTTGAGCTCGTCCTCATCCCAATCGTCGCGAAACGTCGCAGTCTTGGTATTTACTTTATTCTCCGGTTTTCTACGCAGGAACGGCGGAATTGATGCTTCATCATCTAGATCATCATCGTCGATCTCATTTGAACTGCCACTTTCATCAGAAAAAGCGGCTACCTCCGTCTTCGTCTTCGTCTTCGTTTTCCGTGGGTCGTGCGCGGCCGCCAAATCGCATGCTTTCTGAAGGCCCCCGAGTTCTTTCAGCTTTTCAACCACGTCATCGGGGTCGGTATTCAACGTGATCACGACATAGCCGATGCCGCGCGCGTGCTTGTAGGCCCGCTTCGAGCTGGATACCGTCTTTGCGCGATGCATGAAGTGCATCACCGCCGTCATAAAGTCTTTCGGCCTTTTCCGGTTCTTCCAATAGGCGTGAGCCCAGAACTCCTTGCGTTGCTCGTCGTCTAACTCAATCGCAGCGGACAGAGCGGCCGCCTCCCCGCCCAGGTGGTAGACCGCTTCGCGGTGACCATTGCGAATTTCTCGGTATCGCCCGCTCACTTCCTCGAGCTGCTGGAACGGACTATTCGGCTTCGGAGAAAAAGCCTTGTTGGACTTCTTCTTCGTCTGCCTGGGAAAAGGCGCGCCCGATCTGGGCTTGCCCTTGGAATGACGATTACGCTTTGCCATGGTCGATGTCCTTTCAGTTCAGATAAAGCGGTGCCGTTTCTCCCGGCGCTGCCGTCGGGAGATCGTTCGTTGCGAATTTTGGGGAAAGGTGGGGTTGAAAGTCCCCCGATACGGGCTAGCTGTTGCTGTCGTTCTTGCCGGAGAGATCGTCGTGCTTCTTCACGAGCGCGACAATGTCGGACTCACGCCACACGGTGATGCGCGTTCCGATCTTGAGGGGCTGCGGGAAGCGACCAGATTTGATACCGCGCCACCAGGTGGATGCCGAGACCGGGATCGGCCCATCGGGCGCGATGATCTGATTCTGCCGCAGCAGCCGCTCGCACGGTCGTCCAAAACCTTCGCTCATTGAACTCTCCAATAGTATTGAGAAAACGATGGGGCTTGCTGCAGCATCCAGACTCGCCGAGGCGGTCCCCTGATGCGCTGTTCGGGAATGAGATCCGGGGGTGCTCGGGGACACGGCATAAAGAGCCTCTCGGTCTTGCGGGCATGCGGCCTCGATCTCGCAAATGACGAGTTGGAGCCGCGATGGTTGCGGGAAGGGTGGGGAATGGACGTGCGGGGTCGATGCACGGCACCGCAAAGGCGTCGCGCAGGCAGCCGTAAGGGTTCGCGCGCAACGTGAACGCGGCGTGCGAGCCTAAATGTCAGGAATGGGGGGCTGCGGAGCCTTTGGCGCCGCGGGCCACGACATGGCGGTCAGGCTGGCCGTCATGTCCATAAAGGGCTTTGGTTCAGCCCCTGATCAAGATTTCGATATTCTCGATAGGAACGCCTAGAGACTTGGACAACTCCTCCTTGGCCTTCGCGATCGTGAGGGCGCCGCCTTCGACAGGGTCGCTCTCTCCGGGGTCTTGGTCGCCTTCCGCAGTGTACTTATCGACCTTTTTGAGCTCGACAGCCTTTCCGGTCATAGCCCGGCCGAGGCTGATGCAGCTAAATTCCCATTCGAACCGCGAGATCGAGCCTCGGCGACCGACGATGTAACGGCCGCAACCCGCATCCTCGAGCTGTTTCGCCAAGGCGATTGCCGCTGTCCGGTCGGCTCCGATGATCTTCGCGATCCGCGTGATGCTGGTGTATGTAGCGTCGCGCTCCCGCTGAGCTGTGCTGTCCAACAGGAGGCGCGCATACGCGGTGGTGCTGTAGAGCGCATAGGTGCGTTTCACCACGTCATCGTGCACGTCGCTGGTCATGCCCTGCGGGCTCCAATGGGGGGCGCCGCGGCGCCGTTAACGGGGGGCACCGGTGCGGCGCCGCTGACCTAAAGAGCCATAAACCCACGCTATAAGCAAGAGATAAAAGAATTTAAACGCAATCTAGGATGCCGTAGGATTTAGAAATTCATATGAGATAAGGGTTTTGGCGTCAAAAAAATTTCTAAATGAGGCTTAGAGCAACCTAAGAGAGATTGCCGCTCCTCGCGCGTTCTTCAAGCTGCATCTCTGCCCGTCGACCCTTTGCGCACAAAGGCCTTGGCGGCGCGAAACTCATCCAGCATGTCCGCCCAGGCCTGCATGAGCACGACCCGCTCCGGCCAATAGGTGGCCCGGTTATAAGCGCGGCGGATTTCGTTCTGATCGATATGGGCGAGCGCCGCCTCGATCACATCCGGCGAGAAGCCGCGCTCGTTCAGAATGGAACTGGCGGTGGCGCGAAAGCCGTGGGCCGTCATCTCGTCCTGGGTGAAGCCCATGCGCCGCAGCGCCGAGTTCAAGGCGTTCTCGCTCAGCAGCTTCTTGTTCGAGCGGATGGACGGGAACACGAGTTCCCCCTCGCCCGTGAGAGGCCGGATCTCCGCCAGCACGCGAAGTGCCTGCTTCGAGAGCGGCACCTTGTGCGGCCGGCGCATCTTCATGCGTTCGGCGGGGATGCTCCAGACCGAGGTTTCGAAATCGAACTCGGCCCAGCGTGCGCCGCGGACCTCGCCAGGACGGCAGAAGGTGAGAGCCGTGAACAGCAAGGCGGATCGCAATGTCGGCCAACCATCATATTCGTCGATCGCCCGCATCAGGCCGCCGAGCGCCTGTGGCTCAATCAAAGCGGCCCGATGGGTAATTTTC
Source organism: Roseixanthobacter psychrophilus (assembly GCF_043195195.1). Taxonomy (NCBI): domain Bacteria; kingdom Pseudomonadati; phylum Pseudomonadota; class Alphaproteobacteria; order Hyphomicrobiales; family Xanthobacteraceae; genus Roseixanthobacter; species Roseixanthobacter psychrophilus. The sequence goes on from NZ_JBAFWT010000053.1 coordinate 4,481, forward strand.
GGCCGTTCAAGCGCATCACGAAGAGGGAATGTCGGGTCCGTCTCGGCCCGCAATGTCGCGATGGCGAAGCGGAATACGGTGCCAATGGCAGACCGCATACGGCGGGCTGTCTCGCGCCGACCACTACGCTCGATCTGCTGCAGGACGGCGAGAATCTCAACTGGGGTGATCTGAGCAATGGGGCGATTCGCCAAGGCAGGTCCGGCAAGGGTCTCTAACATCCAGCGGTTCTTGCTCATCGTGGCGGCGGCGGCTTCGCGCGCCTCCAGCCTTGCCAGATATTCCGCTGCGATCGCGCCGAACGTATTCTCCGCCGCCACGGATGCCGCCACCTTGTCGAGCTTGCGAACGGTGGACGGGTCCTCGCCGTTGAGCAACTGCTTCTTGGCCTCATCGCGCTTGAGGCGCGCGTCGGCCAGCGACGTGGTGGGATAAGGCCCGAAGGAAAGCTGCTTCGGCTTGCCGGCGAACCTATAGGCCAGGCGCCAGATGCGGCTGCCGTTCGGACTGACCAGCACATGCAAGCCGCCGCCGTCGAATAATTTGTAAGGCTTGTCCTTCGGCTTGGCGTTGCGAAGCGCGAGGTCGGTGAGCGACATGTGTAGGCATCTCTTTTGTAGGCACGACGCAGATGCCTACGAACATGCCTACAAATCGATGAGATGCAACGGCACGGCGAGATACGTCACGACCCCTTGAAAGGGGTTCAAGCCGTTGATTTTAAATGAATTTGAAGCTTCGTGAGACGCTCTGAAAAGAGCAAATGGTGCCCAGGGGCGGAATCGAACCACCGACACTGCGATTTTCAGTCGCATGCTCTACCAACTGAGCTACCTGGGCATCCGCAAGGCCGAAACCTCTTGGAGACGGGTGTGTATAGTGTCTCGTCGGCGCGCTGTCCATAGCCGGCAGGGGCACAGTGTGCGCCTGTGGATGGCGATGGCGGGAGCCTAGGCCTGGACTGGATTTGCGGGTCCTCGCACAAGATCCGCAACGGCGCGGACGAAACATCGCCCGCGCGCCAGCAGGCGCTCACTCCTTCACGGCGCCGGCGAGCGAGGAGACGTAGTGGTTCACGAAGAAGGAATAAAGGATGCAGATCGGCAGCGAGCCCACCAGCGCCCCGGACATGAGCGCGCCCCAGCGGTAATTATCGCCGTCGGTGAACACGGTGACGATGGCGATGGGCACGGTCTTGTTTGCTTCCGACTGGATGAACACCAAGGCATAGATGAATTCGTTCCAGCACAAGGTGAAGCAGAAGATGCCGGCCGAGATCAGCCCCGGCACCGCCAGAGGCAGGATGATCTTGATGAGGATCTGTAGCCGCGAGGCGCCGTCCATCAGCGCGCATTCCTCCAGCTCGTAGGGAATGGTCTTGAAATAGCCGATCAGCAGCCAGGTGGAGAACGGGATCAGGATCGTCGGGTAGGTCAGGATCAGCGCGAACGGGCTGTCGAACAGGCCATAGGTCGAGACCACTACCGCGAGCGGGATGAACAGAACCGAGGGCGGCACGAGATAGGCGAAGAAGATCATCACGCCGACGAAGCGCGCACCCCGGAAGCGGATGCGGGTGATGGCGTAGGCGGCCAGCACCGAGGCGGCCAGCGACAGCGCGGTGGCCGTCACCGAGACCATCATGGTGTTGAGCAGCCAGCGCGGATAATGCGAACCGAAGAGCAGGTCCTTCAAGTGCTGCAGCGTCGGCTGCCACACCCAGAACGGGTTGAAGGTATTGAAATCCGTCAGCTCCGCCGTGGATTTGAACGAGGTCAGCGTCATCCAGTAGAACGGAAACAGCAGCACGAACAGGATGATGGTGAGCGGGACATACAGATAGACCACCCGCTTCGGCAGGGTTTCCAGATAATCCATGCCCTCGCCTTCGGGGGTGGACCTGATCTTGCGCCCGATCCGGGCCGCCGATGTGTCAGCCATGGTCGCCTCCGTGGGATTGCTCATTGGTCGTTCCCCTGCTGCCATTTCTGCCGCTGCAGGCCGAACCAGGAAATCATGATGGCGCCCAGCAGGAACGGGATCATCGCGACCGCGATGGCCGATCCCTCGCCGAGCTGGCCGCCGAGGATCGCGCGCTGGTAGGAGAGCGTCGCCATCAGATCGGTGGCGTTGGCCGGGCCGCCGCGCGTCAGCACCCAGATCAGTTGGAATTCGGTGAAGGTGAACAGCACCGAGAAGGTCATCACCACGGCGATGATGGGCGTGAGCATGGGATAGGTGATGCGGCGGAACATCTGCCAGCTTGAGGCGCCGTCGATGGTGGCGGCCTCGTAGAGGGAGACCGGCACGGTCTGCAGTCCGGCCAGCAGGGTGATGGCGATGAACGGGATGCCGCGCCATACATTGGCGAAGATCACCGATGCGCGCGCGAGATTGCGATCGCCCAGGAAGTTGATGTTGTGGTCGATCAGCCCGAGGGATTTCAGCGACCAGGAGATGACCGAGAACTGGCTGTCGAGGATCCACCAGAAGGCGATGGCCGAGAGCGCGGTCGGCACGATCCAGGGCAGCAGCACCACGGCGCGGATCAGCGCCTTGAAGGGCAGCCGCTTGTTCAGCAGGATCGCAAGATAGAAGCCGATGACGAACTTGAAGATGCTCGCCCCGGCCGTGAAAATCAAAGTATTCATCACCGCGATGATGAAAACCGGGTCGTCCATCAGCCAAATGTAATTGCCGAGGCCGATGAATTCCCCCGGACTTCCCATGCGCGTGTCGGTGAAGCTCAGCCACACGCCATAGGCCAGGGGGTAGGCCAGGAACAGGATCAAGAACGCCACCGCCGGCAGCATGAACCAGATCGCCTGCCAGTTTCGGTTTCCGCTCAGCGCCATCCACCGCGAACGGCGGACCGGCGTTTCCGGCTTGGTTGCCACTTGGGCGTTCATGATGAGGCTCATCCCGAATCTCTGCGCTGTTCAGCGGGCATCGTGGCCGCCCGGCGCGAGAGGCACCGGGCGGCCGTGCGAAGGTCGGCCAGGCTCAGCGATAGATGCGCTGGGCCGAGCGGGCGGCGTTCGCCATGGCTTCCTTTTCGTTCGAGCGGCCGGTGCAGACCGACGCGAACATGTCGACGAGGATGAAGTCGGCGAGCGCCGCCGCCGCGCGCCGATCGAGCGCGCCGCGGAAGCCGGGCCAGAGGCTGCGGGCCGTCGCCTCCCGGAAGATCTTGATCTTCGGGTCGGAGGTCCACACCGGGTTGGAATCGTAGGCGTTGAGTGTCTGGGTCAGGTAGCCGCGCGAGCTTTCCAGCCAGGGGTTCATCTGGTTGGCTTCCATCAGGAACGCCATGAACGCCTTACAGGCCTGCGGATACTTGGTGTATTTGAACGCCACCAGCGGGAAGGCGAGCTGCAGCTCGGTCGGCTTGCCGGCCACCCCGATGGGATAGACCGCGTGGTCCATGTCGGCGGCGAGCGCCGCCATCTTCGCCGCCTGCTCCTTGGCCCCCGCGTCCGCGCCTTCCGGCGCTTTCGATTGCGCCAGCGCGTTTTGGTAGATCGAGCAGCCGTTGTTGGTGAGATAGCATTCGCCGGCCGCGAACGCCGCATTGTTGGTGGGGTCGAGCCAGGACGCGGTGCCCGGCAGGAAGGTCTCGTAGAGCGCCTTCACATAGCGCAGCGCGTCGGCGGTTTCGGGCGCGTCGATGATGACCTTGCCCTTCTCGTCCACCAGCGAGGCATTGTGGCTCCACAGCGCCCAATGCAGCCAGGCGTTGGCGTCTGCGGTGGCGCGGCCGAGCGGCAGGCCGGCGGGGGTATTGTTTGCCTTCAGCGCCTTGCACAGCTCGAGAAAGGCGGCGTTGGTGGTCGGGAATTCGGAGAACCCGGCCTTCTTCATCGCCGAGATGCGGTAATTGATGTAATTGCCGTTCACCGCGACCGGAATGCAGATCCACTTGGCGCCGCTGCGGCCGAAGGTCGGCGAGGCGCCGATCCAGCCGCCGTACTTGCCGCCGAGATAGTCGGCGACATCGGTGACATCAACCGCATGGTCCGGGAACAGATGGGGCAGGGAGAACAGGCCCCAGAACATGTCGGGGCCGCTGCCCACGTTCACCGCCACCGAGGCCTTGGGCTGGATGTCGTCCCAGTTCTCGGAGACGACCGTGATCTTGGTGCCGGTGGCCTTGGTGAAGGCCTCGGTGATGGCCATGAAGGCCTTGTCCTCGGCTTCCAGATAGCGGCGCCAGCGGGTGATCCGCAGCTCGGCTCCCGCTTCCGGCTTCCACGAATTGGTGGCGGCCCATGCCTTGGCGAATGATGCAAGATCGGTGCTGGCGGCGACGCCGACGGCGGCGGCCCCGGTCAGGAATGTTCGACGGTCCAATGTCATCAGGCTCTCCTCCCACCAGGATCTTCACAAGCGAGATCCTTTGTTTTTAAGCTCTTGGATACGCGGCTAGTTCAGGCGTGCCCCCGTTTCGGCATCGAACAGGTGCTCGATGCCCGCGTCCGGGGCCACGGTGAGCCGGTCGCCCGGCGCGATCGCGAGCCGCTCGCGCAGCACGCAATTGATGTCCTGGCCGGCGATGCGCGCGATCACATGGGTCTCGGCGCCGGTCGGCTCCACCACCACCACCTCCACGGCGACGCCCGCGGGATCGAGGCGCAGATGCTCGGGGCGCACGCCGTAGACCGCCGGCCCCGTCTTGACGGCGCGCGATTGCAGCGGCAGCACGATGCCCTGACCGAGGTCGAATCCGGCCGGGGTGATCTTGCCGTTGAGAAAATTCATCGCCGGCGACCCGATGAAGCCGGCGACGAACTGGTTCGCCGGCATGTCGTAGAGGTCGAGCGGCGCGCCGATCTGCTCCACCACGCCCTCGCGCATCACCACGATCTTGTCGGCCATGGTCATGGCCTCGATCTGGTCGTGGGTGACGTAGATCATGGTGGTGCCGAGCTTCTGGTGCAGCTCCTTGATCTCGGCGCGCATGGTCACGCGCAGCTTGGCGTCGAGGTTGGAGAGCGGTTCGTCGAACAGGAACAGCTGCGGGTCCCGCACGATCGCCCGGCCCATGGCGACGCGCTGCCTCTGCCCGCCGGACAACTGGCGCGGAAAGCGGTCCAGCAACGCGCTGAGGCCGAGGATCTGGGCGGCGTGGTCCACCCGCTCCGCAACCTTGGCCTTGGGCGCCCGCTGCAGATCGAGTGAGAAGCCCATGTTGGCCCGCACCGTCATGTGCGGGTAGAGGGCATAATTCTGGAACACCATGGCGATGTCGCGCTGCTTGGGCGGCACGTCGTTGACCACCCGCTCGGCGATGCGGATCTCGCCGCCGGAAATGCTCTCCAGCCCCGCGATCATGCGCAGCAGCGTGGATTTCCCGCAGCCCGACGGGCCGACCAGCACGACGAATTCACCGTCGGTGATGTCGATCGACACGCCGTCGATGATCGCGGCGGCGCCGAACCGCTTCTTGACGTCACGAACTTCGACTGAGGCCATGTCTTCATCTCCCTGTTGGTGCGAACCGCGTTGGCGCGGCGTTTTTTGTTGGGCCGGCGGGTGCGCCGGCCGGGTCGCGTCAATGGATGAATTGCCCGCCGTTGACGTCGAGGATGGAGCCGGTGACGAAGCGGGCGAGATCGGACGCCAGGAACAGGCAGACGCAGGCGACGTCGTCCGCCGTGCCGAGGCGGCCGAGCGGGATGTCGGCGGCGATCTGCGCCTTGCGCTCGGCGCTCATCTTGCCCTGGAAGATGTCGGTATCGATGGTGCCGGGCGAGACGGCGTTGACGCGGATGCGGTCTTGCCCGAGTTCGCGGGCCAGGGATTTCGTCAGGCTGTGCACCCCGCCTTTGGCGGCGGCGTAATGCGGCCCGCCGAACAGCCCGCCGCCGCGCTGGGCGGCGATGGAGCCGAAGCACACGATGCTGCCGCCGCGTTCACGCATATGCGGCACCGCCGCCTGGCACATGTTGAGGGTGCCGCGCAGGCTCACGTCGATCACGAGGTCGAACTTCTCCTGCGTGATCTCCATCAGGCGGTCGCTCTGGCTGACGCCGGCGGCGTTCACCACCACGTCGATCCGCCCATATTCCGCCAGCACGGCGGCGATCAGCGCGTGGCACTGTTCCAGGTCGGCGACATCGCAGGCGAAGCCGCGATGCGCCGCGCCGATGCCGGCCGCGGCGACCTCAGTGGCGATGGCGTCGAGATCGACGATCACCACCCGCGCGCCCTCTTCGGCGAACCGCTTCGCCGTGGCGCGGCCGATCCCGCGTTCGGAGGCGGCGCCCGTTATGATCGCAACCTTGCCTTCGAGCAGCATGAAACACACTCCAGTTGGGGGGCGGTGCCGTCAGTCGGCGGTCCAGCCGCCGTCGATCACGAGGGATGCGCCGGTCATCAGGGCGGAGGCGTCGGAGGCGAGGAACACCACCGCGCCGATCAGGTCTTCCACCTTGCCGATGCGCCCGAGCTTGATCTTGCTCAGCACCTCGGCGCGGAACGCGGGGTTGCTCAGGAAATTGCCGGAGAGCGGCGTCTCGATGAAGGTCGGGCACAGCGTGTTGACGCGGATGCCATAGGGCGCGAGGTCGACCGCCATCGCCTTGCTCATGCCCTCCATCGCCCATTTCGAGGCGCAATAGACGGTGCGCGTGGCCGCGCCCACATGGCCCATCTGCGAGGACATGTGGATGATGGAGCCGCCGCGGCCCGCCGCCACCATGCCGCGCGCAACCGCCTGCGCCATGAAATAGGCGGCGCGCACGTTGAGCCCCATGATGACGTCGAAGTCCTCCACCGGCACGTCGAGGAACGGCTTGGTGCGGTTGGTGCCCGCGTTGTTCACCAGGATGTCGTAGGGCGCGTGCCTCTCCAGCGCGGCGGGGATGGTCTCCACCGCGCTCACGTCCAGGGTCAGGGTATCGGCCGAGCCGCCGTCGCGGATGATCTCGTCCGCCGCCGCCGTGATCTCGTCCGCCGAGCGGGCGGCGAGGGTGACATGGGCGCCCATGGCCGCGAGGGTGCGTGCCGAGGCAAGGCCGATGCCGCGTCCGGCGCCGCTGACGAGGGCGCGCTTGCCGGTGAGGTTGAAGGCGGGGACGTATCCGCCTGCCGTGCTGTCGAGGATGTTCATTCCCGCCCCCTATTCCGCGGCCGTGGCATAGGGAATGTTGCGCCCGCCATAGCGGCGCACGCGGATGTTGGCCTGCTCGGCATGGCCGGCGAAGCCCTCCAGCATGCAGAGGCGCGAGCAATATTCGCCGATCATCGCGGATGCGGCGTCGGTGGTGACGCGCTGGTAGGTGACCGTCTTGATGAACTTGCCCACCCACAGGCCGCCGGTGTAGCGGGCGGCGCCCAGCGTCGGCAGGGTGTGGTTGGTGCCGATCACCTTGTCGCCGAACGCGACATTGGTGCGCGGGCCGAGGAACAAGGCGCCGTAATTGCGCATGTTGTTCAGGAAATAATCCGGGTCGCGGGTCATCACCTGCACGTGCTCGGAGGCGATGCGGTCGGCCTCGCGGACCATTTCCTCATAATCGTCGCACACGATCACCGCGCCATAGTCGGCCCAGGACTTGGCGGCGATCTCGCCGGTCGGCAGGATGGTCAGCAGGCGCTCCACCTCGGCCATGGTCTCGCGCGCCAGCTTCTCCGAATTGGTGAGGAGGATGGCGGGGGAGTTGGGTCCGTGCTCGGCCTGGCCGAGCAGGTCGGTGGCGCACATCTCCGCATCAACGCTCTCGTCGGCGATGACCAGGGTTTCGGTGGGGCCGGCAAACAGATCGATGCCCACGCGGCCGAACAACTGGCGCTTGGCCTCCGCCACGAAGGCGTTGCCGGGACCCACCAGCATGTCCACCGGGGAAATGGTCTGGGTGCCGATGGCCATGGCGCCGACCGCCTGCACACCGCCGAAGCAATAGATCACGTCGGCGCCCGCCAGGTGCTGTGCCGCCACCACCGCCGGCGCTGGCTTGCCGTGGAACGGCGGGGCGCAGGTGACGATGTTTGGCACCCCCGCCACCTTCGCCGTCACCACCGACATATGGGCCGAGGCCAGCAGCGGATATTTGCCGCCCGGCACGTAGCAGCCGACCGAATTCACCGGGATGTTCTTATGGCCGAGCACCACGCCCGGCAGCGTCTCCACCTCGATGTCGCGGAGCGCGTCCCTCTGGTGCTGGGCGAAATTGCGCACCTGCTCCTGGGCGAACTTGATGTCCTCGATGTCGCGCCCCGAAAGCTCGCCCATGCAGTCGCGAATCTCGCGGTCGGTGAGGCGATAATCGGCGCGATCCCAGCCGTCGAACTTCACCGAGAGATCGCGCACCGCATCGTCGCCGCGCGCCTCGATGTCGGCGAGGATGCCTTCCACCACGGCCCGGACCTTGGCTTGATCGGCCGCCTTGTCGGCGCTCTGGCGCCCTTCTTTGAGAATCCGCATGGTCTGCTCCCGCCACCTTTGGGTGGCCTGTAGGTGTGTGAGAGGCTGCGGCTCAGGCCGCGTCGCGCGTCTTGGGGGGCGCCGGTTGGTGGACGCCGGCCCAATCCTCGATGACCGTGGAAATGCGCGAGCAGTCGTCCTTGCCCATGCCCTGGCTCATGAAGAACTGCCACATCTGGCGCACCGAGGAACCGAGCCACATGGGCACGCCGGCCCGGTCCGCCTCTTCCAGGCAGAGCACCACGTCCTTGTGCATCAGCTCGGTGCGGAAGTTCTGGTTGTAGGTGCGGGGCACGACGAAGTTGGGATAGGCCACTTCCGAGACCCAGGAACGGCCGGAACCGGCATTGATCACCTTGAACAGCAGCTCGGGGTCGATGCCGCCCTTCTCGGCGAACGCCATCGCCTCGCCCACCGCGATCATGTTGGTGGCGGTGAGGATGTTGTTGGCGAGCTTCACGGTCTGCGCCTGGCCGACCTCGGAGCTGATCTCCACCACCGCGCGGGCGAAGCTGTCGAAGAACGGCCGGGCCTTTTCCACCGTCGCCTTGGGGCCGGCGGTCATCACCGCCAGCGTGCCGTTGACGACGCCGATGGGACCGCCGCTCACCGGCGCGTCGAGGGTGGCGATGCCGCTCTTGCCGAGCACCTCCGCCACGTGGCGGATCATGGTCGGGCCGATGGTGGACATATCCACGTAATGGCGCATGGCGCTGCCTTCGCAGAGCCCGTTCTCGCCCAGCGCCACATGCTCCACGATGGCCGGGGTGGGCAGGGACGAGAACACGATCTCGGCGGCGTCCGCCACCGCGCGCGGGCTTGTCCCGGCCGAGGCGCCGAGCGCGACGGCGCGGTCCACGGCGGCCTGATCGAGGTCGTAGACATGGACGGCGAGGCCCTTGCCGCGCGCGCGCTCTACCATGGCCGCGCCCATGGCGCCGAGGCCGACGAAGCCGTAAGTCTGCTGGACGTTGGAGGTGCTGGAAGACATCGCAGGTTTCCTTTGCTCAAGCCCGTGTTCACGCCGGGGCGTGGCGCGGCTGCGCATCGTGATCGTAGAGTTCGAGGATGGCCGAGGTGTCGCGTTCGCTGCCGCCTAGGGCGACATAACGGTCGTAGAGCCGGAGGGCCTCGTCCATCATGGGGGTCGGCGCGCCGGCGGAATCCGCAAGCTCCTTCACCATGTGCATGTCCTTGACGAGCTGGCGGGTATAGGCGCGCGGACGGAAATCCCGTTCGGCGAACCGCGGGAAGATCTGCCGCAGCAATTCCCCGTCCGCGTGGCCGCCGCTGACGCAGGCCGGGACGCTCGACACTGCGATGCCCGCCTGCTCGGCGAGCTTGGCACCCTCCGCCAGCACCACGTAGAGGCACGACACCATCAACTGGCTGACCATCTTGGCGGTGAGCCCGGCGCCGGTGGGCCCGACATGGGTGAAGGCCGAGGAAATATCCGCGAACAGCGGCGCGAGACGCTCCATCTCGCCCGCCGGGCCACCCGCCATCACGGCGAGCTTTCCATCCGCCGAGGCGGGCGGGCCGCCGGAGACCGGCGCGTCGATCCAGGCGCAGCCGGTCTGGTCTGAAAGGCGCGCGGCGAAGGCGCGGCAGCGCTCCACCTCGATCGTGGAGAAATCCACCAGGACCTGCGGCGGGCGCATGACCTGCGCGACGCCGTCCGGTCCGAACACCGCCTGCTCGACCGCCGCCGGGGTCGGCAGATTGAGCAGCACCGCATCCGCGCCGGCCACCGCGTCCGCAGGATCCAGCGCCGGCTTTGCGCCGGCTGCGACGGCCTGTGCGAGGCGGTCGGCGCTGATGTCATAGGCGCGCACTTCGTGCCCGCGCGCCACGAGGCGCGCGGCCATGGGGCCGCCCATCAGGCCCACGCCGATATAGGCGAGCGTGAGCCTAGTCGATGGCATAGAAGTGGATCGCATTGTCGTGGAAGAGCTTGGTCCGCTCCTCCTGGGTGAAGCCGGAGGTGATGGTCTTGTAGCCGCTGAAGATTGTATCGAGATCGCCGCAGACGCTGTCGACGGGGAAATTGCTGCCGAACATGCAGCGATCCACGCCGAAGAAATCAATGATGGACAGGACGATGTCGCGGTTGTTCTCCACCGTCCAGGGAGTGCCCGGCAGGCCGATGCCGGAGATCTTCACCGCCACGTTCGGACATTTGGCGAAGGCGCGCATGGCGGCCTTCCAGCCGGCGATGCCGTTTTCGCTGCGATCCGCCGGCAGCCCGGAATGCAGCAGGATGATTTGCGTGTCTGGAAAAGCGCGGGCGAGGTCGGCAGCATCGTCCAGGTGCCACCAATGGGTCTGCAGGTCGAACCGCAGGCCGTTCTCCTTCAGGCGCGCGAAGCCCTGTCGCCACACCGGATCCATCATGGTGCTTTGCACAGAGGTGCCGGGAGTCTTGCTGCCCACCGGCTTGTGGCGCACACCCCGCACGAACGGGAAGGCCGCGAGACGCTCCAACACTTCGGCGACGTTGGGCTGGTCCATCCAGGCTTGCCCGACCGCGACGTTCGGCCAGCCGGTCTGCTTGCGCATCTCGGCGATGAAGGCCATCTCGCCGATGGGATCGGTGGGGTCCCATTCCGCCTCGATATAGACGGTCTTCACCACCTGGTGGCCCTTGGCGTCCTTCTTATAGTCTTCCGGATAGTATTTGCGGCAAATGGCGGAATAATCGCCATACCGGAAAGGAATCAGCGGCTTCTCGCACAGCCAGGGATAATTCTGGGTGGTCGGATCCCAGAAATGGACATGCGCGTCGACCATCGGGAAAGAATCCACGACTGCAATCTCCCTTATTTTTTCGTCGCTCGGATGCCGCTCAGGCGGAAATGGCGGCGCTTGATTTCAAACCTTCGGCAGGGGTGGCCTTGCGGGAAGCCAGGCTGGCGGCGAGCAGCAGCGTGGCGCGCATCGCACCGGGATGCGCCTTGCCCTTGCCGGCGATGTCGTAGGCGGTGCCGTGAGCCGGCGTGCAGATGGGGAAATCAAAGCCGCCGAAGAGGACCACGCCCTTCTCGAAATTCATCAGCTTCATCGCGATCTGGCCTTGGTCGTGATACATGGTCAGCACGGAATTGAATTCGCCGCGGGTGGCCCGGACGAACACGGTGTCGGGAGAGAACGGCCCGTCGCAATCGATCCCGAGCGCGCGTCCTTCGGCCACGGCGGGGGCGATCACCTCGATTTCCTCGCGGCCGAAATTGCCGTTGTCGCCGGCATGGGGATTGAGGCCCGCGACCGCGATCCTGGGCTGGGCGACCCCGCCGGCGCGCATGATGCGGTCTGTCATGATCAGGCGGCCGAGCACGGCCTCGCGGCTGATCAGGGAGGCCACCTGGGACAGCGGCACGTGGGAGGTGACGCGGCCGGTCCAGATGTCCGCCACGTTGAATTCCGCAACGCCGGTGCCGGTGCCGAGGATTTCCGAGATGAAAACGATCTCGTCCTGGTAGGCGGGATAGGCGAGGCGCATCGCGTATTTGTTGAATGGCGTGAAGCAGAGCGCGTCCAGCACGCCCTCGTCGGCGAGGCGGATGCCGGCGCGGAAATTCTCCAGTGCGAACGCGCCGCCCTCGCAGGTGGCTTCCCCCTGGCGCAAATGGCTCAAATCGGGCTGCGCGCCCACTTCCACCAGCACGTGCCCGCCGTGCGCGGCGATGGCGTCATGCGAGAGGGTATTCAGGGGAAGAATGGGCAGGTCGAGGCTGATGCCGCAGGCGGCCGCGGCTGCCTCCAGCATGCGCCGGTTGCCGAGGACGACGAGCTGCATGGCGTCGGCGATGGCGGGGTCGGTGAGCATGCGAGCGCTGAGTTCGGCGCCGATGCCGCCGGGATCGCCCATGGCGAAGCCCATGACACACCGCTCCTGTCCGCTTTTGGCGGCCGAAAGTCCCATGCTTGGCTCCTCCCACGGGGCGATCTCCGTCGCCCTCACAAAGTGTATACAGTATTCTGCACGCAGTGGGCAGACGCTTGCAAGCATTTTTTTTTGCGCTAGACACAGTCAGGAACAACTTCGAGTTTGCCGTGACCTTGCTCCGTGGACCGACCCCCACCGTGGATTATCAAGAGTCCCCAATTCAGCAGCGCACGCTGCATGATGAAGTGGCGATGCGTATTCGCGACATGATCGTCGAAGGGCGACTCGATCCGGGAAGTCGTATCAATGAAGTTCAGCTCGGGCGGTCGCTCGGCGTCTCCCGAACACCATTGCGCGAAGCCCTGAAGACGCTGGCAAGTGAAGGATTGGTGGATCTGGTGCGCAACAAGGGCGCCATCATCCGAAAGTTTGCGCTGGTCGAAACCATCGACATGATGCGCGCGCTGGGTGCGATCGAGCAAACCTGTGCGCGCATGGCCTGCGATATCGCAACCGATGCGGAGATTTCCCTCTTCCGCACGACCCATGACGAGATGGTTGCCGAGTATGAGGCGCGCAATCGGCTCGCGTATTTCAAGCTGAACCAGCAGCTCCACCAATTATTGGTGGATATGTCGCACAATGAGACGCTCGCGCGCTTTCACCGCACCGTGCAGGAGCGGCTGCGCCGGGTGCGGTTCATCGGCAACGACAAGCCGAAGATCTGGACCGAGGCGGTCAATCAGCACATCGAAATGGCGGCTGCGCTGGCGGCGCGCGACAAGGACAGGTTGCACCTGATCCTGGAGCGCCATCTCGATCTGACGCTCCGCCGCCTGCAGGAAGCCTCGCAGGAAAGCGAGCTTTAGCATCGGCGGGGGTCCCGCCGGTCCTCCCGCTCAGCGGAGCAGGCGCTTTTCCGCGCCGAAGAACGGGTGTGGCCCATCATAGGTGCCGATGAAGCTGAGGTGCGTCACCAATCGCCCCGCGTCGAAGCGGTGCAGATGCAGGCCCGGCGGCTCCATGTGGAAGCCCGGCTCGCCCGAGGGGTCGAAATCCAGGCTCACAGCATGGGCCGGCGAGGGGCAGATGGAGGTCGTTGCCCCGGCGAAGCGCGTGAACACCGTGCGGTGGACATGCCCGCATACCAAAGCCAGCACCTGGGGATGGCGCGCCACAACGGCTTCCAGCGCGTCCGCGTCGCGCAAATTCTGCACGTCCATGTGATGGATGCCGGTGAGAAACGGCGGATGATGCAAGGCGATCAGTGTCGGCCGGTCCGGCGCCGCCGCGAGGGTCTCCTCCAGCCAGCCGAGCGTCTGGGGGCCGAGTTCGCCATGGGGCGCGCCTGGCACGCTGGAATCCAGCATCACCAGGCGGACCGGAAAATCCTCGATCAGATAATTCAGCTTACCCGCCCGTGTCCGCGCGGCGATCGCGGGAAACGCGGCGGCGAGCCCCGCCGTGCTGTCGTGATTGCCGGGAATGGGCAGCAGCGGCATGGCCAGGGAGGCGGTCAGCGCCTGGAAGCGGGCGTATTCCTCCGGCCGGTTGAAATCGGTGAGGTCGCCGGTGACGAGGAGCACGTCGGGCCGCGCGGGCAGGGCATTGAGATGCGCCACCGCTTTTTCCAGATAAGCGGCGGTGTCCACCACCCCATAGGCGAGGGTGCCGGGCATGCGGATATGGGTGTCGGTGATCTGGGCAATCAGCATGGGTGTCACACCGGAACGAGGCGGGAAGGATCGATGGCGAGGCCGACGCGCGCGCTGAGCATAAGCGGTTCTTCGGGCGCGGTTTCCACGATGATACGGCTGCCGTCGGGCGCCGCGAGCACCACCCGCTGGCGCGCGCCGAGGAAATGCACCTGGGCGACGGTGAAATGCAGGCTCGCCTCCGACAGCGGGCAAATGCGCGCGACCTCCGGGCGGAAGGCGAGGGCGGCGCGCGCCGCATCGCCCCCGGCATGGGGCAGGAATCCGGCGGCGGTCTCGAAGCGCCCGGCGCGAATCGCGCCTTCGAGGCGGTTGGTGGTGCCGACGAACGAGGCGACGAAGGCATCGGCCGGCTTGAAATAGATCTCGCGCGGCGTGCCGATCTGGGCGATGGCGCCCTGGCGCATCACCACGATCCGGTCGCCGAGCGCCAGCGCCTCGGCCTGGTCGTGGGTCACATAGATGGCGGTGATGGCAAGGGAGCGCAGCAGCGCGTCGATCTCGGTGCGAAGATGCTCGCGCAAGGCGGCGTCGAGCGCGGTCAGCGGCTCGTCCAGCAGGATCACGCGGGGGCGCACGGCCAGCGCGCGGGCGAGCGCAACCCGCTGGCGCTGGCCGCCCGAGAGCTGGTCAATGCGGCGGGTGGCGAGTTGGTCGATGCGCATCATCTCCAGCACTTCGGCGGCGCGCTTCAGCCGCTCCGCCTTGGCCACGCCCCGCACGCGCAGGCCGTAGGAGACGTTCTCGATCACGTTCATATTGGGGAACAGCGCATAGGATTGGAACACCATTCCCACATGCCGCTTCTCGATCGGCAGCGCGGTCACGTCCGCACCGTCGAAGGTCACCGCGCCGCCGGCATCCGGGGCTTCGAGGCCCGCGATGATGCGCAAGGTGGTGGTCTTGCCGCACCCCGAGGGGCCGAGCAGAACCAGCGTCTCTCCGGCGGCGACGGAAAGGTCCAGCGGTTCCAGGGCGCGGGTGCCGTCGGCGAAGGTTTTCGCGCAGCCTGTCAGAGTGATGGCGGCGCCCTGGATCGCGAGGGCAGGGGAGGGCAGGGGTGGTTCGGTCACGGGCGGTGCTTCCGGTTCATGGCCCGCCGCTCGCCGCCGACGAACTGGATGGCGAGCAGCAGGGGCACGATCATGATGAAGAAGACGAGCGTATAGGCGCTCGCGATTTCGAGCCGCATGGAGGCATAGCTATCGGCCAGCCCCACCGGCAAAGTGGCGGTGAGCGGGGTGTGCAGCATCCAGGTCAGGTTGAATTCGCCGATGGAGAGCGTCACCACCATCAGCGCACCGGCGAGAATGCCCGGCCGGGCATTGGGCACCACCACCTGGACGAAGCGCTGCCAGGGTGAGGCACCGAGGCTCGCGGCGCCTTCCTCCAGCGTGCGCACGTCCACGGCCGCGAGCACCGCCATCACCGCGCGCAGCATGAAGGGGAGGGTGTAGAGCACATGCCCCACCAGAATGAAGGCATCGCTGGCGCGAAAGGCGCGGATGCCGCCATAGGCGAGGATCAACGCCAGGGCGAGCGCCAGCCCGGGGATCGCAACCGGCAGGGTCACGATCTCCTCCACCAGGCGCGAGAAGCGGCCGGGCTTCCTCACCAGCGCCCAGGCGGCGGGCACCCCGATCAGCAGGGTCACGGCAAGCGTGCCCAGCGCGATCAGGATCGAGCGGAAGATGGTGGGGGCATAGAGCCCCCACACCTGCGCCACCCAATCCAGCGTCAGGCCGGAGCGCACCCCCTGGAAATAATTGACCGTTACACCCGCAAGTATGGATGTCAGGGCCGGTACGACCAGAAAAGCGGCCGCAAGCAGCGTCACAATGAGCTGAAAGCCGAAAACGAGGGGATTCGCGCGCATGGTCTTTATCCCGCCGCCGCGACGCCGGATCCGGCGAAATTGCGGGTCGCCGCCAGCACGCCCCAGGTGATGAGCCCGAGCGCCAGGGACAGGGCGCAGGCGCTGGAGAAGTTCGCGGCGAGGGTGAATTCGGTATAGATCGTCATGGCCAGCACATCAATGCGGGTGGCGAGGGTGAAAGCGGTGCCGAACGCCCCCATGGCGGTGGCAAACGCGATGGCGCCGCAGGCCATGAGCGCGGGGGCGAGGCCCGGCAAGATCACGTCGCGCAGCACCTCAAGCCGCCCCGCGCCGAGCGAGCGCGCGGCTTCGGTCAGGGCGGGATCGAGCTTTTCCGCCGCCGCCATCAGCGTCACCAGCACGCGCGGCAGCGAGAAATAGACATAGCCCGCGAACAGGCCCGCCATGGAATAGGCGAACACCCATTTGCCGATGCCGAGGCTTTGGGTGATGCCGCCCAGGAGCCCCTGCCGTCCGGCCAGCAGAATGATCATGAAGCCGACCACCACGCCGGGAAAGGCGAGCGGCAAGGTGAGCATGGAGATGAGAAAGGCGCGCCCGGGGAACCGGTTCTGCGCCAGGAACAGTGCCACCACGGTGCCGATCGCCAAAGTCGCGAGGGTCACGCTCGCGGAAAGGATCAGGGTGGCCAGGAGCGTGTTGAAGTGGCGCGGATTGGTGAGGATGACGAGATATTCCGCAATCCCGTTCGGTCCGTCGCCGGCCACCACCACCACCCGCACCAGGGGCAGCAGGAAGAAGGCGAGCACGAACACGCCCAGCGGCAGCAGCAGGAGGTTCGCCAGTCGGTCGGCGCTGTTCATGGATGTCCGAGGTCCTCGGTGAGTGTTGCTCCTCCCCCCGCATAAGGGGGAGGGGAGTTTTTGGCGCGGGGGAGGTGCCTTCCCCCTTCCGCCGCCAGCGCCGGCCGCCCCTCGTCCCGTCGGGGAGAGGGTTGGGGTGAGGGGCATGCGCTTTTCCTTGGCCGGCCAGCCCCCTCACCCGCCCGCTGCGCGGTCGACCTCTCCCCGTCGGGGAGAGGTGGTTTGCTTGCAAGAGCGATGACGCATCGGGAAAACGCCTTACGGTGTGCACCTTGCTCCCCCTCTCCCCGACGGGGAGAGGGTTGGGGTGAGGGCGCTGCGCGTTTTCTTGGCCGCCCGTCCCCTCACCCGCCGCTGCACGGTCGACCTCTCCCCGTGGGGGGAGAGGTGATGTGCTTGCAAGGGGCGATGACGCATCGGGACAAAGCCTTACGGCGTGCACCTTGCTCCCCCCTCTCCCCAACGGGGAGAGGGTTGGGGTGAGGGGGTAGCTCTCTGAAGCGCGGCACTTGGTTCTGCAGCGTCGGACACATGGTTGTTCACCGCAGAAATCCCCTCTTTGGGCACCATAAGAGCCTCGACAGAGCCTCTCAAGACCGGTAGCAAAAGAGTGTCGGGGGCGGGATGGCCCGCCCCGCAGAAGGGGAAAGCCCTCCTATGTCGAACGTCACCGCCCTCAAATCTTCTCGCGCCACCTCCCGCAAACCGGCACGCGCCAGGAGCCGCCCTAAGCCGACGGGTGCATCGCTCCGCCAGCGCATCGCTGCAGGCGCGGCCGTCGCCCTGGAAGTCGTCCTGACCGGCCTCTCCCTGTCCCACCAAGCGGTGGGCGTGGGCATCATCGTGGTCAGCGCCAGCGAATGGGAGCGCTGGTCGATGGCAGCGGGCATCGACTGCACCTATCTGGTCTGCCGCGCGTCCATGCTCTGCGCCCCGGACGAGGCGTCGCGGAAGCATGTGGCCACATGGGCTCTGCCGACGTCGCTGGTCGCGGGGTCCAGGCCGAGCTGCCCCACGGTGATCAGGCTCGGGATCGCGACGCCGATGCCGATCATTGCAGGCCGTACAGCAGAAGGCCGGCCGAGGTGGCGGAGATGCCATTGATCGGGCTCACGATCGTCGCCCACAGGGCCACGCCACACAGCGGGAGCAAGGCACCGGCCGGGCGGGTGTACGGCAACGCGATTCCGCTCTCGTCCTCGATCAGCACGGTGCCTGCTGTCTCAAAACTGAGGAAGCGCCAGCGGTCCCGGATCGGCCCCTGCGCGCCGATCCCGAGATCGATCCGCCCGCTCTCAGGCCACACCATGCCGGGATAGACGAGCACCACGTGACGCACCGCCGGGTCGCTCGCCCGCACTTCCCATCCGCGATAGTTCTGAGCCATATCAAGCCTCCTAGGGCACCGTGCCGGTGTAACTCGCCATGCCGCCGCCGACCCGCGTCACCTCGACGTAGAGGCCCGAAGTCGGAAATCCGTACACGGCCGTCATGGCGTCGCTCGTGAAGGTCCACGTGGGATCGGTGACGGTCACGGTGGTGAGCACCGCATTGTTGGTGATGTCGCGATTGAGGACCGACCAGCTGGCGCCCTCGACGTCGTCCCACGTCACCACCAGGTCGGAGCCGGAGTGATGCGCGGCGATTCCGGTGGGCGCCGGCAGTCCGCCGCCCGCGCCGATCTCCTGCACCAGCACCGCGGCCGGTCCCTGGATGCCGCCGACGAGCTGGGCGACGTTGACGTAGGCATAGCCGGCGAGCGAGCCATAGGCGGCATTTTGCGCCGCCGCCGTGAACGTCCAGCTCCCGCCCGTCACATCCACGATGGCGAGGGTGGCGCCGGTGGTGACGCTGATGTTGCGCAGGTGATAAGTGGCGCCCGGCTCGGCGTCCCATGTCACCAGGATGTCGCTGGATGACGGCGCGCGGTCCGCT
>NZ_JBAFWT010000054.1:0-22027 GCF_043195195.1 Roseixanthobacter psychrophilus
CCTGAGCCCTTTTTCTCCTCCGGTTCAGAAGAGAGTCCGAGGGCATAGTCGGGAGGATCATTCGCCTGCCGCCTATCGCGTACTCACAAGGTTTGCCCAGGCGATCGGCATTGCTTCATTCGGGTGTTTTTTTTGCGTTGTAGTGTCTTCCGATGGCGACGATCTCGCCAGCGATGCCGCGGCGGAACAGGGAGACGGCGACGACGAAGATGACGCCCTGGATGACGAGCACCCACTCGCCCAGGCCGGCGAGGTAGTTCTGCATGGTCACGATGACCGCCGCCCCCACCACCGGGCCGAGGATGGTGCCCATGCCGCCCACCAGGGTCATCAGGATCACCTCGCCCGACATCTGCCAGGCGACGTCCGTGAGTGAGGCCAACTGGAACACCAGCACCTTGGTCGATCCCGCAAGTCCGGCCAGAGCGGCCGACAGCACGAAGGCGAGCAGCTTGTACTGGTTCACCCTGTAGCCGAGCGAGATTGCCCGCGGCTCGTTCTCGCGGATGGCTTTCAGGACCTGCCCGAACGGGGAGTGGATGGTGCGGTAGATCACCAGGAACCCGAACAGGAAGATCGCCAGGACGAAATAGTAAAGATGGATGTCCTTCGTGATGTCGATGAAGCCGAGGAGCGCACGGCGCGGCACCGCCTGGAGGCCGTCCTCGCCGCCGGTGAACTTGGCTTGTAGGCAGAAGAAGAAGAACATCTGCGCCAGCGCCAGCGTCACCATGGCGAAGTAGATGCCTTGGCGACGGACGGCGAGCAGGCCGACGAGGAAGCTCAGCACGGTCGAGAACAGCACGCCGGCGAGGATGCCCAACTCCGGCGTGAATCCCAGCACCTTGATGGCGTGGGCAGAGATGTACGCCGAACCGCCGAAGAACATCGCATGGCCGAACGACAAGAGCCCCGTGTAGCCCAGCATCAGGTTGAAGGCGCACGCGAACAGCGCGAAGCACATCACCTTCATCAGGAACACTGGATAGACCGCGAATGGTGCGGCGAGGAGCAACGCGACTGCGATCAGCCCGAGCACCAGTGTCATCGGGAACCTGGATGAGGTCGCGGAGGTGGTGACGGGCGCTGTGGTGGAGGAAGACGTTGTCATTGATGCGCCCTCACTTGGCCGTGCCGAACAGGCCGGCGGGTTTCACCATGAGCACCAGAGCCATGATGACGAAGATGACGGTGGAGGAGGCCTCGGGATAGAACACCTTGGTCAGGCCCTCGATCACCCCGAGGCCGAAGCCGGTGAGGATGGCCCCCAGGATGGAGCCCATGCCGCCGATCACCACCACGGCGAACACCACGATGATGAGGTTGGAGCCCATGGTGGGGCTCACCTGATAGGCGGGGGCGGCGAGCACGCCGGCGAGCGCCGCGAGGCCCACGCCGAAGCCGTAGGTCAGGGTGATCATGCGCGGCACGTCGATGCCGAAGGCCTGCACCAGGTCGGGCCGCTCGGTGGCGGCGCGCAGGTACGAGCCGAGCTTGGTGCGCTCGATGATGAACCAGGTGGCGAGGCACACCACGAGGGAGGCCACCACCACGAAGGCGCGGTAGTTGGGCAGGAACATGAAGCCGAGGTTGGTGCCGCCCGGCAGGGGGGTGTTGTAGGGCAGGCCGGAGGAGCCGTACTGCCGGCGGAACAGGCCCTCGATGATGAGGGCGAGGCCGAAGGTGAGCAGCATGCCGTAGAGGTGGTCGAGATGGTAGAGGCGGCGCAGCAAGGTGCGCTCGATCACCATGCCGATGAGCGCCACCATCACCGGCGCCACGACGAGCGCCCCCCAGAAGGGCACGCCCAGATAGTTGAGCAGCATCCAGGCCCCGAAGGCGCCCATCATATACTGCGCGCCGTGGGTGAAGTTGATCACGTTGAGCAGGCCGAAGATCACCGCCAGCCCAAGGCTCAGCATGGCGTAGAAGGACCCGTTGATGAGCCCGAGCAGCAGCTGCCCGAACAGGGCCTGAGGAGGTATTCCAAGAAGTTCGATCATGACTTGCCCTCAGACGCCGAGGAAGGCTTCGAGACGCGCGGCGTTCTCAGCGATCTTGTCGTTCTCCACCATGTCCACCACCCGGCCGTGCTCCACCACGTAGTGGCGGTCGGCGACGGTGGAGGCGAAGTGGAAGTTCTGCTCCACCAGCAGCACCGTGAACCCCTTATTCTTGAGGTTCCGGATGATCTGGCCGATGTGCTGCACGATCACCGGGGCCAAGCCCTCAGACGGCTCGTCCAGCAACAGGAGCTTCGCCCCAGTGCGCAGGATGCGAGCGATAGCGAGCATCTGCTGCTCGCCGCCGGACAGCTTGGTGCCCTGGCTGTTGCGCCGCTCCTCCAGCCGTGGAAACAGCTCGTGCACCTCGTCCACGCTGAGGCCGCCGGGCAGCACCACCGGCGGCAGCAGCAGGTTCTCGCGCACCGAGAGCGAGGCGAAGATGCCACGTTCCTCGGGGCAGATGGCGATGCCGAGCCGGGCGATCTTGTTGGGCGCGAGCCCGACCGTTTCGGTGCCCTCGTAGCGGATCGAGCCGGCGCGCTTGCGCAAAAGGCCCATGATGGCGCGCATGGTGGTGGTCTTGCCGGCGCCATTGCGCCCCAGCAGCGTCACCACCTCGCCGGGATGGACGTCGAAGGTCATGCCGTGCAGCACGTGGCTCTCGCCATAGTGGCCGTGCAGGTCCTTCACCGACAGAAGAGGCGCGGTCCCGTTCAATGCGGCCATCTCAATGCGCTCCACCGGTGCCCATATAGGCCTCGATCACCTGCGGGTTCTTCGACACCTCCGAATAGGGTCCCTCGGTGAGGATCTCGCCGCGGGCGAGGACCGTGATGGTGTCGGAGAGGTCGGCCACCACGGACAGGTTGTGCTCCACCATCAGGATGGTGCGATTGGCCGATACCCGGCGGATGAGGTCCGCGGTGCGCGCGATGTCCTCGCGGCCCATGCCGGAGGTGGGCTCGTCGAGCAGCAGCATCTCCGGCTCGAGCGCCAGGGTGGTGGCGATCTCCAGGGCGCGCTTGCGACCGTAGGGCAGCTCGACCGCCAGATGCCGGGCGTAGGATGTGAGATCAACGTCGGCGAGCAATTGCATGGCGCGGTCGTTGAGGACGTCGAGCGACGTCTCCGCGCTCCAGAAATGGAACGAATTGCCCACCGGACGCTGCAGGGCGATGCGCACGTTCTCAAGCACCGTGAGATGGGGGAACGTTGCCGAAATCTGGAACGATCTCACCATGCCGAGGCGGGCGACGTCGGCCGGCTTGGTGCGGGTGATGTCGTGCCCGTTCAGGTGGATTGAGCCGCGTGTGGGCTCCAAGAACTTGGTGATGAGGTTGAAACATGTGGTCTTGCCGGCACCGTTCGGCCCGATCAGGGCGTGGATCGTGTGCCGGCGAATCCTCAGATCCACGTCCTTGACCGCAGCAAACCCCTTGAATTCCTTCGTAAGGCCGCGGGCGTCGACAATGTCGTCGCCTTTGGTCTGACTTGGTGGAGCGTTCATCAATTCCTCCCCGGATCTCTTCTTGCTTCACACGCGTTCGATGATTGTAGCGATGCCCTGTCCGACACCGATGCACATGGTGCACAGGGCGTAGCGGCCTCCCGTCTCCTCGAGTTGATGGAGCGCCGTGGTGATGAGGCGCGCGCCGGACATGCCGAGCGGATGGCCGAGCGCGATCGCCCCGCCATTTGGGTTCACGTGCGCGGCGTCGTCCGGCAAGCCGAGCTCGCGCAGCACGGCGAGCCCCTGCGAGGCGAACGCCTCGTTGAGTTCGATCACGTCCATGTCGGGAAGGGTGAGGCCGGCGAGGGCCAGCACCTTCCGGGTCGCCGGCGCGGGACCCATGCCCATGATACGCGGCGGCACGCCGGCCGTAGCCATGGCGACGATCCGGGCGCGGGGCTTCAGGCCGTGGATGAGGGCCGCGGCCTCGGAAGCGAGGATGACGGCGCAGGCACCGTCATTGACCCCCGAGGCGTTGCCCGCGGTCACCGAGCCGTCCGGCCGCACCACGCCCTTCAGCTTCGCCAGCTGCTCCAGGGTGGTGTCGGGGCGGGGGTGCTCGTCCAGCTCGACCAGCTTCGCCTCGCCCTTCTTCTGCGGGATGAAGACCGGCACGATCTCGCGGGCGAACCGCCCGGAGGCCTGGCCCCGGCCGGCGCGCTGCTGGCTGCGCAGGGCGAAGGCGTCCTGGTCGGCACGCGAGACCTGGAAGTCGTCGGCCACGTTCTCCGCCGTCTCCGGCATGGAATCGACGCCGTGCATCGCCTTCATGGCCGGGTTCACGAACCGCCAGCCGATGGTGGTGTCCTCGATCTTCGCGGAGCGGGAGAAGGCGCTGTCCGCCTTGCCCATGACGAACGGCGCGCGCGACATGCTCTCGACCCCGCCCGCGATCATCAGCCCGGTCTCGCCCGCCTTGATGGCGCGGGCGGCGGTACCGATGGCGTCCATGCCCGAGCCGCACAGGCGGTTGACGGTGGAGCCCGGCACCTCCACCGGCAGCTTCGCCAGCAGCGCCGCCATGCGGGCGACGTTGCGGTTGTCCTCGCCGGCCTGGTTGGCGCAGCCGAGGATCACGTCATCGATGGTGCCCCAGTCCACTGACGGATTGCGCGCCATCAGGGCGGCGATGGGGATCGCGGCCAGATCGTCGGCGCGTACCGTGGAAAGGGCGCCGGCATAGCGCCCGACGGGGGTGCGGACGGCGTCGCAGATGAAGGCTTCACTCATGGCATCAGGCCGCGCGCGGCCCCTCCTTGTCGGCCCGCAGGCCGGGCTTCATGGGATGGACGCCCCGGCGTCCGGTTCGGCATGGAGCGCGCGGCAGGCGGCGACGCGCCGGCGTAGGAACTGGGAGGCCCGGTAGCGGTCGTCGCCATAGGCCGCTTGAAGGGCGTCCAGAGCGGCGAGGATGCAGGCCGGTCCCACTTGGTCCGCCCAGGTGAGCGGGCCGCGCGGATAGTTCACGCCGAAGGTCATGGCGCGGTCGATGTCGGCAGGAGACGCCACCCCCATGAGCGCCGCCTCCGCCGCCTCGTTGGCGAGCATGGCGAGGGTGCGCAGCACTACGAGGCCCGGCACGTCGTCGACGGCCGACACCGCCTTGCCGAGGGCCTGGAACAGCCCGGCGGCGGCTGCAAGCGCGGTATCGCCTGCCTGGTCCGCCTTCGCGACGGCGATGCGCCTGGCCGATCCATAGTCGAGCGCGAGGTCGAACAGCACGAGGTCGGCCGGCGTGCCCGACGCCACGCGCTGCGTTGCCGTGCGGCCGTCCGTCAAAGCGAGGCTCGCCCCCTCCAGCCGGATGAGGCCGGCACCGGCGCTGCGCGTCACCGCGATGCCGGCCTTGGCGAGGAGGTCGACGAGGCTCTCGGCGGGCCCGAGGTCACCCTCGACGGTCACGGCGCGGGGCGCCGGCTGGGCCGGCAGCGTGGCGGGCGCAGGGGGCACGGCGCCGGCCGCATGATCGTAGAAGCCCCGCCCGGACTTGCGCCCCAGCCAGCCGGCGGCCACCAGCTCCTGCTGGGTCAGCGAGGGCCGATAGTGCGGATCGCAGAAATAGGCCTGGAACACCGAGCTCGTCACCGCGAAGTTCACGTCGTGGCCGATGAGATCCATGAGCTCGAACGGCCCCATGCGGAAGCCGCCGGCCTCGCGCATGACGGCATCGATGGTGGCGGCGTCGGCGGCGCGCTCCTCCAGGAGGCGCAGGCCCTCGGCATAGAAGGGCCGCGCCACCCGGTTGACGATGAAGCCGGGGGTCGAGGTGGCGTGCACCGGCACCTTGCCCCAGGCTTCAGCGGTCGCGAACAGCGTATCGAGCACGTCGCGGCTGGATGCGAGGCCGGCGACGATCTCCACCAGCTTCATGACCGGCGCGGGGTTGAAGAAGTGTAAACCGGCCACGCGCTGCGGATGCTTCAGCCCCGCTGCGATGGCGGTGATGGAGAGCGACGAGGTGTTCGACGCCAGGATGGCGTCGGGCGCTACGATCTCGTCCAGTGCGGCGAACACCTGCCGCTTCACCTCCAGCTTCTCGACGATGGCCTCCACCACCAGCCCCGCGCCCGCAAGGGCGTCGAGGGACGGGGCGACCGTGATCCGGGCCGCCAGCGCGTCGCGCTCCTCCGCCGGCAGCTTGCCCTTCGCGACCAGCTTGTCGAGGCCGGCGAGGATGCCGGACCGTCCCTTCTCGGCCGCACCGTCCAGCGCGTCGTAGAGGCGCACGGCATGTCCCGCCTGCGCCGCCACCTGCGCAATCCCCGAGCCCATCGCGCCAGCGCCGATAACGGCTACCAATTGCGCGGTCGCAAGCGCACCCATCACGCGCCCTCCCCGACACGGACCACGGCCTTGCCCTGCACCTTGCCTTGGGACACGAGGTCCAGCGCCTCTGGCAGCTCCGAGAAAGCGAAGTCGCGCATGATCCGCGGCTTCACCGCGCCGGCCCGCCACAGGTCGAACAGATCTTGCTGCACCTGCCGCACCCGCTCCGGGGTCCGGTCGCGGTAGTCGCTCCATTGCAGGCCGCTCACCGCGATGTTCTTGAGCAGCAAATAGTTGACCTTCAGCGTGGGGATGTCCCCGGCGGCGAAGCCGATGACGACGAGGCGCCCGCACCAGGCCATGGCGCGCAGCGCGCCGGCGAAGAAGTCCGCGCCGAGCGGGTCGAGCACCACGTCGGCGCCATGGCCGTCCGTGGCGGCGAGAACCTGGGTGCGCACGCTCTCGCGCAGGTCCGGCACGGAAAGGTCGATCACCGCGTCGACGCCCGCCGCGCGCACCACTTCCGCCTCCTCGGACGAGCGCACGCCGGCCAGCACCTTTGCCCCGAGGCCCTTGGCGATCTGCACCGCCGCAAGCCCCACGCCGCCGGCGGCGCCGCCCACGAGCACCGTCTCGCCGCGCTTGTACTGGCCGCGCTCCACCAGCGCGAAATAAGCGGTCTGGTAGACGAGGCCCATGGCCGCGGCGGCCTCGAACGACAGCCCGACGGGCATCCTGAACGCCTGCGAGGGATGCACGATCGCCTGCTCGGCGAAGGCGCCGTATTCCACCTGGGCCATGATCCGGTCGCCCGGCGCGAACCCGCTCACGCCGGGTCCGACGGCGCGGACCACGCCGGCGAGGTCCTTGCCGGGGGTGAAGGGGCGCTCCGGCAGGAACTGGTACTTGCCGGTGACCACCAGCGCATCGGGGAAATTGATGCCGGCGGCCTTCACGTCCACCACCATCTCGCCCTCTTTCGGGACGAGGTCGGCCAGCGTGTCGACGCGCATGGATGAGGGAGCGCCGTGCTCCCAGACACGATAGCTGCGCATGGGGAACGCCTTTCAGATGGACAGGAGGGGGTCGGTGGTCTCGCCCAGACGGGGGGCAACACCGCGCGAGGCGTCGGGCCGGAAGGTGGGCGCGATGGGTACCGGCAGGGCCGGAACCTCGCGTCCGCCGGCTTTCAGCGCATGGGCAAACAGCCGCCGCGCCGCCACCTGGGGATCGTTCACCGCCTCCTCCAGCGTGGCGACGATGGAGCAGCACACGTCCTGGCCGGCAAAGGCCTTCTGCCATTCGGCGGCTGTCTTTTGCGCGATGAGTCCGGCCACGGCGGCGGTGACCTCGTCGGCTGGCGCAGAGGGGTCGCGCAGGGGCTCGGGCAAAGCGATGGTGCGGGTGAAGTTCTCCCAGAACTTGTCCTCCAGCGGCGCGGCGGCGAGGTAGCGGCCGTCCGCCGTGCGGTAGATCTGGTAGCGGGGGGAGCCGCCGGTGACCAGCTCCTGGCCCGCTTGAGGCCAGCCCGAGCCGGCGAAGCCCGAGCCGAGGCCCCAGTAGAGGAAGCTGAAGAGGTTGTCGCCCATGGCCACGTCGAGATAAGAGCCGAGCCCGGTGATGTCCCGCTGGCGCAGCGCGAACAGGATGTTCATGACCGCCGGGAAGGTGCCCCCCGCCACGTCGGCGGCGAGCACCGGCGGCAGCACCGGGGCGCCGTCCGCTCCCGTGGAGAGGCCGAGCAGGCCGGTCTCGGCCATGTAGTTGAGGTCGTGGGCGGCCACCTGGGCCTTGGGGCCGGTCTGGCCCCAGCCGGTGATGGAGCAGTAGACGAGCTTGGGATTGATCTTGCGCACCGCCTCATAGCCGAGGCCGAGGCGGTCCATGACGCCCGGCCGAAACTGCTCGACGAGGACGTCGGCGCGGGCGAGGAGAGGCTTGAGGCGCTCCACCGCGTCGGGCGCCTTCAGGTCGAGGGCGATGGACTGCTTGCCGCGGTTGAGCATGACGAAGTTCACGCTGTCCTCGCCGAGCTTCGGCTCGTAGGTGCGCATCTCGTCGCCGCGTCCGGGGCGCTCGATCTTCACCACACGGGCGCCGGCCTCGGCCAGGATCAGGCTCGCCAGCGGGCCGGGCAGCAGGGTGGAGAAGTCGAGGACGAGGAGACCTTCCAGGGGGCGCATCTCACACTCCCCTGAGCTGGCGGGCTTTGGCCACCTGGGCGCGGCGGGCCGGCGCGTAGGCGGGATTGCCGAGCGCCTCGTGGAGGGCGGCCGTCACGTCGTGGTGGGCGGCGAGGCCGGTGCGCTCCAGAAGCTCGATGGGCCCTTCGGGGTAGCCGAGGCCGAGCTTCAGGGTCAGGTCCATGTCGTCGGCGGTGGCGAGCTTCGCATCCAGCCGGTTGAGGGCGGCGTTGTAATAGGGGCGCACCAGCCGGTCCACGATGCGGCCGGGGAAGTCGCCGCACACCGCGGTCTTGAGGCCGTTCTCCTCGAACAGGGCGCGGGCGGTGGCCACCACGGCATCGGGGGTGTGCGGCTGGCGCACGATCTCCACGAGGTCGGAGGGGGCGGCGTCGCCCAGGCGGAAGCGGGCGAAGCCGAGGGTGTTGGAGCCCTCCGCGCCGCGGCCCTCGCCGGTGTGGACGCCCAGGCACTCGGTGCCCAGCTCGATCAGGATGAGGCGGTAGGACGCCTTGTCCGCGAGGGCGGCATAGGCCCGGCCGGCGCCGATGCCAGTGAACACGGCCACGCCCTCCTGAGCCTCGACGGCCTTCAGGAACGGGTGCGGCTCGGAGAAGGACCGGCTGTCACCGGACTGGATCACGCGCTCGGACATGGGACGCTCGGACATGGGATCAGGCTCCGAAAATGGCGGCGGTCTCGTAATTCAGGAAGCCGCGCTTGGTCTTGCGGCCGAGGCGGCGGGCGGCGACCATGCGGCGCAGCAGCGGCGGGCAGGAAGCGCGCGGCTCGTTCGTCACGCCATACAAGGCCTCGCAGAGCAGCACCTGGGTGTCGAGGCCCACGAGGTCGAGCAACTCCATGGGACCCATGGCATAGCCGAGCGCACCCTTGATGGCCTTGTCGATCTCCGCCGGTTCCGCGACGCCCTCTTCCACGAGGCGGATGGCATCGTTGTTAAAGGGAACCAGGAAGTAATTGAGGATGAAGCCGGGCGCGTCCTGCGTCTTGACCGGGCGCTGGCCCATGGCCTCGCAGATCTTCCACGCCGCCTCCAAGCTCTCGGGCGAGGTGTTGATGCCCGGTGACATCTCCACCAGCTTCATGAGCTGCGCGGGCAGGCAGAAATGCATGCCCACGAACCGGTCGTCACGCCCGGATTTCGCCGCGATCTCGGTGATGGAGAGGGTCGAGGTGTTGGAGGCGAACAGGGTGTCCGGTCTGCACACCGCGTTGAGCGCCGAGAACAGCTTCCCCTTGACTTCCAACTCCTCGAAGATCGCCTCGATGACGAGCCCGCAGGGCGCCATGGCGGCAATGTCGCTGGTGGCGGACACCCGGCCCATGATCTTGTCCACCTGCTCCTGGGTGAGCTTGCCGCGCTGGACGGACTTGGCGAAGAACGCCTTCATCTGGCCGACGGCGCCCTCGGCTCGGGCCTGGTCGATGTCGAAGATGATGGTGGGGAAGCCGCCGCGCGCGGCGACGATGGCGATGCCCGTGCCCATGGTGCCCGAGCCGGCGACGCCGATGGTGATCTTGTTGGTCATGGTTCTTCTCAGCGCTCGATGAAGCTGCGGCCGATGAGCTGGCGATGGATCTGGTTCGTGCCTTCCCAGATCTGCGTGATCTTGGCGTCGCGCATGAGGCGCTCGACCTTGTATTCCTTGACGTAGCCATAGCCCCCGTGGAGCTGGACCGCCTCGGTGGCCATCCGCATGGCGAGGTCCGTGGCCCGCATCTTCAAGATTGAGGCCTCGATGCCGATGTCGGAGATGCCCGCATCCACCATCCGCCCCACCTGCATCATCCAGGAATCGCAGAGCGCCAACTCGCTGGCGAGGTCGGCGAGGAGAAACTGGATGCCCTGGAATTCGATGATCTTCTTGCCCGATTGCTTGCGGCCGTTGATGTAGCCCGTCGCTTCCTCAAACGCGGCGCGCGCGATCCCCAAGGCATGGGCGCCGACCGAAGGTCGCGATTTGTTTAGGGAGGCGAGCAGCAGCTTCAGCCCCTCGCCCGGCCCGCGCAGCAGATTGGCTTTCGGCACGCGGCAATTGTCGAAGGACAGCGTCGCCGTGGACGATGCGCGATGGCCCATCTTGTCCTCGAGCCGCACCACCAAGAGCCCGGGCGTGCCCTTTTCGAGGATCAGACAGGAGATCGCCTGCTTGGCGTCGGCCGTGTCCGACCACTTGCCGAAGACCACATAGAGGTCGGCCACGTCACCGTTGGTAATGAAGGTCTTGGAGCCGTTGACCACGATCTCGTCGCCCTCGGGCGTGAACTTCGTGCGCATCCCGGTGGCATCTGAGCCGGCGTCGGGCTCGGTGATGACCAGCGCGGCGAGGCCGCCCTCGGCGATGCGCGGCAACAGGCGCTGCTTCTGCTCCTCCGCGCCGAAGTCGATCAACGGCTTGATGGCGTGGAAGTTCGTCGCCCAGATGATGCCGGTGGAGGCGCAGGCTGCCGAGATCTCCCTGACGCAGGCCAGATAGGAGAGGTACGAAAGGCCGGCGCCACCATAGGCTTCCGGCACGAACATGGCGTTGAGCCCGAGTGCGTTGATGCCCTTCACGTTCTCCCAGGGAAACTCCTTGGTCTCGTCGTGATGGGCCGCGCGCGGGGCGATCTCGTCGCGGGCGAAATCGCGCACGCTTTGGAGCAGAAGCGCCTCATCCTCGGGAAGACCGAGCTGGGCGTCCAGGCGGGAGATAACGTTCATCGGCGTCCTCAATGGGCCATGCCCTGACCGCCATCGAGATAGATGGTTTCGCCAGTCAGGAAGGGAATGTTCTCGTCGAACAGGCAGGCGATGAGCCGCGCCACCTCGTCGGCCTTCGCCGGGCCGCCCACGGGGATGCGGGCGGTGAGGAAGGCGCGGGTCTTCTCCGAGGCCAGGAAGTCCTTGTTCAAGTCGGTCTCGATATAGCCGGGGGCCACCGTCATCACGCGGATGCCCTTCTGCGCCCACTCCACCGCCAGGCAGCGGGTGACGGCCGCCACCGCCGCCTTGGAGGCACAATAGGCGGTGTTATGCTTCACGCCCAGCTTGTCGAAGAACGAGCCCATGTTCACGATCAGCCCGCCGCCGGCCGCCACCAGATGCGGATAGGCTTGCTGGCACACCGAGAAGGTAGCGGTGGTGTTGGTCCGCAGCACCTCCTCGAACTCGGGGAGCGGCTGGCTCTCAGAGCGGTTGGTGAGGTGCACGCCGGCATTGTTGACGATGCCGTCGATGGAGCCGGCGGTCTTCGCGAACGCTGTCATCGCCTCGGCGATGCTGGCGGCGTCGCCCACATCGCCCTTAAGCGGCACGAGGTGCTCGCGGATCTCCGCGGAGATCTCGACGCCTTCCGGCCCGGTCCCGCGGCGGGAGACGCAGCCGACCCGGTGGCCGCGCCGGGCCAGCTCCAGTGCGGCGACGGCGCCGATGCCCCGGCTGGCGCCGGTGAGGAGAATGTTGAGGGGTGTCATCTCAGCGATCCTGGAAGTTCGGCTTGCGCTTCTCGACGAACGCGGTGAGCCCTTCGGTGGCGTCCTGCGTGCGGTAGGCGAGGGTCGACAAATCGGCCTCGATGCGCAGGCCCTCGCTGATCGGCGTGTCCAGCGCGCGGCGGACTGCGTCGCGTGCGAAAGCAAGGGCGGGAAGGCTATGACCGGTAAACTCGCCCGCCATGGCCTTCGCGGCCTCAAGCACGTCGCCCTCCGCCAGCCGGTTGACGAGGCCCATGGTGAGGGCCTCCTCGGCGCCCACCGTGCGGCCGGTGAGAACCATCTCCAGCGCGCGCGCCTCGCCCACGAGGCGCGGCAGGCGCTGGGTGCCGCCATAGCCGGGGATGAGCCCAAGCTTGATCTCCGGCAGGCCCATCTTCGCCTTCGGCGAAGCGACGCGGAACGTGCAGGCCATCGCCAATTCCAGACCGCCGCCGAAGGCATAACCGTTGATGGCGGCGATGGATGGCACCTTGAAGGTGTCGAGTTTGGCGAAGGTGCGCTGGCCGAGCTCGGTGCCGGCGCGCTCCTCCATCAGCGGACGACCCATCAGCTCCTTGATGTCCGCACCCGCACAGAACGCCTTCTCGCCCGCGCCGGTGAACAGCAGGGCCCGGATGTCCCAGCCCGCCGCCTCGTCGATGGCCGCGCTGATGTCGCGGATGATGGCGAAGGACAGCGCGTTCAGCGCGTCCTGCCGGTTGAGGGTGATGACGGCGAGCGCGCCGTCCCTCACGAGGTCGACCATGTCAGGCTCCTTTGGCGAGCGACGCGTCTGGCGCCCGGAAGCGCACGGGGGTCGGCGAGAGGGTACCGGCGCTGACCATTTCCACCATGTCGCGCTTCAGCACCTTGCCGCTGGCGGTGACGGGGAAGGCGTCCAGCTCCAGGTAGAATTCCGGCATGTCGTACTTGGAGAGCCCGGCCTCGAAGAGGTGGGCCAGCATCTCCTCAGCGGCGATGCGGGTTCCGTCCTTGGCGATCACCGCGAGGCACACCTTCTCCCCGAGCCGGTCGTCGCGCACCGGAAACGCGGCCACCTTGAAGGCGGACGGGTGGCGGATGGCGAGATCCTCGATCTGCGAGGGATAGATGTTGTGCCCGCCGCGGACGATGAGGTCCTTGGAGCGGCCCACGATTTCCAGGTTGCCCTGAGGGTCGAGCCGGCCGAGATCGCCGGACATAAACCAGCCGTCCGCATTGAACGACTGCTCTGTAGCCGGCTGGTTGCCGAAATAGCCGAGCATGAGGCAGGCGCCGCGCCCGCCGATCTCGCCCATCTCGCCGGGCGCGGCCTCCAGGTCGTGATTGTCGGCCTTGAAGATCCTCACCTCATAGGCGGCGCAGGCCTTGCCGCAGGTGCGCACCATGGTCTCGACGTCGTCGTCCGGCAGCGTGTACTGGTGCGACCCGTTCTCGGTCATGCCGTAGATGTTCTGCGGTTTGACCCCGTAGGCGAGGAAGTGCCGCGCCACATCCATGGGGATGGCCGCGCCGGCGAGGTAGAAGGTCTTCACGTTGCCGATGCCGGCGAAGCCACGCCGCTCGATTTCGCCCAGAAGGTCGATGGCGTGCGTGGGCACGCCCATCACATAGGTGGCGCCGGTCTCGATGATGCGGTCCAGCGGGCTCTGGCCGCGCGGCGCGTCGTTGACAACCAACTCGGCGCCAGAGACCAGCATCTGCTCTAGCGCAACCGTGGAGATGTGGTGGCTCTGCGGACTCAGGGAGTAGATGATCGTGTCCGGCCCCACATGCCAATCCGCGACCATGGCGCGGCCATTGGAGATGAGCGTGTTGTCCGAGTGCATCACACCCTTGGGCTGGCCGGTGGTGCCCGAGGTGAAGGCGAGGTAGGTCACCTTGTCGGGGTTCGTCACTGGGGGCGTCGCCGGCGCGGGGCCGTCGGCCGACGGGAAGGCGGCGATCCGGTCGGCGTGGATCGGCGCGCTACCGCCCACCACATAGAGCCGACGCATGGCCGGCAGGGCAAGGGCGGCGGCGAACACGTCGTGGCGGTCGGCGTCAGCGCCATGGCCCATTTGGGCCACCAGCGCGGCGGCGCCGCACCGCTCCATGAGAGTGATGATCTCGCTGACCGTGTGGTTCACATGGAGCGAGGGTGTGCACACGAGCCCGGCCCGCGAGCAGGCGAGGAACACGATCACCGATTCGACCCGGTTGGGGAGCCACACGCCCACTCGGTCGCCGTGCCTGAGGCCGGCGGCGGCGAAATCGGCGGCGGTGGCGTCAGCCCAGCGGATCAGGTCCGCCCAGGTCAGACGCCGGGAGCCATCGGCGAGGGCGTAGGCGTCCGGCCGCTGCACGGCATGGGCCGCGGCAAGGCCGTAGAGGGTGTCGTCCTGCCACTGCCCGGCGGCGTAGTAGGCCCGGGCGATGGCGGGATCATGCAGGGTGAGAAGGGTGGGCTGCATGGGGCAGCCCTCACTTGCCGAACTTGGCGGGATCGGGTTTGCGGCGCTGGGCGAAGGATTCGGCGAGCTCGTGGGATTCGTCGCTGTCCAGGTAGCCGCGCAGCAGGAGGTCGTGGGCCATGCGGGCGAGTCCGCCCACGCCCGAATGGCGCGCCGAGAAGGCCGCCTTCAGCGAGGCGATGGCGAACGGGCCGCGATCGGCGATGGTGAGCGCCATCTCGCGGGTGGCCTCGGCCAGCTTGTCGTCCGGCACTACCTTGTTGATGAGGCCGTAGGAGAGCGCCTGCTGGGCGGTCAGCTTCTCGTTGAGGTACCAGATCTCCTTCGCGCGGCGCTTGCCCACGATGTCCTCCAGGAACCAGGTGCCGTAGCCGGCGTCGAACGAACCCACCATGGGTCCGACCTGGCGGAACACGGCGCTTTCCTTGGCGATGGCGAGGTCGCAGACCATCTGGAGCACGTTGCCGCCGCCCACCGCGAAGCCGTTGACGGAGGCGATCACCGGCTTCTGGAGGCGCTCGATGGCGTCGTACATCTCGAGCGTCGGCAGCACGCCGGCATAAAGGTTGGTCTTTTCCAGTCCGTCCTTGCGACCGCCGGTGCAGAAGAACTTTTCGCCGGCGCCGGTGAGCACGGTCACGCGGGTGCGGGTCTCGTTTCGGATGGTCTCGATGCAGTCGCGCAGCTCACGGCACATGGTCGCGTTAAACATGTTACCGTCATCGGGCCGGTTCAGCGTGATCGTGCCGACGGGGCCGTCTTCGCTGTAGAGAATGGTCTCGTAGGACATGCGTAAGCGTTCCTTCCTGATGAAATTTTTTTGGTGCGGGACCGCGATGCGTCTCAGATGACGCCTTTTGCCCGCAGCTCGGTGATGGCCCGTTCGTCATAGCCGAGGAGCTCGCCCAGTATCTCCTCGCAATGCTCGCCGAGCCGCGGCGGGGGCGAAAAAAAGCCGGCCGGCTCGCCGTCTATGTGGATGCCGAGGGCAACCTGGGGCACCTCGCGGCCATCTTTCGTGATGCGGTAGAAGGTGGAGCGCGCCTGGAAATGCTCGTCTGCCACCACCTCGTCCACACGGTAGATGGGGCCGGCGGGCACCTTCGCGGCTGCGAAGCGGTGTAGCCATTCGGCGCGCGGCTGGGTGAGCAGGATGGCCTGGATGCGGGCAACGATCTCCCCCCGGTGCAGGCGCCGGTCGGCGTTGGTGGCGAGATGAGCAGCGTCCGCCTCCCCGGGGTGGTCCACCGCCTCCCAGAAACGCCGCCAGATGGCGTCGTTGCCGAGCCCGAGGGTCATGGGCAGGTCCTGCGTCTCGAACGTCTGGTAGATGGCGATCACGCTGTCGCGGCCACCGGTCCGCCGCGGCACCTCGCCGGAGCCGAGATACGGCAGGATGCGCGGCGACATGAAGCGGATCATGCTCTCAGTCAGGGACACGTCGATGCTCGCGCCCTGGCCGGTGGCGGTGCGGCGATGCAGGGCGGCCAGCACCGCCATGGCGGCATCGGCGCCGGCCAGCATGTCCGCGGCGGGGGCGCCGACCTTCTGCGGCTCGGCCTCGGCCGGGCCTGTGAGGTCCATGACGCCGCTGTAGCCCTCGGCGATGAGGTCGTAGCAGGCCTGTCCGGCCCGCGGGCCGGACAGGCCGAAGCCGGTGAGTGAGACGTGGATGAGACGCGGGCGGGACGCGCGCAGGGTGGCGGCATCGAGACCGAGCTTCTTCTGCACGCTCGCGAGTTGGTTGGTCACCACCACGTCTGCGGTATCGATGAGGTCGGCCAGCACCTGCCGCCCGCCTGGGCTGGAATAGTCGAGGGCGAGGCTCTTCTTGTTGCGGTTCACGGCCAGGAACCACAGGGATTCGTCCTCCAGGAAAGGAGGCCCCCAATGGCGGGCGTCGTCGCCGGATGGGCGCTCCACCTTGACGACCTCGGCGCCGAAATCCGAAAGCAGCATCGTGGCGTAGGGCCCGGCGATCGAGGTGGTGAGGTCAACCAGCCGGACGTCCGAGAGAATCCGGAACGACTCGTTGACGTGCCCCTCGGGCAGGTTCGAGCCAGGAAGGTCTTCAGCGGGAAGGGGAGCTATTTTCATCATTGGTACGATCCTCGCCGCACCGCTGCAGCAAGGATCGTACCAAGACTTGGAATCGGACGAAACTCCCCCGCATTTGCCGCTTGCGTTCTGCGAATTTTGCCTACTATATGTTTCTAGATTGGACACTAGAATACTCTTTGTGTCCTCAAGGAATACAAACTTGAGACTGGGATGGCGACGCCACTAGAGATCGTTATCGTCGATCGCGCCGGGACGCTGGCTTTCGCTTCTCATCGACTCCGGGCTTCCGGGCTTGCGGAGGAGGTTCGCACTCATGTCCGCGGCGCAGCCAAGGGGAGAAGAATTTTTACTGTCTCCTTGGGTGATGCGGCTTACGTGGTCGTCTGCGGCCAAACCGGCGACGGCATGACTGCCGCCCTTGTTCATCCCGAGGACAAGGCGTCCACACTGGTGGACTTTGTCCTCAGCGTGGACATCGCCTTCGATATCCTCAACCACTTCCTCACCAATCCCTACGAGGGTATCACGGTCGTGGATCGCGCCGCCGTGCTGCGCTATGTGAGCCCGGTGCACGAGCGCTTCTTTGGCTTCGAGCGCGGTGGAGCGTTGGGACGCCCGGTGCAGGAGGTGATCCAGAACACCCGGCTGCACGTGGTGGCCCGGACCGGCAATGCCGAGATCGGCCAGGTGCAGGAGATGCGGGACGTCACGCGGGTGGTGAATCGAATTCCCATCCATCACGATGGCGAATTGGTCGGCGCCATCGGCCGGGTCATGTTCAAGGCGCCGGAGGAGGTGCACGAGCTGTCCCGCCAGATCTCAACGCTGCGCGCCGAGGTGGACTACTACAAGAAGGAGCTGGCGGGCCTGCGCCACCGCACCTTCGGCCTCGACGAGATCGTGGGCGAGAGCGACTCCATCCGCCGCCTGAAGGAGGACATCCGCAAGGTGGCGCCCCTCGATGTGCCGATCTTCGTCTCCGGCGAGAGCGGATCGGGCAAGGAGCTCGTGGCCCATGCCATCCACAATCTGAGCCGCCGGATGGAGCGGCCCATGGTGGTGGTCAATTGCGGCGCGCTGCCGGCCAACCTGGTGGAGAGCGAATTGTTCGGCTACGAGGCCGGCGCGTTCACCGGCGCGCGGCGCGAGGGGCGGGCCGGCAAGTTCGAGATGGCGGACCGCACCAGCCTGTTCCTGGACGAGATCGGCGACATGCCGATGGAAACGCAGGTCAAGCTTCTGCGGGTCATCGAGAACGGTGTATTCGAGCGGGTTGGCTCCAACCGCAGCCGCTCCACCAACTTCCGGCTCATCAGTGCCACCAACCGGGATCTGAGGCGCCTGATCGCCGAGGAGGCGTTCCGCGCCGACCTTTATTTCCGCATCAACGGCGTGACACTGCGCGTGCCGCCCCTGCGCGAGCGCGCCTCCGACATTCCCCTGCTGGTGAAGCATTTCGTGCAGCGCATCGGCCCGCGTATCGACTCGAAGATCCACCGCGTTCATCCCAAGGCGGTGCAGATGCTCCAGACGCTTCCCTGGCCCGGAAACGTGCGCCAACTTCACCATGAGGTGCGACGGGCCATGATCTTCGCCGACGGCGGCGAATTGACGTTGGCGAACTTCCGCGACCTCGACGACATGCCGGGGGAGGCAGTGAACGCTACCGTTCCGGAGGCATCGAGCGCGACGACCATCCGAGAGACCGTGGGAAACATGGAGTATGCGCTGATCCGGGAGGCGCTGGACCGCCACAAAGGCAACAAGAAGAAGGTCGCCGCAGAGCTGGGGATCTCCCGATCTTATCTTTATAAAAAACTAGGCGAGATGTCCTCTCGCCCATAAGTGGGAGGGATCGCGCGGAATGGGCCTGGCGGCGCGGGACTTGACGTCCCTCTTTGCGGCTTTGCCCCCTTCAGCCCTTCTTCACCAGCTTGCAGGTGGACTTGTCCAACGGCTGGAAGACTTCATCGCCGGGGATCGTGCGCAGCACCTTCATGAGGTCCCATTCGTTCTTGGATTCCTCGGGCTTCTTGGCCTCCACCAGATACATGTCGTGCACCATGCGGCCATCGGCCCGGATGACGCCGTCCTTGGCGAAGAAATCGTTGATGTGGTTGGCCTTCATCCAGTCCGTCACCTTCTGCGCATCGTCGGACCCGATGGCCTGGACGCCCTTCAGATAGTGCATGGTGGCGGAATAGGCGCCCGCCTGGACCATGGAGGGCTGGGCCTTCATCCGCGCATAGTACTTCTTCGCGAAGGCGCGGCTTTCGTCATTCCGGTCCCAGTAATAGCCACCGGTGAACTTCAGTCCCTGCGCCACCGGAAGACCGAGGGCCTTGATGTCGTTGATGAACACCAGCATGGCGGCAAGGCTCTGGCCGCCCTGGGTGATGCCGAACTCGCTGGCCTGCTTGACTGAATTGACGAAGTCACCGCCCGCATTGGCGAGGCCGATCACCTGCGCCTTGGAGGATTGCGCCTGAAGCAGGTAGGAGGAGAAGTCCGTCGAGGAGAGCGGGGCGCGCACACTGCCCAGCACCTTGCCGCCATCGGCGAGCACGACGCGGGACGTGTCGGCTTCGAGCGCATGGCCGAAGGCATAGTCGGCAGTGATGAAGAACCAGTTCTTGCCGCCTTCCTTCACGATGGCCGAGCCGGTCCCCGTGGCAAGCGCGTAGGTGTCGTACACATAGTGGATGCCATAGGGCATGCAGCCGGCATTGGTGAGGCCGGTGGTCGCGGAACCGGCGCCGATGATAACGCGCTTCCTCTCTTCGCCGAGACGGAACAAGGCGAGCGCGGATGCGCTGTCCGTGGACTCGACGACCATGTCGACTCCTTCGGTATCGAACCAGCGCCGGGCGATGCCCGAGGTCACGTCCACCTTGTTCTGATAATCCGCTGAAACCACCTCGATGGGCTGGCCGTTCACCTTGCCGCCGAAATCCTCAACGGCCATCTTTACCGCCGCGACGACGCCGGGGCCGCCATGGCGCGAGTAAACGCCGGTCATATCGACGATGGCGCCAATCTTCACCGAGCTATCGTTATTATTTTGCGCAGAGAGCGGGGCCGGAGACACCGCAACGGCTGCTGCGAGTGCAGCTGCGCCGAAGCTGGCACGGATGGGGAGAAAATTCACTGGCGTCCTCCTTCACTTTTGGCGGCGCACACTTTGGCGCCGGTGATTGATGAGATCACCACAGCAATATTTAGGCCACTTTATAATATATTGTTTTAATTAGCTTTTTTTCCGACATAGAGATTTTTTGTGTAGTCACTGGAGACACCATTTCCAAGAAGGGAGTGGCCTTCCGGAGACCACCAGCCGCTGGCAACCCCTCGTGTGCTTGGCTCTTTGACCTCGCGCCTTCGAGTATCGCCTCCGCTCAGATGGCGCCGATTGGGTGTCCCTCTCACGGACAACCGCTGACCGTCACGCCGACATCCATGGCGAGAACAAACCCCTTGACCGACAAGACAGTCGCTCACAGGGGAATGCACCAAAAGCACAATCGGGCGGACATAGCAGGAGGAAACGTCATGCGAGTGAAGAAGTTGTTGTTTCTCGCCGGCGCATTGGCTTGTCTTCATGCCCTCCAGGCGATGGCGCAAAACTCGACGGCACGAACAGTGAAGATCGGTGTCCTGAGTGACCTGTCGGGACCCTATGCCGATAGCGGCGGAATGGGATCTGTCGTGGCCGCGCGCCTAGGCTCAGGACCTATTAATTTCGCCTGATCTGTGATTCACAGTCTCAGATGAGGAGGCTGTGATGGGTGATTTGTTCCTGCTGAGCGAGCGGCAGATGGCGCGGATCTCGCCGTTCTTTCCCCTGGCCCATGGCGTGCCGCGGGTCGATGACCGGCGGGTGGTGAGCGGCATCGTCTATGTGATCCGCAACGGGCTGCAGTGGAAGGACGCGCCCAAGGACTACGGCCCGCACAAGACCCTCTACAACCGCTTCATCCGCTGGAGCCGGCTGGGCGTGTTCGACCGCATCTTCGCCAACCTCGCCGGCGAAGGGCCGAAACCCGAACGGGTCATGATCGATGCCACCCATCTGAAGGCCCATCGCACGGCAGCGAGCCTCTTAAAAAAGGGGCTGTTCCCCGTCGTATCGGGCGCACCAAAGGCGGCCTGAACTCCAAGCTCCACACCGTTTGCGACGGCGAGGGCTGGCCGATCCTCATGCTGCTGTCGGAAGGCCAGATGAGCGACCACAAGGGCGCCCGCCTGATCCTCGACGCCCTGCCGCCGGCCAAGAGCCTGATCGCAGACCGGGGCTACGACAGCGCCTGGTTCCGGGACGCGCTCGCCGCCAAGGGCATCGCGCCCTGCATTCCCTCATCCAGGAGCCGCAAGCACCCCTTTTCCTACGACAAGGTCCTCTACCGCCAGCGGCATAAGGTCGAGAACCTGTTCGCCAAGCTCAAGGACTGGCGACGCATCGCCACCCGCTACGACCGATGCGGCCACACCTTCTTCTCTGCCATATGCATCGCCGCTACCGTAATCTTCTGGCTCTGATTAGTGAGTCCTGAGCCTAGCGATTGAGGATTCGGGCCTGGCGAAGAAGGGATGGACCATCGAGATCGTCGCGGCCGGCCACCAGAACAAGGCGGACATCGCCGCGAACACGGCCCTGAAATGGTACGATACTGAAGGCATCGACGCCATCACGGACCTCTTAAATTCCGCTGCGGCCCTGGCGGTCAGTCAGATCAGCCGCGACAAGAACAAGGTTGTCCTCGCCTCCGGTCCGGCGACATCGGATCTGACCGGGAAGGCCTGCTCGCCCAACACCGTCCACTGGACGAGCGATACATGGTTGTTTGCCAACGGCACCGGCAAGGCGCTGGTGAAAACTGGCGGTGATACGTGGTTCTTCCTGACCGCGGACTACACCTTCGGTCATTCGCTGGAGTGGGACACCGAGAAAATCGTGCTGGAGAACGGTGGAAAGATGGTCGGTAAGGTGCGTGCGCCGATCGGCACCTCGGATTTTTCGTCGTTCCTGCTCCAGGCGCAGGTCTCCGATGATCGGGAGGCCGAGTTCCTTGAGGGTGTGATAGAGCCAGGGCGTCAACGGACCTGTCTCGAGACCGAGCCGCACCAGGTCGGGGGCATGGCGCCGCAAAGCTGTTGCGAGCACTTGCGGATCGCTGGGGGTGAATAGGGTGAGGTGATGGCCCTGATGACGGACCTGAGGCAGGGTCGGCTGAGGCGGTCCCTTTCGGAAACTTTTTTCTCCCCCAGCCTGCATCAGACGCCGATGCTGCAGGAAGGCGTAAGCGATCATGGTCATCAGGGCGTGACGGTGGAGGCCGCGCCAGGAGCGCCCCTCGAAGTGGTCGAGGCCGAGTTGCTCCTTCATTTGCTGATGGGCCTGCTCGCACACCCAGCGCGCCTTGATGGCGGCCGCCAGCTTTCGCAGAGAAACCCCGGCCGGCAGGTTGGACAGATAGTATTTGCGCTCGCCCGAAGACCGCCACTCGCCCACGAGCCAGGCTTCCTCCCCCGGCATGTGCTGCTGGCCCTTGTCAAGGATGTGCTGAGGCGGCC
>NZ_JBAFWT010000055.1:0-21848 GCF_043195195.1 Roseixanthobacter psychrophilus
GGATTGACCTTCCGCTTCAGCGCTGCAGTTCCCTTGAACTTGCTGCGGGTCCAGAATTTGACGGCGGCGAGACCGAGCGGCACGCCCGCTGTCGTCACGGCAAGGCTGGAATGCATCAGGAGACCACACAGGGTATGTTCGCGCAGTCGTCCATGTTTGTCGCGCCCGCTGTTGATCGCCTTGGTGAATCCGATCTTCTCGGGCGCATTGCGCTTGTAGATGAACTCGGTGGTATCCTGAAGAACCAAAATGGTGCCGGTTGCCGCCGACACCCGAGACTTGGTTGCCGCGAAATGACCGGCGAGAACACCTTGCTCGGTCACTCGATCGTTGTCGAAGAAACGATAGGCTGCCTTCGTTGCTGCCCAGTCCTGGCAGGCGAGTGGAAGAGGTTGGCCCGGCGAAGCCGACATCTGGCCGGCGATATGCAACAATCGACGAGCCAAACGCCGGTCTGGAAGCGTACTACCGCCGAGTTCGCCAGCCAGCCAACCATCCTCGTTGCCTTCGGGTACGGCCATGCCCATCGGTGACGCCCTCGTGATTCGGCGTCACGAACAGAATCACAAGTGATTCGAGGGTTTCAAGCTACATTCCCGCACGATCGCTCTTGTGGGTAATTGAAAGCCGGCGAGTACCGCCTTGCGGCGTTTGGTGGATGACGTGAAGTCCTAGGGGTAATCCTAGGAGTAGTCATATGACCCTTTCGCGAGTGGAGGTGATGACGTCGGTGGAGCGGCGGCGGCGTTGGCCGCGGGCCGAGAAGGAGCGGCTGGTGGCGCTGGCACTGGAGCCCGGGGCTTCAGCGTCCGAGATCGCCCGCTCGGCTGGGGTGCATGTGAGCCAGCTTTTCCGCTGGCGCCAGCAGCTCTGCGAGCGGGTCACGCCCCAGTTGCCAGCCTTCGTGCCGGTGATTGTCGAGCCGTCTGCGGAGCCTGCGTCGCCCCCCGACGCGCCCTTGCCGCGTAAGCGCAAGGCTTCTCGCGAGAGCCGCATCGAGATTGAGCTGGCTTCTGGCGACCGGCTGCGGCTGGAGGGCGAGGTGGATGGCCGAACGCTGCGCGAGGCGATCGCGGCCCTGAGGGCGCGATGATCCCTGTCCCGGTCGGCGCGAATGTCTGGCTGGCGACAGGCCACACGGACATGCGCAAGGGCTTCGCCTCCCTGGCGTTGCAAGTACAGGAGGTCCTGAGGCGAGACCCGCTTGGCGGCCATATCTTCTGCTTCCGCGGACGGCGCGGCGACCTCGTGAAGATCATCTGGCACGACGGGCAGGCGGCGAACCTGTACGTGCGTCGACTGGAGCGCGGCCGCTTCCTGTGGCCATCGCCGGCAGACGGGGTGGTAGCGATCTCGCCGGCGCAGATGGGTTATCTTCTCTCGGGGATCGACTGGCGCAATCCGGTGGAGGCTTGGCGTCCGACCTCGGTCGGCTGACGCTTTTTGCCTTGCGCTTGCAATGGGCTGTGATTCCATAGCTGCCATGAGCACGCCCGTTGCATCGCCCGCGCTGCCCGCCGACCTGGCGGCGGCGCATGCGATGATCCTGGCCGAGCGCGCCAGGCGGATCGAGGCCGAGGCCGCCGCCTCCTCCGTCGATGCGGTCATCGCCCACCTCAAGCTGACGATCGAGAAGCTCAGGCGCGAGCTTTACGGTCAGCGCTCCGAGCGCACGGTACGGCTCATCGACCAGATGGAGCTTCAGCTCGAGGAACTGGAGGCCAGGGCGAGCGAGGACGAGATCGCGGCGCAGGAGAGTGCGCGCCTGGCATCGCTGCCGGCGCCCGCTCCACGCCGGAGGCCCGTGCGCAAGCCCTTCCCGGAACACCTGCCGCGCGAGCGCGTCATCGTGCCGGCACCGACCACCTGTCCCTGCTGTGGCTCGATGAAACTGTCGAAGCTCTCAGAGGACGTCACCGAGACCCTTGAGATCGTGCCGCGATCCTGGAAGGTGATCCAGACGGTCCGCGAGAAGTTCACCTGCCGCCAGTGCGAGGCGATCACTCAGCCGCCGGCGCCCTTCCATGTGACGCCGCGCGGCTTCATCGGGCCGAACCTGCTGGCGACAGTCCTCTTCGAGAAGTTCGGGCAGCATCAGCCGTTGAACCGCCAGAGCGAAAGGTACGCGCGCGAGGGCATCGACCTCTCCGTCTCGACGCTGGCCGATCAGGTCGGCACGCGACTGTGGCGCTGAAGCCGCTGCATGAGCTGATTGCCCGGCATGTCATGGCGGCGGAGCGACTGCACTCCGACGACACTACCGTGCCGATCCTGGCCAAGGGCAAGACAGATACAGGCCGGATCTGGACCTATGTGCGCGACGATCGCCCCTTCGGCGGCGCCGACCCGCCGGCGGCCCTCTACTTCGCCTCGCGCGACAGGCGGCAGGAGCATCCGGACGCGCACCTCGCGGGCTGGCGGGGCATCCTCCAGGCCGACGCCTATGGCGGTTACAACGGACTGTATGATCCCGCGCGTCCGGGCGGACCGGTCACGTCCGCGCTTTGCTGGTCCCATGCCAGGAGGGGCTTCTTCGAACTGGCGGACATCGCCACAAGCGCGCGGCGCGGGCCTGGCGCCGCGCCGGTATCGCCCATCGCCCTGGAGGCGGTGAAGCGCATCGACGCTCTCTTTGACATCGAACGCGGGATCAGCGGCTTGAGTGCGCCGGAGCGTCGCGATGCCCGGCAGGCGCAGAGCCGACCTCTCGTCGATGACCTGCACACCTGGCTCGGCGAGCAGCGCCTCAAGCTCTCCCGATCGGCCTCGGTTGCCAAGCCGATCGACTACATGCTCAGGCGCTGGAACGGCTTTGCAACCGTCCT
The DNA here is from genome assembly GCF_043195195.1 of Roseixanthobacter psychrophilus. NCBI lineage: Bacteria > Pseudomonadati > Pseudomonadota > Alphaproteobacteria > Hyphomicrobiales > Xanthobacteraceae > Roseixanthobacter > Roseixanthobacter psychrophilus. The sequence continues at coordinate 2,826 of NZ_JBAFWT010000055.1, forward strand.
CGAGGACGGCCGTGCCTGCCTGTCCAACAATGCGGCGGAGCGCGCCCTGCGCGGCTTCGCCCTGGGACGGAAGGCATGGCTCTTCGCCGGCTCCGACTGCGGTGCCGAGCGCGCCGCCGCCATGGCGACGCTGATCACCACGGCGAAACTCAACACCGTCGATCCGCAGGCCTGGCTTGCCGATGTGCTCGCCCGCATCGCGGGGACGCCGCAGACCCGGCTCGCAGAACTGCTGCCATGGCACTGGCAAGCGGGCAGCGCAGGCAACCGCAAAGCTGCCTGACGGCATAGCCGCGGTCCCGCGGCCCTTGCCGGATGCTTACATTCATGTTCTCGATGATGTTGGTCCAAGCGGCCCCTGGTGCCGCGCCGCCAGGAGAGCGTGCGCCATCGAGCACCGTCTCGTCTGACATCGGGAGCTGGTCGGGGATCGGATTCTTCAGGGGCCAGTCCCGCCCAGCTACGGGGAAGACGAGCACGACATCGGTCGGGTATCGGCTTCGACGCGCTGACGTGACCCACGTTGCCGGTGCCGCGCATCGAAGGAGCATCGTGCCTCAATAGGGAGCGAGCCACGGTCTGCCGGCATCAAATATCGAGCGGATAGAGCCAGGCGAGCCATGTGCGCGAGCGGATGGCGATCTTGCGCAGAGCGGCCCAGGACCCCTTGTCTCCGTTCACGTAGATGGCCGCGGCGCCCTGCGCGCCAATGGGGAACTGCTCCGGGTTCAGATCGTCCACCACGATCTTCACCGCATATTGGCCTTGGGGGATGTTGGCATTGGCCGGCTCGAACTTGGGAATGTCCGAACTCGGCAGATATTGGCCTTGCCCGTTCGCCTTCCAGATGCCGACCACATGACCCTTGAAGATCTGGCCGGGATAAAGATTGAAGGCGATCTCCACATATTGGCCCGGCTTCACATATTTGAGGTTTTCCTGAAAGTAGGTCGCGAGCACATAACGGTCGTGCTTGGCGATCAGGGCCGCAATGCCGCCGACGCGCAGGATGCCCGATACCATGCCGGGGCGTACCTGGAGGTTCACGATGCGCCCGTCCTCCGGTGCCCTGAGCGTGGTGTTGTCGAGATAATATTGCGCCTGCCGCAGTTGGGCCTCGAGATTGGCCACAGAGGTGTTCACCCCGTCGATGGTGGAGTCATATTGGAGCCGCGCGACTTCGGCCTCGGCCTCGGCGGCAAGGAGATCGGCCGCGTCTTTCTTCTCCTCGTCCCGCCACCTGATCGCCTCGTCCTCGCGGCTCACGCCTTGCCGGGCCAGGGTGTCGAAGGTCTCCTTCTGGTGCTGCGAATAAGCGAGTGTCGCGCGGGCCTGCTCTGCCTTGGCCTCGGCCGCCATGATGTCCGCCTTGAGGACTTTCACATTCTGCCGGGCGGCGGCCATCTGCGCCAGCAATTCAGCGACCTTGGCCTCGTAGATGGTGCGGTCAAAGCGGAAGAGAGGCTGCCCCATCGTCACCGCCGTATTGTCCTTGACCAGCACCTCGGTAACGAGGGTGGGCTCGGACAGGCGCGGAATGAGCTGGATCGTGTGCTGAACCACCGTGGCATTGGTCGAATAGGGCGTGACGAAGCGTAGCCCGATGACGAAGATCAAAAAGAGATGCAGGACGACGATGCTGAAGCCGAAGACCCAGCCGGGCGTTATCCGCAGTAGTCTCAGCTTCAGAAAGACCAGCCAGAAGACGAAGCAGGCGATGGCGACGACGAGGAGGCCGACCATCATGACGTAGGCCTCCCGTCGGACGAGGCGGTGGGCCCTGAAGATGGCGCGGCACCGGTCGGCACGGGCGGTGCCTTCCCCTCAAGACGACTGATCATGGCGTCGGTCTCGCGCTTAACGTCGCGCGGCAGATAACGCAGGTCCACCACGCTGGTGGGCTTGAAGGCCCAGATGAGCGCCTGGATCCAGGGCACGATGGCGAGAAAGCCGACCCAGCCCATCATATAGACCGCATCGGCCTCGGGATGCCGGCGGGCGATGGCGATCCGCCCCGGCAGGCCGAGAATGAAGATGATGAGACCGAGGAACATGACGCCGATGAAAGCCAGCGCCGCGAAGGTCGCATAGTCCCAGAAGTCGAGATCGAAGCCCATGGTGCTCTCCACCTGTGCGCGATGGCTTGGAACCGCTCGGCCGAGCGGGTTTGTCCAGCGCCCGCAGCGTCGACGACGGACATCGGAACGTCGTTCTCGGGCCACTTTGCTGAGGATGCAACCGTGGCGCTGGGCAGAGCCGACGAGCCGGCCTGCGGTCGATCGCAGGCCGGCTCCTGGCTCACTTCACCAGTTCAATCTCGCTTGGCCTCCACGCCTTCGTGAAAAATGGCTCGAGCGGGCCGTAGAGACGCAGGATCGTGAACCAGCCCTTGCCGGGCATGGTCTGGATCCAGTTGCCGCGTTTCACGCCCGCCGGCTGCGTCGGGCTGAAATACACCGTCGTCGAGCCGTCGGCGCCCGCTTCGGCCGCTGGTGAAGGATAGCTCTGGCTGCCTGCGCGCGGGTAGCGCTGGGGGGTATCGAGCATCGAGCGCGTCTGGTTATCATAGGCAGTGAAGGACCAGAAGTTCGCGTACGGAATGTCTTTCGGCAGTGTCACCTTATAAGTCTTGGCGCCATCAAAGGGCTGCTTGTCGGCATCCACCATTGTCAACAGGTACTGCGAGCCAATGCCGGGCACGCGCATGGCCATCGCAGGCGTGATGCCGGTGACGCCGTAGAAGAAGGACGTTCGCGAGTTCAGCAAGCGGTAGCCGGTGGGCGGGAAGGGCTTGACGCCCTCAGGCGTAATTTCCGGGATCGGCGTTTCGAACTCGTAGCCGCTGACAAACAGCTGGTTCACCCATCCCGAACCGGGATAGTAGTGCCAGTCCGCCGCGCGAGGAGCCATGAACAGGGTGCGCGAAGTGGCGTTGGCGAGCGCCACGGCTTCGGTGAGGATTTTCTTCATCCGCGCATCCGGCGCGAAGGGTTTGCCTTTGACGATGCCGATGGCGGCGATCGAGCCCATCAACTCGGCATCGAGCGCCGTTGCAGGCTCCCGCTGCACGACCTCGTTGAGCCACTCGTAATAGGAGTAGTCGCTGGGCGGAATCGTGTTCATCACCTTGCCCGACCCTTCGTGGAACACAGTCGGCGGCGGCGGGGTGATCGGCCCGAGTTTGGTTTTACCGGCAAGGAATTCGGCAACGGGCGTGCCATAGCCGCCGGCTTGGTACGGATAGACCTTCAGTGTCTTCTTGATCTGTGCGACGACCGGCTTGGGGTCGTTGTCCTCCATGAAGGCGCGAGCGAACCAGATAACGAAGTTGGTGCGGGCGCGGGCCACAAAGTAGCCGCCCTCGGGCACGTTGCCCTCATAGCCGGGCGGCAGGATGAGATACTTTCCGCCTTCGCCGCGATCAGCCCCGGGCGCGCCCAAATCAATAACCCAGCGGAACCACTGGTCGTCGATAGCGCCCAACATCTTGGGGCCAATCTCTAGTACCATGGGCCCCTTGGAGAGGTCGAGCATTCCCAGGGTATAGATCGTGTCCGCGTTGGCCGTCAGGAACAACGAACTGGCGTCCATCAGATCGGAAAAGATCAGGACTTCGTTGTCCTTCGCCCCGGCATTCTGAAATCCCTTGTGAAGGGCCGCTATGCTGACACCCTGGAACGTATTCACGAACGCTTCGAAGGCGTGCGTGAAGTCAAGATTGTCATAGACCTTGGCGATGGTCTCCTTGCTCGGCATGCCGTCCTTGAAGTCGAGTGTGCCGATGCGCGTCTCGACCTTGTCCGGCGTCAGGATCGATGCAGGCGGGGTCGCCGTTTGGGCGCTGGCTCCAATCGTGCCGACGAGGAAAGTCGATGCCGCGAGGGCCATCCTCAGTCCGCGGAACCTGCTGTGGATCGGTTTCATGGGTCGTCCTCTCTTTGGTCCCTTAGGCTTGGTCGTCGCGGCTCGAAACCCTGGTACAAGGCCGGTCAGCCTGAGAGCCAGATGTCATCCGGCACCACGCATCGGCATGATCGGGGATAGTTATTGCGCCAGATTAATCCCGGGCGGCTGCCATGTCCCTTCGCCCGGCGGCAGGATCGAAGGCGGCGTAGACATCGGCGATGTCCTTGGCTTCCAACAGGCTGGGCCATTCGGCTTTCGCAAGCTGATAAGAAAGCCAGGATCGCGCTAGCCAACCCCAGGAACGGGCTCCGGCCTTCCGACTAAGTTGCGTCATCATGTTTCTACCCCTCCTCGGAGTGCGAGCTACGGTATTCGGCCTCGGCCAACGCCCACGGTGGCGTGCGCCACCCGAAACTACGTCGATATGCCTGTGTGTTTGATGACATCATCCAATGTGCACTCGCTATTTTGGAAAAAGGAACTGCAGCTGTGCCCGGATCTGCCATTGCGGCCCAACATTGTCGGGCGCGATGGCGTTATAGTAAGCGCCGAACTGCGCATTGATCGGCTGCTTGCCAACCCGGAAGACGCGGCCAAAACCTCCGCCGACGGGCAAGGTCCAGCGATTGTCGTTGTCGGCCAACCAGTCCGCCGTGATGAGTGGCGAGGACGTAAGATACCAACCTTCCTTGAAGTTGTAGTTGATGAACGGCTGAAGCGTCATCTGGTTGACGTCCTTCCGGCTGGGATCACCGGCAAACGACCAGATGTTGTTGATCAAGGCGCCGTAGACCCACGGTCCGTCCATGATGAGGCCGACGGCCGACGGGCCTGCGCCCCACTTCCCGGATCCGAGGTCTTCGTCGGTGGCTGTCGGCAGCAGGAAGGCCGGTCCAACGCCCCAGATAAACTTACCCGAGTGAGCAGGCGATAGAAAAAATGTCGGCGTTATGTCGCCAAGACCGAATGTTCGACCCTCATCAGGAGAGAGCTGCGGTTGGGAAATCACGGGTACAATCGTACGGGTGATCAAGTTCCAGTCGGGTGAGAGACTAAATGGAATAACAGGCTGTATGTTGATAACTTCTTGTGTCTTGTCGTACGGGCCGTAGCCAAAATTGGTATTGAACTGGAATGGCACGCTGATCATGTCGGCGACCGGGTTCTGAGCCGCCTTGGCGAGATCCTCGGTGCTGGTCGTTGAATCCTCCGCCAGCGCAACCCCCGACCATGACAAGGTCGCGACGAGCGCAAGTGCAGCTCACGACCTCGGCGGTGCGACGATGGCATTCACGCGCCTCCTAGTCGGCCGGGAAGTCGCAAGAGGGCCATTGGTTGGCATGGGCAGTTTCCTCGCGCTCACGGCCGACAATTTCCTCGGCTATAGCCAAAGACATGCCGACGGCCCCAGATGGGTTCCCCCATCGGTCCGACACACTTATATTGGGGCAGAGAGCAGCAATCGGATTTCGAAACCACTCATTTTGCGCCACCATGGCGGTATCCTCGGGGCATTCCGCGCATGGCTGAAATACCGGTTATCTCGAACCGCATCCTTCACGGCCTGCCGGCTTTCCTGCGTCATGAAATCGGGGAAAGGGCACTTCTGCAGGCCAATCGCGCGGCAGGGTTCGACCTCGAACTGATCGAGGACGGGAATTGCTTCATCCCGCACGCGGCGGTGCTTGCTTTCGTGGATGCCGCGGCGCGAGCGGCGGGCGAGCCCAACCTCGGGATCCTGATGGCCCCGGTGATGGACGTTGCCAATTATGGCACTTTCGGGCGCTTTATCCTTGGAGCCGACACCCTCGGCCAATCCCTCAAGCACGCCATTACGGCGCTGCGTTATCACAGCACGGATGACAGGATGTCGGTGGCGATCGTCGGCGACGAGGCGCGATTCAGCTACGGCTTTGCCTTGGCCGGCCGCGTCGGCTACGACATTATCGCCAGCGCCGCGGCTGGGGTCCTGCTGAGTGTCTTCAGGGCTTATTTGCCCGTTGACTGGCATCCGCTGCGCGTTGAACTTGATATCGACAAGCCGGGCCAGCCAGCGCTGTTCGAAGATGTGTTCCAGTGCCCGGTCATTTTCAACGCACCCGCGGTGACCATCGTCATGGAACGCCATCTTTTATCCGTTGTATCGAGGCGCACTTCGCGGCCGAGCGTCACCATCGAGGATGTGGCGCGAGACCGGGGGGCCGGAGCTCCGCGGGATCTACTCGACATCGTCGTCGAGCAGATCCGGGCCCAGGTTCTCACCGGCAGCGTATCCATCGAAAGTGCCGCGCAATCGATGGACACCAGCGTCCGCACGCTGCAACGCGAGCTGAATCGGGCTGGCACCGATTTTCGCGGCTTGGCGAACGCGGCAAGGATCCAGCGAGCCACCGAGCTGCTACGGCACACGGATGGTTCGGTCACCCGTGTTTCGGCGGAGTTGGGATATTCCTCTCCGGCCAATTTCGCGCGCGCCTTCCGAAAGGCGACGGGCCGCGCACCGCGAGAGTTCCGCTGCGAGACGTAGCAGACGGCAGCTCCGTCTGCCTGCAGCCTTTCGGCCCCGACAACATCGACTGGCACGTCCACCAGCATGACGCCATCCGCACGTGAAGCGGACCGGTAGTTGGGGGCAGCGATAGGCTGAGCGCGTGGCCGATTGTTTGCCTGCGCGGTCGCATAGCCGGAGGCTATTCGCATCATTTTGGACCGAGTGGCGGGACCATTCCCGTCAACGTGCCGACAGCTCCCATGGCGGTGAGGTTGATGCTGTCAATCGGAGAGATTTGCTGATCCGTAATGGGCTGGCCCGTCGCGAGTTGCAGACCGATCTGTCGGATGACGCGGGGACTATCGGAATATTTTCCATGGTCGATCCAGCCATTGTTCCTGATATCGGTCATGTTCACGACATCGATGCGGTTCTGCTCCATGAACGTCTTGTACGGCTCAGCATTTGGATTGAAATCGCCAAGCCTGGCTTTGCTTCCCCAAATGATCTTTGCCGCAGCGAGCGCCTTGTCGTCATCCGAAATGAACACCGTGAAAGCGGGTCGGCTGGTTCCCATGGAGACGACCTGGGTCCGGAACACGTCGATATCGACATCGGGGTCCGCGAGCATGATGTTCTTGATCTTCGGCGAGATCGAGCGATTGCGGATCGCCATCTGCCGCAGTGTTTCCAGCGTCACCCAATTTCCCATGGAGTGCGCCAGGATCGAAATCTCGCTCACCGATTTATCGGCAATCAGATAGTCGAGCGTGCGCTCGAGTGCATCGCGCGAGTAGGTCGCGCTGTCCCGATCGTAACCATAGGCAACCAATTTGCCGGCTGAAGGCCAGGTGAAGAGCACTGGGATGTCGTCCGTCTGCGAGTCGTGGACGATCTGAGCAAAGCGCAGAACGGCGTCGTCGAACCGATTGTTGAAACCATGCACGAAGACGAGGACGCTGCGCGTCGGTCCTTTTGCAAGGCGACTATGGAACCTGGCAAGGACGCCTTGACGGTCCAGTACGTCAGCCTTGACGACGGCAAAGGATCGGTTCGGGTCGGCCGGAACCTGCCGAGGCCACTCGATGTTCCCGGTCTTGTGATCTGGCGGAATGGATATCGTGATCTCCGCGAAGGCCGGACCACCGCGGTCTCCGCCGAACATCTCGCCGGGAACCTGCGATGGTAAACGCGTCGTGGCGATCAGCATATCGACCTGCGAGGCTCCTGGTACGGGCGCCTGCTCGCTTGCGATGAAGACATTTTCCGGCCGAGACGCGCAGCCCCCACCAAACAGAGCGCAGCCGATTGCCAGCGATACTCTGAGCCGCCTGCCCGCGAATTCCATTGTCCAATCCCGACAGCGTTCACACCCGCCCGAAATGTCGGCCCGGCCAACCATCGGAACGCTGGGGCGCACGCTGAGATGGTAGAGAAACGCAAAGGCGGATCAAGAGGCCGCGAAGGTGCCGCTGGTTAGCACGGGCAATCTTCTCGCGCTCCATGGTCGAGGCTACGCCGACAGCCGCAAACGAGTTTCACCGCCTGACCGACACATTCATATCGCGCCACAAAGCAGCAATCGGACATCGCATCCACTCATTTTGCGCCACGATTGAGCATTTCCTTTTCTGGAAGTTGCCATACGTCGGCATTCATGCGGGGTGCTATGGGAAGCCCGAGGTGGGGCTCGCCAGCCGCCCTCCTGATCGCATCGACGAAGTCCACCACCGCCTGCCGAGCAATGAAGCAATTCCCGTCCTCGATCAGTTCCAGATCGAAGCCAGCGGCGTGATTGGCTCGCAGCAGCACCCTTTCCCCAATCTTATCTCGCGCAAAGGCGGGCAGGCCCGCAGGAAGTGGCCGGAGATCACAGGAACCGTGGCCCTATGACAACTTTCTTGGACATGGCATCGGGTGGCGCAAAATGAGTGGTTCCGATAGCTGCTGCCGCCTAGCGTAGCAACAGGTGCCTGCGGACGCGTCGTCAATCGTCATGCGTCAAGAGGCAAGAAACGCGGATGTGGAACTGCTGATGGTTTGGGCTGTGATTCAAACGCTCACTATTTTGTGTGAACGCGTGAGCTTTGGCAACCTCCTGCCAGAAAGTGCACAGCTTGCCCGTAGTGGAGCCTGTCGCGCCGCGTCTTTCGGAAAGGCGGGAGTAGAGCAGTGACCAATGACTCAACTCCCATCCGACTGATATCCACATGAAGCTACACGCCACGATCGGGTTTCTTGTTGTCGCAATTTTTGCGACACCATGCATTGGTGCGGACCTTCCCACGACGCCGAGTAGGGGCGAGGCCGCCGCGGCCACCGTTCCCTCAGGCTGGACTTTCCAGGCGACCGTCTACGGATGGGCAACGGCGCTCAATGGCGACATCGGAATTAAGCACCTGCCGCCCTCCAGCGTCGATGTCAGCGCCTGGGACGCCATAACGCATCTGAATGGGGCCCTCATGGGCTCGTTTCTCGCGAAGAATGGCGATTGGATAATTCTGACCGACCTCATCTGGGCAAGCATCTCCGATAGAGCCGCCGTAGGCGCAAACGGGACGCAGGTCAGCTTCAGCGAGACGCAGATCACCGCCTCGGCCATTGTGGGCTACCGGCTGCCGGTCAGCTTGCCTGAGAACATCGAACTCAGCGGCACGGTCGGGCTCCGCTATCAGCACTTGAGCGCCGATATCGGGATAAGCCCCGCGGTGCTGCCGATCTTCATAAGCCGCGAAGGCACGCAGGACTGGGTCGATCCCACCATTGGCCTCAGCCTCCAGTACAAGATCAACGACACGTGGTTCCTCAATGCTCTCGCTGATATCGGCGGCTTCGGCATAGGCTCGAAGCTCACGGCGCAGGGGTTCGCCTCGGTTGGCTATATGTGGACGCCGTCCATCTCCACCGCGCTCGGCTATCGCGCCATCTATACCGACTACGAAAGTGGCGGCTTCGTCTACAACACCACGCAACACGGCGTCTTCAGCAGCATTGCTTATCATTTCTGAGCTCGCACTGGTCTGGCAGCGTTCGCTGCCCAGACGAATGCCATCGATCGTCACGGAGACAGGACAATGTCGAACCGACAACTTCTAGCGCCGCTCGCATTTTCACTATCAATACTCCTTTTCGGCGCCGCCTACGCCCAGGAGGCGCCGAATGCCATCACTGCCCCGGCGAGCAAGACGATCGGCACCGGCAAGACGCAGATCGAACCAGCGCTCATTGTCATGAGCGCCAAAGGCGCGAGCCTGCAGAACAACAAGCTCGTCCTCAAGGGGATTTCCACGAACTCGATCATGTTCGCGGATCGTCCGGTCCGTGCCGCCGGTCATGCGCTCACCGCGCATCTGCTGGAGGAATGGTCGGCCGGTGACAGCTTCGCCAAGGACCCGCCCAATGCCACCGTCTCGGTGCTGAGCAAGGCCGGCGACAGTGTGCAGGACGCGGTCGTGACGCTGAAGTCGCCCCGGCTCGACGGTGACACGCTCACCTTCGACGTTGCGGTGCTGGAAGGTTCGCTTGATGGCAGCGAAGGCCCGGCGTCCCTGTTCATCGACATTATTGGTCTGCCGTTCACGCCATTGTCGTATGCCGGCGTGGCTCGGCGCACCGCCTATCGTGGAGCCTGGTACGCCGGCGCCGCGGCGGCGACGGGGGCCGCGGCCGCAGCAGCGGCCGTCCCCTATTATTACCGTCCGCCGGCCTGTGGGTATTACCCCTATCCACCCTGCTACTGAGGCCCCGGAGGGTCGCAGACACCGCTGCGACCGGATGGCCAGGAAGTGGCCAACAAATCCGCAGCGGTGAGACGGGCGGTGTGATCCAGCCTCTCCGTGTGGAGAGACCGGACACGCCGCCACGATTTTCGACAAGGAATGGGTGGCTGTCGCGCCACCTTATAGCCGAACCAGCAACCAGCGCAGGTTCGATTCGCGCACCGCGCGGGCACCCCGACCCCGCTCGCGCGGGAAATGGGCGGCAGGTCGCCAGGCCGCTCGGCCCAAACAGCCCGTCCCGGTACAGCTTCCGCTAGCTCATCAGCTGGTTGGTTTTTGCGTCGCAACCTTACGCCGCGATCCGACACTCCGCGCTCCCGCGAGGCAGCGACGATCTCCCGCTTCTGGACCTCCGGCCACCGTCGGTTCCAGCGTTGACCCACAGCCATTCATGTTCATGGCTGGGTTCGTGGACACAATCCCCAGCGACTTGGTCGACGATCACGCCAGACGTGGCTCGGCTTCACTGACGGGTCACGAAAGCAGCCTACGATGGGTCTATGCTAAGATTCTCTTTTGCGCTGGAAGCTCCGGAATCCACCGCTGTTGGCGCAAAATGAGTGGTGCCGAAATGTGATTGCTACATTGATGGCTATATTAAAAAATGCGAGAGAACCCAACTTGGCATCAAGCTGAATTAGTCGCTTCCCAGGCAAAGGCTTGATTGCCTCAGCGCCGATCGAACATCGAAATTTGACGTGCCGATCTAGGTACAACGCTATTCGTATAGCGAGAACGGGAACAGGACCCATGTCGAGATCACTCTCTGCGACGCTGCACGCGATCGTGCCGGCTATGTGTGCTGCAATACCGTTGCTCGGTATACCTTATCACTCCGCGTTGGCTCAGAATGCGCCCGAGCGTAAGGCGTATTTCGGTGAGACTCACGTCCATACCAGTTGGTCGTTCGACGCCTATATCTTTGGCAATCACATCACCGGCCCCGCCGATGCCTATAGCTACGCCAAGGGGAAGGCGATCAAGCATCCGCTCGGCTACGACGTGAAAATCACTACGCCGCTCGACTGGATGGGCGTGACCGATCACTCGGAATATGCGGGCGTCGTCCGTCTTTCAAACGATCCGGATTCGCCGCTCAGCAAGCTGCCGATCGCCTCACAGCTCAAGGTGCGCGATGCGGAGGACATTCAGCGAATCTATCTTTGGCTCGGCACCAGCATGATCGAGATGAAGCCGATCTCGGCCCTCGTGCAGCCCAGTATCTCCGACACCGTTTGGAAGGCCAACAACGCCGCCGCAGATGCAGCCAACGAGCCCGGTAAGTTCACGGCGTTCTGCTCCTATGAGTGGACGTCGAATCCCGACTTCCGGAACATGCACCGCAATATTTTCTTCAAGGATTGCGCGAAGGTGCCGGAACGGCCGTTCAGCTCGCTGCAGTCACAGACGCCCGAGGATCTTTGGGCGTGGATGGACGGCCAGCGTAAGGCGGGGAACGAACTGCTGGCGATCTCGCACAACGCCAACCTGTCTGGCGGGCTGATGTACCCGACCGAAGTCGACTTCAAGGGCCGACCGATCGACCAGGCCTGGGCCGATGCGCGTGACCGGAACGAGCGCCTGACCGAAATCAAGCAGATCAAGGGCCAGTCCGAGACCCATCCCCTCCTTTCGCCGAACGACGAGTTCGCCAACTACGAGGTTCTGAACTACCTGCTCGGCGACCCGCAGGGCCAGTTCATCACCCTCGGCGGCAGCTATGTCCGCCAGGCGCTGAAGGATGGCGTCGCCATGGAGCAGGCGAAGGGCTACAACCCATACAAGACCGGTATCGTCGGCGGCTCGGACTCGCACAATACCGCCGTCCCCTACCGTCAGGAGAATTTCTTCGGCGGCCACGCGCGGCTCGACGGCACCGTCAAGGAGCGCATGGGCGGGCACAACTTTGCCGGCATGGATGTCCGTTTCGAAAACCCGGCCGGCCTGACCGGCATCTGGGCCGAGGAGAACACCAGAGCATCACTCTTCGACGCGATGCAGCGCAAGGAGACGTTCGCCACCAGCGGTCCGCGCATCACCATTCGCTTCTTCGGGAGCTGGGACTATGCCCCGGACATGACCGGCAAGGCCGACTGGGTGAAGGCAGCCTACACCGGGGGCGTATCGATGGGCGGCGACATGAAGCCCCGGGCCGGCGGCAAGGCACCGACCTTCGCCCTCTCCGCGGTGAAGGATCCGACTTCCGGCAACCTCGACCGCATCCAGATCGTCAAGGGATGGGCGAAGGATGGCCAATCCTTCGAGAAGGTCTACGACGTTGTCTGGGCTGGTGAGCGGAAGCCCGACCCGGTCGACGGCAAAGTTCCGGCGATCGCCTCGACCGTCGATATCGCCAAAGCAAGCTACACGAACGACGTCGGCACAGTGCAGCTCACCGGCACCTGGACCGACCCGGACTTCGATCCCTCGCTCGACGCCTTCTACTACGCCCGTGCTCTCGAGATTCCGACGCCACGCTGGACCACGATCCAGGCGAAGGAACTCGGTATCGAGCCGCCGCAGGTCGTGCCGGCAACGGTTCAGGAACGCGCTTGGTCGTCGCCGATCTGGTATACGCCGGCCGCCGATGTGCGCGGCGTCCCGACCGGACGGACCGTAGCCTCGCTGCGCGACGCGGGCGCGACGCAGCTGACCACCGACGAGCTGAACCGTCTGCTCCCCGGCCGCTTCACTTGGATCCGCAACACCGTCACTGGCGGCGTCTACAAGATCCAGTGGGCCAAGAACGGCGAGATGCTCATCATGAACGTCGATCCGCGTTTCCCGCAGCCCTCCGAAGTGGGCGACATCGCGCAGGCTTCCTATCTCGGCCAGCCGCACAGCTACCGGATCCGCGACGACAAGATCGTGACGAACTTCGGTAACCGGGAATATGACCTTGCCGTCTTCCGGGTAGCCGGCGGCACGGGCGATCTTGCGGCGAAAGGTGAGACCTTTGTGGCGGCGCGCAGCAATGAGTTCGGCTACGCGAACTATGAGATGATCTCGACCCCGGTCTTCCTCGGCACCCAGGTGAAGGATCCCGTGGTGCCGACCGGCGACGCCCCGGCGAATCAATGAACCGGCTCGTGGGCATTGGAGTCGTACTCGCGGCCGTGAGTGTCGCGGGCGCGACGGCGGCATCGGCCTGCGCGATCTGCCTGTCGGCGGTATCGGTCAGCGCCGCCAAGCAAATCGACAAGACCGACCGTGCCGTGCTGGCGGTGCCGGAGGGTGCGGGCTTCCGCGTCGTCGCCTTGGTCAAGGGCGGCGGCGCGCCTGGCGAGTTCATCCCGCTGGCAGGGCTTGTCCCGACGCCACCGACGCCACCGGCGGGCCAGGCGCTTTTCCTTCTGCACAACGCGTTCGCGGTCAACTGGAAGAGCATCGGCGCCACCCGGCCCGAGAGTGCCGCCTGGCTCCGCGAGATCGCAGCGACGGCCCCGCCCGATCCGGACGCGGTGCAGGACATCCTTGCGGGAGATACCGTTGCAGAGCGATTGAAACTCTCCGTCCAGCGTCTGGAAGATCCGGATCCCATGGTGGCCCGGATCGCCCATGACGAGATTGCCCGGGCGCCCTATGCGGCGCTGTTCGGCATTGCCGGCCAGCTCGATGTGAAGGCGCTCCGCGCATGGATCGCCGCTCCCGGCGACGCCACGCGTCGATCGACTTATATTCTTCTGCTTGGCATTGCGGGCGGATTCGTCGACGCCGATGCGATCGAGGCGGAGCTGGACGCCGCCCGGGCGGCGCAATCCGCGACCGACGTTTCCGCCCTGCTGGCGGCGGATCTCGAATTGCGCGGACCGGACCGGCTGGAATGGGTCGAGCATGTCTATCTCGCCGACCCGACCCGCACATTGCCGGAGATCGAGGCGGCTCTGCTGGCCCTCTCGGTCCAGGGCGGCGCCGATACGACCATTGGACGGGAGCGCGTGGTCGAGACCTATCGACGCTTCATCCGGGCGCGGCCGGCGATGGCGGGCTTCGTCGCGACCGATCTCGCTGCGTGGAAGGCTTGGCAAGCGAGCGGGGACTATGCTGCCCTGATCAAGGCCAAGGCTGTCTCCGACCCGGCGGAAGAATTTGCCATCATAAGCTACCTGCAGGAGAGCCCCGACCCCGAGGCCAAGGCAGTACTTGCACGTGACTGATTCCGCCACTCGGACGCTGGGGCGACGCGGCATCCTCACGCGCATTCTTCGCGATCCGCTCCTGCATTTCCTGATCGCAGGCGTCCTCCTCTTCGCGGCCTATTCGCACTTCGCTCCCGCGGCAGCGCCAGCCGCGGACCCGATGCGGATCGAGATCACCAAGGACGAGTTGAAGCAGTTGGCCCTCGTCCAGCTCTCGCAGGGGCAACCGCTGCCGGACGAGGCGCAGTTGCAATCCCTCGCCGAGCAGCGCGCGATGCAGCGCATCCTCGCGCGAGAGGCTGCTTCGTTCGGCCTCGAGCGCGACGACGACATTATCGAGCGTCGCCTGGCGCAGAAGATGGATTTCCTTCTCGCCGACCTCGCGAAGCTCGAGCCGCCGTCGCACGCCGAACTCGCCGCCTGGTACAAAGCGAATGCCGCGCGTTTCACGCTGCCGCCGCGGGTAAGCTTCCGCCATCTCTATTTCTCGCCGGACGGACGCGGCGAAGATGCCGCGCGCGCCGCCGCTGCCGCCGCCCTGTCGGAAGTCGCGGACAAACCGATCCACGCGCCGGAGCTTTCCGGTATCGGCGACCGCTTCATGTTCCAGGACTTCTATGGCGGGCGCACGCCGGAGGAGATCGGCAAGGAGTTCGGCCCGAATTTCGCGCAGTCACTATTGGCCCTCAAGCCCGGCGCCTGGTACGGACCGATCCAGTCGGGCTATGGGTGGCATCTCGTGCGGATCGATACGCTCGAGCCGAGCCGTGTGCCGGCGCTCGACGAGATCGAGCCGGATGTCCGCGCCGCTTGGACCGATGAGCGCTACAACCAGATCCGCAAGCGGGCCGAGGACGACATGCGCGCCCGCTACACCGTCGTCATTCCGAAGCTCGACCCCGCCGATCTCACCAATCTGGGTCCTCGGCCTCTCTCCGCGATCTCGTCCGGGGAAATGGGCGAATGAAACGCCATACGCTGCTGATCGGCCTGCTTTGGGCGTTCGTTGCCTTTGTCTTCGCGGCGCCGGCGGACGCCCACGAGGTTCGTCCGGCCTATTTGCAGGTCGACCAGACGGGAGCAGACCGCTATTCGGTGATCTGGCGCACGCCGCTGCTCTCGGGCATGCCGCTGCCGGTGGTGCTGACCTTCCCGGAGGGCGTGCGCACGATCAGCGGCCCCGGCACGCAGGAGATGCCGGGCTCGACCATCGAACGCCGACTCATTGAGGTACCTGGCGGCCTTGCCGGGAAGCGGATCGACTTCATTGGGCTGCAGGCGACGATTACCGACGTGCTGATCCGGATCGCCATGGATGGTCGGACCACCACGTCGATGGCGCGCCCGTCTCAGCCCTGGCTCGCGATCGACGCACAGCAGGGCACCCTCGCCGTGGCCGCCGCCTACACGCGCCACGGCATCGAACATATCCTGTTCGGCTTCGATCACTTGCTATTCATTGCCTCTCTGATGCTGATCGTGCGCGACTGGCGGGTGCTGGTGAAGACCATCACGGCCTTTACTATCGCACATTCGATCACGCTGGCCCTTGCTGCCCTCGGGCTCGTCACGCTGCCGGCGGGGCCGGTCGAGGCGATGATTGCGCTCAGCATCATGCTCGTCAGCGTCGAGGCAGTTCGGCTCCGGCGTGGCGATACAAGCCTTGCGATCGAGTGGCCGTGGGTCGTTGCCTTCGCCTTCGGCCTGTTACACGGATTCGGATTCGCGGGGGCGCTGGTGGACCTCGGCCTGCCACGGGGTGACATCCCGCTGGCGCTGCTGTTCTTCAACATCGGTGTCGAAATCGGTCAGCTTATCTTCATAGCGGCGATCCTTGCTGTCACTGCATCGTTGCGCCGCATCTTCACCATTCCGCGCCAGGCGCCCGTCGCAACTGCCTATGCAATCGGCATCGTCGCCTCGTTCTGGCTCGTCTCGCGGCTCGATGCCATGTTCTCCTGAAGGAGATTCCGACGTGACGGCGCGACTGTCTCCGCTCGCAATTCTCGCGGCCCTCGTCGTTCTCGTCGCCACGCTGGCATTCGTTCATACGGAGCGGGCGACATAGGCGGCTTCGCGAGCGGCTTCAGCCACCCGATCCTTGGCCCTGATCCGTCATCGCCATGATCGCGGTCGGCCTCTAGGCGTCTTCCTCGGCGCTCCGGCGATCTGGGTATTGCCGATCGTCTTTCCGCCGATCATGGCGCTCGGCGGCGCCTTCGGCATGATCGGCGTCCCATTGCCGGCAGTCGAAACGGGGATCGCGCTTTCCGCCGTGGTCCTCGGTCTCCGCGTCGCACTGGCGCTCAAGCCGCCACTCCCTGTCGCCGCGATCATCGTGGGCGTCTTTGCGGCCTTCCATGGTTACGCCCATGGTGCCGAGATGCCCGAGTCCTCGTCCGCCGTGTCCTACGCCCTCGGCTTCGTCATCGCGACCGGTCTCTTGCACCTCTGCGGCATTCTTTTCGGCGGTCTCGCTCGCTGGAACGATGGCCGCACTGCCGTTCGCGCGGCTGGCGGCCTGATCGCCGTGGCCGGGGGCGCCTTCCCTGACCGGGTTGGCGTGAACCGGGTTGCAGCCGCAGGCGCGGCCTTCTTCGTAACCCTTCTGCCCGGTGCTGCGGCCGCCCACAGCATGGTGCAAGGCGTGGGCGGCTTCTATGCCGGACTCTTGCATCCCGTCGTTGTCCCCGCAGAGCTTCTTGCTCTCGTGGCCGCTGATCGGAAGGTCCGGTCTTATAGTATGCCGTTGGGGAATCCCGACGCTTGCGGGCGGCGTGATTGCGGGCCTCGTGCTGGCATCAATGGTCACTGCCGCTACCGATGCGACGGCACTACTCATCGTGGCAGCACTGGCCGCGGCCGCGATCGTAATCTCCGGGCTGCGCGCGCCCATTTGGCTTGGGACTGGCTTGGCCGGGCTCGCGGGAATCGCCGTCGGATTCGACGCAGTCCCGGAGGCGAACCGTATGCATCCGGCAAGGGCCGCGGGACCGCGGCTATGCCGTCAGGCAGCTTTGCGGTTGCCTGCGCTGCCCGCTTGCCAGTGCCATGGCAGCAGTTCTGCGAGCCGGGTCTGCGGCGTCCCCGCGATGCGGGCGAGCACATCGGCAAGCCAGGCCTGCGGATCGACGGTGTTGAGTTTCGCCGTGGTGATCAGCGTCGCCATGGCGGCGGCGCGCTCGGCACCGCAGTCGGAGCCGGCGAAGAGCCATGCCTTCCGTCCCAGGGCGAAGCCGCGCAGGGCGCGCTCCGCCGCATTGTTAAAGGGCATGGTGCTTCCGGCATCACTGCCCGGTGGATCCACCCACCCCGAGGGGGGTATGGGGGGGCCTGCCGGGATAGGGGTGCCGGGAGCATGAAACGGCGGCAGGCCGTCCTGAACATGAGCTGTGAGCTCGAGTTGTTACGTGGCCGCCCCCTACGACTTGCCCGGCTGCGCCGCGAGCGCGGATCCGTAGATGTCGTGCAAGCCCGCCAGCTCCCGATTGCAACAGCAGGAGGAGGAGCATGCGCGTCATCGGGATGGACATCCACAGATCCTTCGCCCAGGTCGCCGTTCTGGAAAGCGGGGAGATCACGCGACAGCTTCGGATAGACCTGCTCCACGGGCCGGTCACCGCGTTTGCCCAGACGCGGCGTGATCCGTCCGTTCGGGCTGAAGGTCGGCGAGGTGTCGACGGGCAAGTTCGAGGCGCGCGTGCGCGAGCTGGTCGCCGGCCTCGGCGAGCTCGAACAGATCATCGCGCCGCTGCTCGCGGCCCGCGCGGCGATGCGGTTCGAGTTCGCCCGCATGCATCGCATGGCGCTGGCGGCGGCGCGCAACGACAAGGCGGTGCGGCGGATGATGACGGTACCCGGCGTCGGCGCCATCGTGGCGCTGACCTTCCGCGCCACGGTGGACGATCCGGCCCGGTTCAAGAAATCCACGACCGTCGGCGCCCACTTCGGGCTGACGCCGCGCCGTTACCAGTCGGGCGAGACCGATTGGTCGGGCCGCATCTCCAAATGCGGCGACGAGGCGACGCGGGCGATGCTCTACGAGGCGGCGATCGCCATCCTCACGCGCATCCCCAAGAGCTTCAAGCTGCGGCTCTGGGGGCTGCGGCTGATGAAGAAGAAGGGGCTGAAGAAGGCGGCGACCGCGGTGGCGCGGGCGCTCAGCGTGCTCCTGCACAAGATCTGGGTTGACGGCTCGACCTTCCGATACGGCGCCGGTCTGAAGGGCGGCCGGCTCGCGCGCGCATAATGGAGGCGTGAGCGATCCGGCCGCCCCCACCATCGGCGTCACCAGGTTCCGCCACGGCGGAGCGGCGTCTCCCGGGGAGACGGGGATTTGGGCGAGATCGAAACTTGACGTGCCGGCGGCCGCCTTCGGGCGAAACCGCACGGCGCTTGTTAGCCTGACCGCCTGGTCTCCAGATCCCGGAATGTGGCGGACCTTATGCCGACCACGGACGTTAGCGAGTGCTCCTCGGAGAGACATGCGCCGCACCTCAGCGTGACGAAGTTGGACGGGAACGGCCGCAGCGCGGGCAGACGGCGGCGCCCGCGCGCTCCGGCGCGCGGCTGCGTGCGTCATCGCAAGTAAAAGCGGCTTTACGGATCAGTCTGCCGGTGGCAGACTGAAATGGAGAGGCGTCGTCTCCACAGCTTGTTGCTGAACAACAACAAGTTAGAGTCAGTACGTTAGCACTACTTTGGCAGA
>NZ_JBAFWT010000056.1:0-20964 GCF_043195195.1 Roseixanthobacter psychrophilus
GAACGCCGCGCTCCCCGCGGCCGCGACCCGGCGCCCGGCCACCGGCATCGAGAAGGTGGTGGCCCGCCGCCTCACCGAGGCCAAGCAGACCATCCCGCACTTCTATGTGCTGGCGGAAGCCAACGTGACGCGACTGCTGGCGCTGCGCGAGGAGCTCAACGGACAGAAGGGCTTCCCGCGCCTCAGCCTCACCCATTTCGTGGCGGCGGCGGTGGGCCGCGCCCTGCGGCAGATGCCCGAGACCAACGTGGTGTGGGCCGATGACGAGGTGATCCAGCTCGCCGAGGGCGACGTGGGCGTGGCGGTGGACACCCCCCGCGGCCTGCTGGTGCCGGTGGTCCGGCGGGCCGACACCCGGCCCCTCGACGAGATCGCCCGCGCCATGGGCGCCGCCGTGGAGCGCGCCCGCGACGGCCGGCTGGAAGCCGCCGACCTTCAGGGCGGCGCCATCTCGGTCTCCAACGTGGGCATGTTCGGGGCGTCCCACCTGGTGCCCATCATCAATCCCGGCCAGTCGGCCATTCTCGGAGTGGCGGCGGTGAAACCCGCCTTCCGCCCCGATGCGGCCGGCGCGCCGGCCCTGGTGCAGGAACTCGGACTCGTCCTGTCCTGCGACCACCGCGTGCTCGACGGCGTGAAGGCGGCCCGCTTCCTCGACCTCGTCATCCAGCTCCTGCAACAGCCTTTGTCGCTCCTGCGAGCGTAAAGGCGACCATTGGACAGACCCATGGACTTCGCCCGCACTGAAGAACAGCGCCTGCTCGTCGATACCGCGCGGCGGGTCGGAGAAAAGTTCGGCCTCGATTACTGGCGCGAGCTGGACGCGAAGAAGGAATTCCCGCGCGCCGCCTGGCAGGAGATCTGCGACGCCGGCCTGTGCGGCATCGCCATTCCCGAGGAGTTCGGGGGCGCCGGCCTCGGCATGACCGAGCTCGCCATGGCCATCGAGGCCCTGTGCGCGGCCGGCGGCGGCTCGACGCTCAGCCAGATGTTCATGTGCAACCCCATCTTCGGCGGCATCACGCTGACCAAGTTCGGCACGCCGGAGATGAAGCGGGACCTCCTGCCCAGGCTGGTGGCGGGCGAGGCCCTGTTCGCCATGGCCCTCACCGAGCCCGACGCCGGCACCAACACGCTGGCCATCAAGACCTTCGCCCGGCCCGACGGCAATGGCTGGCGGATCAACGGCCAGAAGATCTGGATCACGGCCGTGCCGCAGGCCACCAAGATCCTGGTCATCGCCCGCACCACCCGCGCCGAGGACGTGCAGCGCAAGATCGACGGCATCAGCCTGTTCCTAGTGGACCGCGACCGCGCCGGGATCACCCACCAGGCCATCGAGAAGGTGGGCACCAACACCCTGCCCTCCAGCTCCGTCTTCTTCGAGGACGTGCGTGTGGAGGGCCACGAGCTGGTGGGCGCGCTGGACGGCGGCTTCCGCCAGCTGCTCGACGTGCTCAACACCGAGCGGATCGTCACCACCTCGGGCCTGGTGGCCACCGCCGAACTCGCCGTGCGCCTCGCGGTGAACTACGCCAAGGACCGCAAGATCTTCGACGGCCAGCCCATCGGCTCCTACCAGGGCGTGCAGTTCCCCCTCGCGGAGGCCCATATCCAGGCCGAGTGCGCGCGCCTCATGAACCACAAGGCCGCCACCCTCTACGACCAGGGCCAGCCCTATGGCAGCGAGGCCAACATGGCCAAGTGGATGGCCGGCCACGCCGCCGGCCTCGCCACCGACCGCGCCATCCAGACGCTGGGCGGCATGGGCTATTCCAAGGAGTTCCACGTGGAGCGGCTGTGGCGCGACGCCCGCCTGTTCCGCTTCGCCCCGGTGGCCGAGGAGATGGTGCTGAATTTCGTGGCCCAGCACGATCTCGGCCTGCCGCGCTCCTACTGAGCACGCCCCTGACAAGACGCCCCGCGGGAGAACAGCCCATGCTGAAGGTGATCGACCTGGTGAAGCGCCGGCCGGAGCTTTCCGTCGCCGAGTTCCAGGAGCGCTGGCGAACCGAGGCGGTCCCGCGCCTCGCCGCGGTGCCGGGGGTCCGGCGCTACGTGCAGTCCCATGCTCTGCCCCAGGGCTATGCGCGCGGCGACCTGCTGTTCGACGGCCTCGGCGAGATGTGGTTCGACGACGAGGCCACCTGCGCCTACGCCCTCACATCCGCCCCCTTCGCCGCGGCCATGGCCGCCATGGCGGCCGTCATCGACCCCGCCCGGCTGGTGCGGATGCCGGTGGACGTCCTGGTCATCAAGGACGGCGCGATCCCGGACAACGCGGTGAAGAACGTGGAGTTCGTCAACCGCCGCCCCGGCATGCCGCTGCCGCCCTTCCGCGCCCACTGGCAGCACGTGCACCGGCCCATCGCCTCGAAAATCCCGGTGCTGCGGCGCTACGAGCAGAATCACCTGAAGCTGTTCGCCTATGCCACGGCCCCCGCGCCCGCTTATGATGGCCTCGCCATCACCTGGTTCCAGTCCACAGCCCACATGAAGGCGGGGACGCAGACCCCGGAATATGTGATCACCCGCGCCGACGAGCCCAACTTCCTGCCCGACGGGCACCTGCCCATCATCATCACCCGGGAATACGAGATCGCCGACTGACGGCGCGCAGCACAAAGGACACGAACCGCCATGGCCGACCTGTTCAGCGATCTCGCGGTGAAGGACGTGCGGCTCAGGAACCGCATCGCGGTCTCGCCCATGTGCCAGTATTCGGCCGAGGACGGCCTCGCCAATGACTGGCACATGGTGACACTGGGCGCCCGCGCCGCCGGCGGTGCCGGGCTCGTGATGGTGGAGGCGCCGCGGTGTCGCCGGAAGGCCGCATCACGCCCGGGGACCTCGGGCTCTGGAACGATGCGCAGGCCGAGCGCCTTTCCCCCGTCGTGGATTTCATCGCCCGCCAGGGGCGCCGTGCCGGGCATCCAGATCGGCCATGCCGGGCGCAAGGCCAGCGCCAACCGGCCCTGGGAAGGCGACGATCACATGGACCCGGCCGACCCGCGCGCCTGGCAGCCCATCGCCCCCTCCGCCCTCGCCTTCGGCGCCAACCTGCCGCGGGTGCCCAAGGTGTTGATTTCCACTGAGAGTTGACCCGGGAAGCTCCGAAGTTTCCACCGAGAAGTGACCCATGTGTTCAGTCCCGGCATTTGCTGGATTGGATCGAGGATGAATCTCTCTGGCTCTGAAGTCCAGCATTTGCAGATGAATTCGTAGGGCGTGAGGCCTCTGAGGGTTTTCAGGCGCCGGCCGAAATTGTAGGCGGCGACGAAGTCGGCGAGATGCGTTTCGAACTGGTGATGATCATCGTAGTGGAAGCGCTTGACGGTCGCTTCCTTGATGGTCCGGTTCATCCGCTCGACCTGGCCATTGGTCCAGGGGTGCTTCACCTTGGTCAGGCGGTGCTCGATGCCGTTCTCTCGGCAGCGCATGTCGAACATATGGGTGATGTAGCGAGCTGTCGGCCCGTCGGCATAGCGCGGCGGGAAGGTAAACTGGATGCCGTTGTCCGTCAGAACGGTGTGGATCCGGTAGGGCACCGCGTCGATCAGGGCCACGAGGAAGGCTGACGCCGAGGTCCGGCCTGTTTTCCTGACGACCTGCACGAAGGCGAACTTGCTCGTGCGATCAATGGCTACATAAAGGTACAGCTTACCCTCGGCAGTCTGCACCTCGGCGATATCGATATGGAAGAAGCCGATCGGATAGGACTTGAACCGCCTCTTCGGCTCCTTGTCGCCCTCCACCTCCGGCAGCCGGCTGATGCCGTGGCGCTGCAGGCAGCGATGCAGGGATGAGCGCGTCAGATGCGGGATCGTCGCCTGCAAGGCATAGAGGCAGTCGTCGAGCGGCAGCAGCGTATGCCGGCGGAAGGCGACGATGACCGCCTCTTCCTCGATCGACAGAACCGTCGATGTCGGAGCCCTCGGGCCTGTCGGCAGATCAGCGACCGAGGTGCGCTTCTTCCACTTCGCGACCGTCTTCTGATTGATCCCGTAACGCTTGGCCAGCGCCCTCAGGCTCTCTTGACTATGTTGTATCGCTCGACGCACTGCCTCTGTCGTCGTGGCGCTCCCGTGAAGAACCTGGCCCATAGTGCCTCCTTCCACTCCGGCGAAAAGACTGCACCATCAAAGCCCGGGATCAAACACCAGCCAGGGCGGGATGGCCTTGGCGCCAGGCCTGATGTTTGCGTAGAGCTTGGACCGTGGCTGGGGATCGACGTGAGGGTTCCTGCCGTTGGTGGTGAGCCACGAGCGATAGTGATGAGCACTATGTTTGCGCCATAGCCCTATGATTCAGTAAGCCTTCCCGCCCTTTTTACACCTTGGCCCCGACGGGGGGATGTCCCGGCCGATGTTGAAATAGGAGAGCAGGCGTTGCCCGCCTTGAGCCGCTAGCTCGGGGTGCTGAATCCGCGAAGGAGAGCAACGCCATGAAGAAAGCTACCACATCTGCCGGCGTGGTGCCGGCTGCAATCGTCGATGAGGCTTGGCAGGAGGTCGGCGCCAGCTTCGATCGCTTCTGCCTGACGGCGGGCCTAGCGACGTTGGCGGCGATGATGGACGAGGATGCATTATCCCTCGCCGCAATGGCCAGTGCCTGCGGCGTGTTCGAGGGAGACGGGCGTTTCCACCGGATTCCGGTCAGGGGTTCGGACGCAGGGGCCGTATCGAGAGCGGGATGCGTGACAGCTCGCGCTCGGTGATCAGCCCGTCCGGCTGCACGGCCAATTCCACCGCTGCTTCGATGGCGCGCGCGGTCAGCAGCAGCTTCCGGCCGATCAGGGCGGTGAACGCCTCCGGCCCCAGGGAGGGCGACGCTGCGATGCTGCAGTTCAAGGCCATGATCTCCTCGTTCCAGCGCAGCCGCAGGGGTACCGCACCGGCATAGATGTCCGGCCGAGCAAGACCGAAGGACGATATGAATCCGCGTCGCCTGAAGTCGGCGAGCAGGGCGTCGCGATCGGCCGGCGCCAGGGCGGCGAGATGAGCACGGCCCATGGCGCTGTGGAGAAGCGGCCACACCGGCCCGAGGTCCGGCATGACCATGCTGCGGTGTGGGCCCGGGATGGATTCTATGGACACCACCGAGAAGCGGTCCCGCACGCCGAGGGAGACCTGCCCGGACTCCACCTCCGCCAATTCGCGCATGACCGACCGTGCCTCCCGCCATGGGCTGAGGCTCACCATCAGGGGATAGCCGAGCGTCAGCACTGCATTGCCGAGCGCATAGCGGCCGATGGGCCCAAGATGGCGCAGGCAGCCGAGATCCACCAGCATCTTCGTTACGCGGGAGAGGGTGTGCGAGGCTTGCTGGCGGTGATCGGGGTCGTTCATCATGGACTGCCTGTGCGGACACGACGCGGGATCCGGACGCCGGCCCGCGGGGGTTGACGGACATATTCACCGGCGTTGGAGTGTGGCCCGCCTGCATTTCAACTTCATCGCGCGATCCTACCGCTCGTTAGAGCTTTCCCTGGGTCTCCAGCAGATCGCGCCGCGCCCTTCGCCCGAAGCCTCACGGGTGGGCCATCGTCAATTGAGCCACCTCTTCCGCCGCTTATAGGTCTTCACGTTGCGGAAGTTCCGGCCCTCGCCGCTGGCGGTGCCGAGATAGAATTCCCTTACATCCTCATTGTTGCGCATGTCCGCTGTAGGCCCGTCCATGACGATACGCCCGCTCTCCAGGATGTAGCCGTAGGTAGCGTATTTCAGCGCCATGTTGGTGTTTTGCTCGGCCAACAGGAAAGAGACGCCGCGGTGCTGGTTGAGGGCGTGGACGATTTCGAAGATCTCTTCCACCACCTGCGGGGCGAGGCCCATGGAGGGCTCGTCCAGGAGGATCATGCGAGGCTTCGACATCAGCGCGCGGCCAATGGCGCACATCTGCTGCTCGCCGCCGGAGAGATAGCCCGCCTGCGCCTTGCGGCGCTCGCGCAGGCGGGGAAAGGTCCCGTAGATGTCCTCGAGGTTCTGCCGGACGGCGGCCGCGCCGTCCCGGCGGGTATAGGCGCCGGTGAGCAGGTTCTCCTCCACCGACAGGTGGCCGAAGCAGCGCCGTCCCTCCAGCACCTGAATGCAGCCGCGCCGGACGAGGTCGTTGGCGGTCAGGCGGTCCACCCGCTCGCCGGCGAACACGACGGAGCCCTTGGTGACGTCACCCCGCTCGGACCTGAGCAGGTTCGACACCGCGCGCAGCGTCGTGGTCTTGCCGGCGCCGTTGGCGCCGAGGAGGGCGACGATGCCGCCCTCCGGCACCGTGAGGGAGACGCCCCTCAGCACCAGCGCGACGTGGTCATAGATCACCTCGATGTTGTTGACCGAGAGAATGGCCGGGGCGGTATCTCCCGCGGGAGCTTGTGGCGTCATGGCGTCGTTCCCTGGATCGGCTCGAGCGTGTTCGAGCGAAGTGGGCACCGGTTCGCGTGGGTCGATGCGACGGGCGGGATCGTCCCCCCCCCACTTGCGTGATGCGGGGGGACGTTCTGGTGCTCAGGACTCCTTGCTGCAGTCGCGCGGCGTGATGCCCTTCTCCTTGGCGTAGCGGCCGGCCGCATCCTTCAGCATGGGTGCGAGCATGGTCTCGTCCGCCGTGTACCAGTCGGAGATTACCTTCCACTGCTTGCCGTCCCATTGCTGGATGCGGGAGGTGTGGGAGCCCTCGTGGTCCGAGCAGCTGATCTTGATGGGGCTGATCATGCCCTCGAAGCCCAGCTCCTTCAGCCTGTTCTCGTCGAGCGCGAGGTGCTCGATGCCCCAGCGCACCTGCTCGCCGGTGAGCGGCTTGTTGCCGAACTTGGCCATGGCGGTGCGGATGCCCTCGACGCCGAGCATGGCCCCCACCATGCCGCGATTGAACAGCACGCCGCTGGAATCGGTGGGGTTCGATTTGCCGAGCCCCTTGCCGTAGACGTACTTGTCGAGGTCGTCGTGGACGCGCGCGCGCCCCGCCCCGTGCTGCAGCATCAGCGCCTTGTAGCCCACCGCCTGGGCGCCGGCGGGGACGACGTCGGGCTCCGCGCCCGCGAACCAGAAGCCGAGCATCTTCTCGCGCGGGAAGTTGACGTTGGCGGCCTCCTGGATGGCCGTGGGGTTCATCACGCCCCAGCCCCACATCACCACATAGTCGGGACGGAGCTGGCGGATCTGCAGCCATTGCGACTTCTGCTCCACGCCCGGATTGGCCACCGGGATGAGCGTAAGCTGGAAGTCGTATTTCTTGGCGAGCGCCTCCAGAACCGGGATCGGTTCCTTGCCGAACGGGGAATCATGATAGAGCAGCACGATCTTGCGGCCCTTGAGCTTGTCCGGACCGCCGAATTCCTTGGCGATATACTGCACGGCCACGTCCGCCGCGGTCCAATAAGTGCCAATCAGCGGGAAGTTCCAGGTGAAGACGCTGCCGTCTTTCGATTCGGAGCGGCCAAAGCCGGCGGTGATGAGGGGGATCTTGTCTACCGGCGCCTTCTCGGTGAGGGCGAAGGTGATGCCGGTGGAGAGGGGATTGACGAACGCGGCTCCGGTCGGCCCCTTGTTCTTGAGGCGCTCGTAGCATTCGACGCCGCGGTCGGTGGCGTACCCCGTCTCGCATTCCTCGTAGATGATCTTCACGCCGTTGATGCCGCCGTCGCGCTGGTTGATTAGCTCGAAATAGTCGACGATGCCGTTGGCCCAGGGGATGCCGTTTGGCGCGAACGGCCCCGTGCGGTAGGACAGAACGGGGATGAACTGCCCGTTCTCCTCGCCACGCGCTGCGACCGGTAGGGCCAGCAGCGCTGCCGCCAGAAGCATACTCAACTTCGTCGTGGGATTCTTCATTGGCTTCTCCTCCCTTGGAGTTTGGCCGGCTTGGGCCGGCTCTGGCGCTCCGCTTTTGCCCCTCGGTCAGTAGGGGAAGGGCCAGCGTCGGAGTTTGTGTTTCATGATGGCCCAGATGCGGGCGAGGCCGTGGGGCTCGAAGATCAGCGTGATGAGGATCAGCGCGCCGAACACGCCGAGCGTCAGGTTCGCCGCGGCATCCGCAGCGATGGGGATCGAGAGCCAGCGCGGGATGCCTTCGACCGCGAGCGGCAGCAGCCAGATGAAGGCCGCCCCCAAAAAGCAGCCAATGATGGAGCCGAGCCCGCCGACGATGACGATGAACAGCAGCTGGAACGAGCGGTCGATGGAGAAGGCGTAGGGCTCCCACGCGCGCAGGTTGACGAACGCCCACAGCGCCCCCGCGAGCCCCAGGATGAAGGAGGAGATGGCGAACGCGGTCAGCTTCGACTGCATGGGGCGGATGCCGATGATTTCGGCCGCGATGTCCATGTCGCGGATCGCCATCCATTGCCGGCCGAGATTGCCCCGCACCAGGTTCGCGGCGCCGAGCGCCACGATGGCCGCGACGGCGAGGGCGAGCAGATAGCGTTCCACCGGCGAGTCCACGTGCCAGCCGGCGATGACGAGGGGCGGCGCAGTGACCGAGCCGGAGGCGGAATAATTGGTGATCCACCCGACGCGCAGGAACGCCCAGTCCAGGAAGAATTGCGCGGCGAGCGTCGCGACCGCGAGGTAGAGACCCTTGATGCGCAGCGAGGGGATGCCGAAGACGAGGCCCACGACGGCGCTTGCCGCACCCGCCAGCAGGAAGGTGGCGAGGAGCGGCAGTCCCGGCAGGTGGACCGACACGTTGTAGG
The DNA here is from genome assembly GCF_043195195.1 of Roseixanthobacter psychrophilus. Taxonomy (NCBI): domain Bacteria; kingdom Pseudomonadati; phylum Pseudomonadota; class Alphaproteobacteria; order Hyphomicrobiales; family Xanthobacteraceae; genus Roseixanthobacter; species Roseixanthobacter psychrophilus. Next base: position 8,690 of record NZ_JBAFWT010000056.1, read on the forward strand.
CAGCGTAGGCCCCCACCCCCATGAAGGCACCGGCGCCGAGGGAGATCTGCCCGCAATAGCCGACGAGCAGGTTGAGGCCGATGGCGGCGGTGGCGAGGATCAGGAGCGGCGTCAGCACCGCGCTGAAGAGATAGTCGCCGGCGAAGGGCGGCACGCCGGCCGCGTGGAGAAGCGGCACGGCGACAAAGGCAGCGATCAGCAGCAGGCGGATGCCGATGCGGTCCTCCCGGATCTGGAAGATCGCCATCTCGTCCCGGTACTTGTCGTGGAAGTGGCCGGCCTCACGGTAGAACATGCTCAGATCCGCTCGATGATACGGTCCCCGAATAGCCCCTGCGGGCGCACCAGGAGGACCAGGAGGGCGACGACATAGGCAAACCAGTGCTCGATCCCGCCGCCGACGGAAGGACCGAGATAGACCTCGGCCAGCTTCTCTCCGGCGCCGATGAGCAGGCCGCCGACGATGGCGCCGGGGATGGAGGTGAGGCCGCCGACGATGATGACCGGCAAGGCCTTGAGCGCCACGTAGACGAGGGAGAACTGCACCCCCACCTTCGAGCCCCAAACCGCCGCCGCGGCGATGGCGACGAAGCCGGCCACCATCCACACGATGAACCACACCCGCGTCAGGGGAATGCCCACCGACTGCGCCGCCGCATGGTCGTCGGCCACGGCACGCAGGGCACGGCCCACCTGTGTCTTCTGAAAGAAGACGGCCAGCGCCACCACCAGCAGGGCCGCGAGCACGGCCGACCACAGATCGAGCTGGTTCAGCAGGATCCCGCCGTCGAACACGCTCTCCAGCACGAACAGGCTGTCGCGCGGCAGGCCGATGTCGAGCTTGTAGACCTGGGCCCCGAAGATCTGCTGGCCCAGGCCCTCCAGCACGAAGGTGATACCGATGGTGGCCATGAACAGCGTCAGTGCGGTCTGGTTCACGAGCTTGCGCAGGGCGAAGCGCTCCACCGCCCAGGCGATGCCGGTCATCAGCGCGCCCGCGAACGCGATGGCGAGCATCAGCGCCAACCAGAACGGCACCTGTGTCTCGAGCCAGCCGAGGGCCCGCACCAAGGCGAGCCCGGCGACCAGCACCATGGCCCCCTGGGCGAAGTTGAACACGCCGGAGGCCTTGAATATCAGCACGAACCCGAGCGCCACCAGGGCGTAGAGAATGCCCGAGAGCAGCCCGGAGGCGAGCACCTCGAAAAAGAAGCCGACCTTGGCCGGATCGAACCCGAGCATCATGCTCCTCCCCGGCCGAGATAAGCGTCGATGACGCGCGGGTCGCTCTTGACCTCGGCCGGCGTGCCGTCGGCGATCTTGCAGCCGTGGTCGAGCACGACGATGCGGTCGGACAGGTTCATCACCACGCCGATGTCGTGCTCGATCAGGGTGATGGTGGTGCCGTAGGTCTGGTTCACCTCAAGGATGAAGCGGCTCATGTCTTCCTTCTCCTCCAGGTTCATGCCCGCCATGGGTTCGTCGAGCAGGAGAAGCCGCGGTTCCATGGCCAGCGCCCGCCCCAGCTCCACCCTCTTCTGCAGCCCGTAGGGCAGCTTGCCCACCGGCACCTTGCGGATGGCCTGGATCTCGAGGAAGTCGATGATCTCCTCCACCTTGCGGCGGTGCTCGATCTCCTCGCGCATGGCCGGGCCAACGCGCACCAGCTGGCCGAGGATGCTGCTGCGGATCTTCAGCGCGCGCCCGGTCATGATGTTGTCGAGCGTGGTCATGCCCTTGAAGAGCGCCACGTTCTGGAAGGTGCGGGCGATGCCGCGCCGGGCCGCGAACCAAGGGCGGGTCTGGGTGCGGCGCTCGCCGTCGAGCACGATGTAGCCGGAGGTGGGACGGTAGAAGCCGTTGATGCAGTTGAGCATCGAGGTCTTGCCGGCGCCGTTCGGGCCGATGATGGCGAGGATCTCGCCCGACCGGATGTCGAACGAGACATCGTTCAGCGCCCGGACCCCGCCGAAGCTGAGGCTGACGCGCTGGATCTCCAGCAGCGGCGCGGTGGCGGCGATGCTGCGCGCGATGGGCGCGGGGGCGGCGCGGGCGGCCGATGCCGCTCCTGCGGCGGCCGTCGAGGAGAAGAGCGCCGTCATGCTGCCAATGTCTCGCGCTGGTGAGGGTGCGGGCCCCGATCGTCGACCTCGGCGAGGGTGAGCGTGGCCTCGATGCGTCCCTTGCGGCCATCCTCGAACGTGACTTCGGTGCTCACGAAGCATTCGCGGGCATTATCGTAGAGGGTGGCGACAAGGCCGGCATACTTCTCCTGCACGAAGGCGCGGCGCACCTTGCGTGTGCGCGTCAGCTCGCCGTCATCGGCATCGAGCTCCTTGTGCAGGATGACGAAGCGGGTAATGGCCGCGCCCGCCATGGCGGGCTCCGCCGCGAGATCACGGTTCACCTGGCGGATGTGGCCGCGGATGATGTCGTAGACCTGCGGCAGCGCTGCCAGCTCCTGGTAGGAGCCGTAGCTCACGCCGTTGCGCTCCGCCCAGTTGCCGAGCGCGGTGAGGTCGATGTTGATGAAGGCGGCAACGAAGTCGCGCCCGTCGCCGAAGGCCACGGCCTCCTTGATATTGGGAAAGAACTTCAGCTTGTTCTCGATATATTTGGGCGCGAACAGGGTTCCGTCGGTGAGCCGGCCCACGTCTTTGGCGCGGTCGATGATGCGCAGATGCCCGTCCTGGCCGATGAAGCCGGCGTCGCCCGTGCGCACGAATCCGTCCGGGGTCAGGGTCTCCGCGGTGCGGACGGGATCGCCGAGATATTCCACGAACTGGCCCGGCGAGCGGAACTGCACCTCGCCGCTCTCGACGATGCGAATCTCCACCCCCGGCGCCGCCGGCCCCACCGTATCGGAGCGGATCTGCCCGTCGGGCTGGGTCGAGATGTAGAGGAAGGCTTCCGTCTGGCCGTAGAACTGCTTCAGGTTCACGCCGATGGAGCGGTAGAAGGCGAACAGGTCCGGCCCGATGGCCTCGCCCGCCGTATAGGCGACCTTGATGCGCGAGAAGCCGAGCACGTTCTTGACCGGCCCGTAGATCAGGGCCTCGCCGAGGGCGTAGAGCAGGCGGCCGTGGAGCGGCACGTCGGCCCTTCCGTTGAGGATCGGCTCGCCCCAGCACCGCGCCACGCCCATGAAGCGGTCGAACAGCCAGCGCTTGGCACGGCCCGCATCCTCCATGGAGATCATGATGCGGGTGAGCAGGTCCTCCAGCACCCGCGGTGGCGCGAAATAGAAGGTGGGGCCGATCTCGAAGATGTCGATAGCCACCGTTTCCGGCTCTTCCGGGCAGGACATGCAGAAGCCGGCAACGAAGGCCTGGGCATAGTTCAGATAGTGGTCACCGGCCCAGGCGATGGGCAGATAGGCGAGCACCTCGTCGGTCTCGTCGAGGCGGTCCGCCGCCACCGTCTGACGGGCGGCGCTGATGGCCCGCTCGGAGGAGATGACAGCCCCCTTCGGCCGACCGGTGGTGCCGGACGTATAGAGGATGATCGAGGTGTCGCCGCCCCCGGTGCGGGCGACTAAGTCGGTGAAGGCGCGGCTGAGGCCTGCGCCGGCAGTCTCCTGCCGGCCGGAGGCCATGATCGCGTCGAGGCTGGTGAGCGCGCAGGCCTCGCAGACATAATCGCGCATGCCGCGGGGCTCGTCATAGGCGATGAGCCGGAGCGCCGGCAGCTCGGGGAGCACGGACAGGAGCTTGTCCACCTGCTCCTGGTCCTCGACGATGGCGGCGGTGACTTCCGCATGGGCGAGCAGGTAAGCCATCTCCTGGGCTACCGCGTCCGGATAGAGCGGAACCGGCACGGCGCCCACGCACTGAGCGGCGAGGATGCTCCAGTAAAGGCGCGAGCGATTGACGCCGATGACCGCCACGCGCTGGCCGGGCGCGATGCCCGCCACCTTCAGGCCGAGGGACAGCGCCTCGATCTCACGGGTGAGGTCGGCCCAGGTCCAGGTCTTCCAGATTCCGTATCGCTTCTCCCGCATGGCGGGGCGGGCCGGGCGGCGGGCGGCATTGTCGAGCAGCAGCTTGGGAAAGGTGTCTGCGGCGTAGGTGTCGGCCACCTTGCATCCTCCCTCGACCTTCCTTGGATTTTGGATGGTCTTTCAACCATCGGAGGGGAGCCTAGCAGCGGCCATCGAACTAAACAAGTGTTCAATCAGCTTGTCGGCGACGAACGCTGTTGGCTGCCCCATTTGCTCCAGCTTGGCCGTTCTCCCGGCGGGCTCTGGCGACTGCACGGAGGGCGCTGGGAGGCGTCGCCAGGCCGGTGGGTCCGGCGGAGGTAAAGAAGGAACGCCAGGTTACCTCTCGGCCGGCACGCGGCCCATCAGGGCCGAGCCGCAGGCAGGCGCCTTTCGAGGGGCGATTGCCCGTTGCGTGTTCGAGTGCAGGCGTCCGCCGGGCGCTGGCGCGTTGGCGGGGTGACCGGGGCGCCTTCGCGATCGCCGGCCGCCGGTGCTCAGCGCATGTCGATGATGGCGCGGCCGTCCGGGGCCAGGGTGCCCGGGGGCACGAGCAGGACCTCGCCGCCGAGCTTGGTGATGTCCCTCAGCGCCTGCGCGATGGCCTGCAACAGGCCAGCACCGGCGCTCGCGCATTCCGCATCGAGCCGCAGGGCGTCCTGCTCCCGTGCGCGAAGGACCACGAGACGCACATTGGCGAGCTCGGGAAACCTCAAAGCGAGCTCGGCCACCTGCGAGGGGTGGACGAACATGCCCTTCACCTTGGCGCTCTGGTCGGCGCGGCCCAGCCAGCCCGCGAGCCGCTGATTGGTCCTGCCGCACGGGGAAAGGCCGGGCTTGACGGCCGAGAGGTCTCCGGTGGATAGGCGGATCATCGGGTAGTCGGCGTCGAAGCGCGTGACCACCACCTCGCCCACCGCTCCCGGCTCCACGGGCGTGCCGGTGGAGGGATCGACGATTTCGACGAGGCGCTCCTCGTTGAGGACCAAGCCGTCGTCCGGCACGGTCTCGTAGGCGATCAGCCCGACATCGGCGCAGGCGTATCCCTGAAGGACCGAAACGCCGCGGGCCGACAGCAACGCCCGCAGGGAGGAGGGAAGCGCCGCGCCGGAGACAAACCCTTTCGTCAGCGTCCGCGTGCTCTTGCCCAATTCCGCGGCCCGGTCGAGCAGCAGCTTCAGAAAATCGGGCGTGCCGAGATAACAGGTGGCGCCGTAGCGGCAGATGGCTTCCACCTGCTGGTCGGTGTTGCCGACGCCGCCCGCAATGACGGCGGCACCGATGGCGTGCATGCCGCTCTCGACGAACCGGGCGCCCGGAGTGAGGTGGTGGGAAAAGCAGTTGATGGCGATGTCGCCCCGCCGCATGCCGGCGGCATGGAGGCCGCGGGCGGTTCCCCACCAGTCGGGACCATGGCCTTCCGGCTCCGCCACCGGTCCCGGGGAAAGAAACAGGCGTTTGAAGGAGGAGACCGGCGCGCAGGCGAGCCCACCCAGCGGGGGGCATTCCGCCTGGAGCCGCATCAGGTCCGCCTTGCGCAGGATCGGCAGGCACGCGAGCGCCTGCCGATCCCTCACGCCGCCCGGATCGATGCCTGCGAGGTGGCGGCGCCAGCCGGGGGCCTGCATGGCGCGCGCGACAAGGCCGGGGAGCCGGCCGAGGAGGTCCCACTCCCGCGCTTCGGGATCCATGACCTCCCGGGCGGTGAAATAGATGTCGGAAATCACCGGCTGTTCCAGTGCCGTCATGCTGGCGTCGCCCCGTCTCAGGTTGCCGGACCGATGGGCATGTGGTCCGCGATGGTGCGGGAGTGGCCGCGGAACTCGGCGACCACCTTGCCGGTGGCGCCGTTGACCACGGCACAGTCATAGATGGCGGTGCGGGCGGTGCGGGCGCGCTCGCTGGCGCGGGCGATCAGCCGATCGCCGGGCTGCACGGGCCTCAGGAAGGCGATGCTGCAGGTCTGGGCCACCGATTGCTGGCCCCGGCTGTTGCAGGCGATGGAAAGAGCCGCGTCGGCCAGGGTGAACAGCACACCGCCATGGCAGGTGCCAAAGGCGTTGAGCGCCACCGGGGGCACCGTCATCGCCAGCTCGGCCGCGCCCGGACCGGCGGCGACGAGCTCGAAGCCGAAGGCACCGGCCGGCCGGTCGCCCGACAGCATGAACCGCGCCCAGCGCCACGCCTCGGCGGCCGGGTCCTCCGCGCGATCGGCGGGCGCGTTCATCCGGCCCTCCGATCGGCCTTCTGCGGAACCGCGACAGGAAGTGGAACGCCACCGGCCTGCGCCTCCATAGCGGCGCGCGCGGCCGTGTCGATGTCGATCTCGCCTCGCGCCGCCCGCGCAAGCGTTTCGAGGAAGGCCGCATCGTCCCAGGCGAGAATGCGGCGCCGCATCTCCCCTGCCGCGCCTTCGGCGACGAGGCGGCGGATGCGGGTGCGCCGCCGGGCGGCCGCATCTTCCGGCCGCAAGGTCGCGCAGGCGTCCACCGCGGCGAGCAGCTCCGCCACGCCGCGGTCCTCGCTGGCGATGGTCTCCAGCACCGGGACGTCCGCCTCACCCTCCCGCCGCAGGCTCAGCATGGCCTTGAGCTGCCGGACCGTGCGGGGCGCAAGCGGCAGGTCAGCCTTGTTCACCACCAGGATGCTGGCGATCTCCAATATGCCGGCTTTGATGGCCTGCACGTCATCGCCGAGGCCGGGCGCGTTCACAACGATGCGCACCGCCGCCACGTCCACGATCTCCACCTCCGACTGGCCGGCGCCCACGGTCTCGATCACGATGGCGTCGCGGCCCGCGGCGTCGAGCACGTCCACTACATGATGGATGCTCCGCGAGAGCCCCCCGAGATGTCCGCGCGAGGCGATGGAGCGGATGAAGACGCCCGGATCGTCCGTGTGGCGGCCCATGCGAATGCGATCGCCAAGCACCGCCCCGCCCGAAAGGGGGCTCGAGGGGTCCACCGCCACCACCCCCACCGTACGGCCGCTCTTGCGCAGCTCGGCCACGAAGGCGTCCACCAGCGTCGACTTGCCGGCGCCGGGGGGGCCGGTGAAGCCGATCGTAAGCGCCCGTCCCGTCGCCGGCAGGATGGCGGCGTGAAGCGCGGCGGCGGCGCTGCCGCCTTCCTCCATGAGACTGATGGCCCGCGCCACCGCGCGGGGATCGCCGGCGCGCAGCCGCTGCGCCAGCGGGATCGGGGACGGGGCCATGGCGATCCTGTCAGGCGATGATTAGGGGATGGCCGAAGCCCAGCTCGCGGCGCAGGCAGCCCACCATCTCGCCATGGGTCACGCCGGCCTCGGCCGCCTCCACCACCTTCTCGAACACGTTCTCGCGCTCGCTGTTGGCGGCCCGCGCCAGCGCGTCGAGGGCGCGTGCCACCGCGTCCTGGCTGCGTTCGCGCTTGAATGCCTTGAAGCGTTCCACATGCCGCTCCATGGCCGCGGGGTCCGGGCGCTCGGCGGGCGGAATGGTCGGGTCTTCCTCGACCTGATAGCAGTTGACGCCAACGATCTTGCGCTCGCCTGTCTCCAGCTGCTCCTGGAAGGCGAGCGCGGATTCGCCGATCATGGTCTGCACCAGCCCGACCTCGGCCGCCTTGTACATGCCTCCGGCCGCGTCGATCCGCGCAATCACTGCCTCGATCTCCGCCTCCATCTGGTCGGTCAGCCGCTCCACGTAATAAGAACCGCCGAGGGGATCGATCACGGCGCAGAGCTGCGCCTCGTCGCGCAGGATGTTCTGGGTGGCCACGGCAATGCGCGCCGTCTCCTCGCTGGGGCAGGCGATGGCCTCGTCATAGGCATCCGTGTGCATGGACTGAAGCCCACTGAGGATGCCGGCCATGGCCTGGACCGAGACGCGGGCGATGTTGTTCAAGGGTTGCTGCTGGGTGAGATCGACGCCCGAGGTCTGGCCGTGGAACTTGAAGCGCCAGCAGGCGGGGTCCTTCGCGCCGAGCCGCTCCCGGGCGATCCGCGCCCAGATGCGTCGGCCGGCGCGAAACTTGGCGATCTCCTCGAAGAAGGAGATCGAAATATCGAAGAAGAAGGTAAAGCGGCGCAGGACGTCGTCCACGTCCATGCCGCGCTCGATGCAGTCCTGCGCGTACTGGATCGCCGAGGACAAGGTGAAGCCCATGGTCTCGGCGGGCGTCGCTCCGGCCTGCTGCATGTGCTGGCCGACTACCGACAGGGGATTCCAGTTCGGCAACGCGCGCCGGCAGAATTCGATGTGGTCCAGCAGCACCCGCCGCGACCCCGGCAGGGACAGCCGGTAGAACTGGTGGTTGGCGATGAAATGGGAAATATAGTCGCTCTGGTTCGAGGTGCCGGTGATGCTGCGCCAGTCGATGCCGCGGCGGCGCGCCACCCCCAGGGTGAAGGCCAGAAGCGTGAACGGGGAAGGATCGTTCATGGCCGTCGAGATGGTGCCGAGGGGCACCCCGTCGAGCGCCGCATCCATGTGGTCGGTGGTGTTCACCACCGTGCCGCAGGTGCCGAGCAGCACCGGGTCCACCTCGTCGCAATCGATGCCGCGGAAGCCCGAGCAGCACGGCAGGAGACTGATGGCGGTGGCGCCCGCATCAATGATGCGGCGGACCCGGACATTGTAATCCTGCGGCGTGCCGAGGCCGATGAGCTGGCGCTGGGTCCAGGTGCGGCCGCGATGCATGGATGGATAGATGCCGCGCGTGAAGGGGTATTGGCCAGGAAAGCCGAGATCATCCAGATAGCGCTCGCCCGCCCAGTCGCGCGGCGAATAGAGCGGCTGAACCTCAATGCCGGAGCGGTTGCGGACCGGCTTCTCGCCGGCCACCTGGCGGGAATAGTCAGAGCGCCACTGGCCAGAGGCCTGCTCGAACCCCGGGAGTGGAAGTTGCACCGCGGCCTGGTTCATGGGTTTGCCTCCGAATAGTCATCGACACGCTCCGCGCGCGACTTCTGGCCGAGGGCCGTCACGCACTCCACGATCTCCTCGCGCGCGGCGCCCGGACCGAACACCCGGCTGACGCCGGCCGCGGCGAGCGCCGACTGCTCCGCTTCCGGCACGATGCCGCCCACCACGACACCCACGTGACCGAGCCCCGCGGCGCGCAGCGCCTCCATCATTTTCGGGACGATCAGGTGGTCGGTGGCCAGCGAGCTGATGCCGATGACGTCTACGTCCTCTTCAGTGGCGAGCTTCACGACACCCGGGATGGTCTGCCAGGGTGGCGTGTAGATCACTTCCATGCCGGCGTCGCGCAGATAGGCGGCAACGATCCGGCTGCCGCGATCGTGCCCGTCGAGGCCGATCTTGGTGACGAGGACACGGAGGGGCCGCGTGCCGGCATGGATCATTTCTTGCTCGTCCTTCGTGTGGGCTGGATGCCGAACGAGGCGACCATCTCATCGACGACAGGGTCGAGGCCGCCGATGGAGCCGCGATACCAGACCGGGGTCCAGTTCAGAGCGCCGATGAGCAGCAGCCGCATCAGCTTGGGATTGCGGCCCTGAGGAAGATGGAGGCCGTCGATCAGCGCGCGGAAGCGCTCCTCATAGCGCTCGCGCTGGCGCTTCAACTCTTCCGTCGCTTCCGGCACATCCTCGGGCAGCACGCGGACGATGACGCGCGCATAGGCGCTCTCATCGAGGATGGATTCAAGGTGGGCCTGGATGGCGCAGCGGAAGCGCTTCACCGGATCGTACTCCTCCGCGATCGCCTCATCGAAGTGGCGGATGATGCGATCCACGCCTTCCTGATAGACGGCCACGAGCAGCGCATGCTTGGTCGCCACATGGAAGTAGACCGCTCCCGGCGTGACGTTCGCGACACGCGCGATGTCCCGCATGGCGGTGGCGTGGTAGCCGCGCTCGGCGAAGAAGATGGCCGCGGCGTCCAGCAAGGCAGGCCAGCGGCTTGGTTGACGTTTCGAAGCTGTCGAGGTCAAGACATCACCTATCTAACTAAACGATCGTTTAGCATTCTTCGGATGAAGGTGCAAGCCCGTCCTATTCATGACGACCACGGATTTTGCCGGCCATCGCCTGGCGCATGATTTCGGGCGCACGCCATCGTCGGATTTTTCACCGTCTGACGAACCGTACTTGGGGGCGTTGGTGCACGGATGCGACATGCGGCGCAATGGGGTCTTTGATATCGTCCTCTATGCGCTGCAGCGAACCGAGTGCAGGCGTGCACAGGCGAGCATGCGGTTGAGGACTGCACAACCGATGGCAACCTCCGTCTGCTGGGCGGCAAAGAAGCGGGCTCGCAGACGTCGGCCGATCAGCGCGTAACTGGAGCAAATTCCGGGGCGAAGGGGCTTTTCAGGAAGTGGGGGTCGTGATTCACGATTTCCATGTCGGAACGAGACGCTGATACGGTCAGGGACCGGCCGGTTGGGGCGCTTCGCGATCTTGTCGTGGAGCTTCTTTCCGAGGTTCGGAGCCTTCGTGACGAGAATGCCGGCCTGAAGACGGAGCTTGCGTCGGCGAAGGCAGAGAACCGGGATCTCAAGGACGAGATCGCCGCGCTGAAGGGGCTGCCGCCCCGGCCGAAGTTCAAGACGTCGAAGCCTTCGGGCATGGAGAAGGCGACAGGGCCGTCGCGCGGCAAGGGCAAGCGCCGCCGGCGCGGTGGCAAGCGGGACGGCAATCAGGTGAGCCGGGAGGTGGTCGTTCCGGCGGAGGTGCCGGCAGGATCGCGCTTCAAGGGGTACGAGACGATCCTGGTTCGCGACCTGGTGCTGGTCACCGAGGTCGTGCGGTATCGCCGCGAGCGCTGGGTAACGCCGGCGGGGGGGAGGGTGGTAGCGCCGCTGCCGCCGGGGATCGTCGGCGGCTGGGGTGCGAACCTGCGGCGCTTCATCCTCGCCTGCCACGTGCAGGGACAGGTGACGACGGAGCGGCTGACGGCTCTTCTGACCGGGATCGGCATCGCCATCTCCAAGCGCCAGGTCGTGCGACTGATAGCGGATCACGTGGACGAGTTCGTGAGCGAGGATCGCGACGTGCTTCGCGCGGGCCTTGCGACGGCACAGTGGGTGACGGTGGATGACACCTCCGCACGCCACGCCCACGCGGACGGCTACACCACGCAGATCGGCGACGATCGCTTCACGGCCTTCCGCACCGGTGCCTCGAAGTCGCGCGCGGCGTTCCTGGACACGCTTCGCGCCGGTCACGGCGAGCATGTCGTGAACAAGGAGGCGCTGGCCTACATGCGCGGGCGCAATCTGGCGGGACCGGTCATCGATCGTCTCGAGGCCGCACTGCAGAAGATCTTCGCGGACGGGGCCGCATGGCAGGCGCACCTGACGGCGCTGGGCATCGACCAGCTCGGCGTGACGCCGGACCCGGTACGGATCGCCACCGAAGGTGCGTTGTGGGGCGCCATCCATCACCACGGCCTGCTGGGCGACACGGCGATCGTCTCCGATGGCGCCGGCCAGTTCCGCGTCGGCGAGCACGCGCTGTGTTGGGTGCATGCGGAGAGGCTCGTCCACAAGCTGGTGCCGGCAACGCCGCAGCAGCGACAGTCGGTCGAGCTGGTGCGTCAGCTGATCTGGTGGTTCTATCGAGACCTGAAGGCTTGGCAGAAGGATCCGTGCAAGAGATGCGCTGCGGCCCTGCGCGCCCGATTCGACCCCGCATCTTCCGGCCACGAACCGGATACAACCTGCTCGACCGGCTCCTGGCGCGGCTTCATCGCCGAAAACCCGAACTGCTGCGGGTTCTGGAGCGCCCCGAGATCCCGTTGCATACCAATGGCTCGGAGAACGACATCCGCGCCTTCGTCACCAAGCGCAAGATCTCCGGCGGCACGATGAGCGACGCCGGACGGCAGGCGCGGGACGTCTTCCTCGGCCTCATGAAGACCTGAATGAAGCTCGGCGTCTCGTTCTTCGCCTATCTCGGCGATCGGCTCGGCATCAACCCACAGGCCTCAATCCCACCCCTGCCAGATCTCATCCGGCAGGCCGCTCGACCGTAGCCGCCCCGGAATCTGCTCCGGTTACGATCAGCGCCTTATAACGCCCAATAGCCGTTTCGATCAGAGCACGTTTTCCACCCCCACCTCGGGGGCTCTCGAAGCGGCTCAGGTTGCCGATCTCGCTGACGAAGGTCACCGCCACAATGAGGTCGACGCCCCGCAAGGCTTGGAGTGCCTGGGATGGAAGCCTTTGGGATGAAGACGGCTTGCTGGCTTCAGCGCAGCCAACAGCCCGGCCCGCAGGGCGACGCCCTTCCCTTCTCGCCTCAGAACAACCGGGGATCGAGCGAGAAGGGCACCTCGCCGATGATGCGA